>JAJRRA010000087.1 GCA_024279945.1 Gammaproteobacteria bacterium
TATTTGTTGGTGACTGCGACAACGAATCATAGGTGCACGCTTTTTAAGGAGTTTGGCTTGTTTTTCGTGCACTATTGTACCATAAATAAGTCATTTAATCCTTTTATATCAGTGTATTATGACTTTCTGAGCAGGCTCTACTTAGCTTGGACGAACCAGTGCAAGCAACAAGAAAAATGACTGCAATGATCGCAAGCTGTTTCAGTTTCATCGTTTAAGCCCCCAAGCCGGAAACTCAGGGTAATACCGGCTGAAATCTGTACCAGCCCTCAGATTCAACTTCAGAATTGAATACATACATCGAATTGAAGCTGGCACTGAGCAACACCCTGACAATCAACTCCCCTTTATTTCCCAAGCGAAAAAAGGCCACTCTTTCGAATTGTTTTTCCACCACTCCAGCACCCAGGTATTCTCCGTTTCTGGAACTTCTCAGTACCGTCCAACCAAACTCGCAAAAAATCTCAAATTCCATTCTCTGGGTTGACTCACCGACCAGTGTTACCTCGACCTGACCAGACTGGACATCACTGGAAAACTCAACATATTCAGGGCCCAGCCCTGATGGAAGATATTGAGAAAATACCATTTCGGCGAATAAACCATCCTGGGCTATCATTCCATTTCCAAGATAACGTTCCCCATTGTTGAAGAATCTCGCATCGACATCCACGCATTGCCCTTGATCTGTATTGAACTGTGAAATCCACTCTATGGGAGGATCAACAGGAATTTTGTGAGTCTCCGATACCGCACACGCCACAAGAAAACTCAGCCCAAAAACTAATCCAAATTTGGATAAATATTCCATAGCTATTCACTGTACAAATGCTGTAATGAAGACGTATAAAGTGGCACCTGAGTTGTCAGAATACCGGCAAGCGCGAACGGAGCTGCTACAGGAATTAATGCTACATTTGCAAAACGATCAATTTGAAGTCGAATCCCACTCAGGTTTTTCATATTACCAATAAATTCGTACGCTCCATTCGGAGATCTGATGTAACTTCGACTCACATTATCTCTAAGCCAGTCATGAGGCCCTGCAAATGACTCATTGATATAATCCCTTACGCCTCCTGGTGGATATTTCGTTCCAAAGAAATTACTTCGTTGATCCAGAGAATTTGATATTGGTGCGCCTTGACACCCGCCGGCTGGTGAAACACAAGGTCGCCTTTCTCCAACCGAACTGAGCTGCTCACGCGCGCCCGCTATCTTGGTATCATCACCGTAAAAACCAGCACTTTCTCCATTGGTATTTCTACCCTGAGGATGTTGCTCAGACAAGCTTCGTTCGATATTTCTCATTCTGAAATTGGCACAATTTAAACCTGAGACAACGAGTGCAAACCACAACCCATCTTCGAACTTGCCACCTAAAATCCGAGAACTAACTCCTCCACCAATAGATTCACTAGCAACTCTGCTCAGATTGTAGGTATCTCCGTAGTACCCGGCGATTCCACCGACAATTGCTCCTGCAAAAGCACCCTTGACGGCACCGCTTAAACTACCACTGATGATGGCTCCGCCCACAAAGCCGGAAGCCGCTCCAGCAATCGAACCAATAGCAATGCTGTTTCCAGCAAGTGTGGAACCGGCCAGCCAGCCAGCAGCCCAGGTACTTGCAGCACCATAGGTAAAATAGCTGGCGACTGCGGCAACAATTACCCGTCCCCACTTCTTGAAGAACCGCTTGAGACTGAAGTAACCCGACGGGTCGGTGTAGCTCAGCGGGTTGTTGTAGACGTAGGTGTAGCGGTTCAGGCTCTGGCTGTTCTTTGGCGACTGCACAAAGGGATCTGCCTGCAGGAAACGGCCCAGCATGGGGTCGTAGATCCGTCCATTCATTTGAATGACGCCCAGGCCGTCGACATGTTCGTGGCCGGTGAATCCGCGTGTGGACATTGAATTTGCCTGACTCAAGGCGCTTGATGACAGGCTGATGTAGCTGTCTGCGCTGCGGCGCACCCCGAAAGCATTGAAACTCATGCCAACGGAATCGGCCACCAGGCCTGATTCACTTACGGAGGTGTGAATGGACCCCAGATGATCTTTGATCAGGTAAGTCATTTTCTGCTGGCCCGTTGCCGGGAAATAGTCGGCGATTGCGATCCCACCCAGGTAGCGCTTGAAGAAAATTTCTCCGCTGCCGGTCTGAATGCGCTCGGTGCCGCCGAAATACCAGGTGGTCTTGAGTTGATCGATGGAATTGTTGTCGAGACGCTGAATGCGCTGATTGCCGATACCATAGATAAATTGCGTGTACTCTCCTGCCTTCTCAATCCGCGTGGCTTTATCAAACACGCCGTATGTGATCGTGCGACCGCCTCCCGAGATCTGGTTACCATTGGTATCGTAACGGTAACTCACCCCAGCCGCCTGGGTGACTGCATGCGGCCCGGCGCCATTCTGGCCGTAGAGGTAATTCCCAACATCCGATTTGTAGCTGATGTTGCCGGATGCGTCGTATTGCAATGAGAGTGTGTTTTGGGCCGCGCTGCCATTTTCTGCCAGCATCACCCGCTCAAGCCGGTTCAATCCATCGTAGCTGAAGCTCTCATTGAGGTTTCTGGCCTGAGAAGTATCCAGCCTGGATTCGAGGTTGCCAACTACATCGAAACGGTAACTGACGTACTGAAGCTCTACGCCCTGAGCGTCGTAGGCCTCCAGCACCGCGACCCGTCCGGATGGGGCCTGGTAGGTGGCAAATGCCGCCACACCATTACCCAGCACCATCGATGTCACGTTACCACGTGCATCCATAGCCTGGATTTGCTGATAGAACATACCGCTGCTTCCTTCACGCGCCTCCTGTAATTTTTCGACATAGCCGCGATTATTGTAGTGGTAGCGAATGCCATGGCCATCACCTGATGCGTCGAACTGCTGGAACACACGGCCGTACTGGTCGTAGGTGGTTTCTTCGGCCAGTTGCAGGCCATCCTGGGAGGTGCTGACCATGGCGGGGCGACCGAAACGGTCGTAACTGCTATCACGCTGCTGCACGACAGCGCCGCTTTCGCCTTCAAGATAGGTCACTTTGCTGGCCTGGCCTTTACCCATCACACTGCTGGAAGTGCTGTTGTTCCATGTCGTAATTTCATGGTTAACCGTGGTATAGCCAGCATCGGTGAGGCTGCTGACATTACTTAGTTCGCGCCGGTCTGTCACCCGGCCCAGCTTGTCGTAGCTGAAATCAATCGCCTGATTCTTGCTATCAAGTTGGCGGGTAAGTTCTCCCAGTGGGTTATAGGCGTATTGCCAATAGCCTTTATCCGGATCATCCAGGCTGAGCTTGCGACCGGCGGCATCGTAGCTTGTGGTGCTTACGGCGCCATCGACACCGATGACAGTCGTCAGATTCCCGACGGCGTCATAGTCGTAGCTGACCTTACCACAGTGGTTGTCATATGTAGCCACCGTCTCACCCAAAGCGTTACGCACTTCGAGACGGCTTTGCCCCAGGGCGTTGGTAATCAATGTCTGGTGCGGCCCGGCGGCAATGCAGCCACCGGCCGCTTCGGCATAGTTGTTGATCTGATCGTTGCCATCTGCAGCCAATACGGAATCCACCCGCCCAAAAACATCATAGGCTGTGCGATTCCAGTAGCGAGTATCTCCGGCAAAATACGGCTCAGAAACCCGTTCCGGGCGGCCTGACTCATCATAATAGCGATCGATGTAGATCATGCTGCCATCAAAGCCCTCACTGGCCGTGCGCAACTCGCGACCCAGCACATCAAAACAACTGTATTTCGCAGGCTGTCCACCTCCGGTAGACAGTGTGTAGAACGCTGTCTCACCCGCCGGGCAATAACTCCCTGCACCCCAGCGCTGAGTGGTTCGACCCCAGGCGCCGGTTCCAGTATAAGAAAAAAACGGGCGGCCCATATAATCTGCAGCAGATGCGCTCTGTACACCATCGATATTATCCACCTGGAGGGCATTACCATAGGCATCCCATTGGCGGGTTTTCCGCACCTGTTGCTGATAGGCGTTTTGGGTCTCGATAACGAATCGTCCGAGCGGATCAAAATTGCTGGAACTGCTGCGCGTTGCCATGCCGAAAGGCGTGACTGCGGTCGACTTTCGATTACCAAAGGCATCCAGTTGGTAGCGGGTAGTCACCGTGAAGGCATTGTTATCCGGTTCAATCACTTCCTGATCAAGAATGCCAGTAACTGCGTCGTAAGAGAAACTGGAAGTTCGGTTAATGGAGGGCACGCCACTACGCTGATGGGTTACTGTGCTGCGGCTCAATCGCCCCAGTCGCCAGTTGGCGGTATCCGGCGTGAGATACTGATTGCTGGTGGTCTGTGTCGCCAACGGATTGCTGTTGTCACCGGCATAACTATCAACTACTACACGGGTCATATCACCGTCACTGTTATAGCTGTTGCTGGTCAGAACCTTACGACTCAGTTTGCCAGCCAGGGTGTAGCTCCGCACGAGTATTTTTTGAATATACGGAAATATTGCCGCCCGGCCCGCTACCGTAATGATCGAATCCCACTGCGTGCTTGTATAGCTCAACAGCGTACCGGTGCTGCTCCACGAAGGCGCCACTGTACTGGCGCTTACGCTGGACCATGCTACCGGAACCGATGTGTCCGGCTTGCTGATTGCGGTGAACTTGTTGCCGCTTCCTGCCAGCACCTGCATCGAATCAGCTTGCAGCCCGATGAATGGGAAATCCTGCCGATAGCGGATATTGCTGCGAATACCGGTCTGCGGATTGTAGGAAATTATTTCGCCGAAACCGAGGAAACCACGACCGCCACCCTGCATCTTGGCGCCGACATAATGGTATTCCATGCGGCTTACGCCATGAGCGTTATTGAACACCGGCGCGCTGCGCTGGGTCTCGCTAACCACATAAATGGGTGCAGTGATGTCATGGACCGCATACCCCTGACCCCAGTCGGCGTTCTTCGCATCGTGCATGCGGGTATAAACGCCGGTATCCGTCAACGGTTTGTAGCTGATTGTAGTCTGTGCGCCAAATCCATCGCTAATGCGGCTAACAAGATTCATGGCTTGCGTGGTGGATCCGCCAGCATTATTCCGGCCGAGAAAGACGCGGGTTTTAGTTTTGTGCACACGGCCGCGGGAATTGATATCGATACACAGATTATCCAGCATTCCATCGCCATTGACATCGACCAGGATACTGGCATCCCCACCATCAGAATCACCATACTTGTCGTTGCTTTTGCGTGCAGACGAAAAGGCGCTGCCAAACTGATTCTCGTGTACCAGCCAGACTGCGCTTGCGCTGCCGATTGCGCTGGGATAAATAAATTCCGGATAGCCGTCCCCGGTCAGGTCCTGAAAATGGCTCAGACTACTCCGATCATCGTTGGAAAACGATGCAACCGGAATATCCGCCGGATAAAATTCACCGCCCAGATTGATGCGGGCTTGCCAGTCGTACAAGGTATCCTGATAGGCGAAGTCCGCCAGGCCATCGGCATTGATATCCACCGGTATTACATGCCGGGCCGCCGGCGTGATGGCAAACGGATTACAGGCATCATAGACTGCACAGTCCTCGCCGACTGCGACAACTTCGTACTGGACGAAAGAGGTGCCCCCGTCAGAAATCAAGATCACGTAGAAAGTAGCCCAGGCGTAAGTCGTGCCCGCCGCCGTAGTACTTCCTGCCGTTGTGACGGGTTCCTTGTCAAAGATGAACTGACTCCTGCCGACACTCCCGGAAACACTACCCAAAGGACTGCTGCAGGCACTGTTGCAGCGATAATAGCGCTGACTCAGGCGCACCAGCAGGTCGACCGCGCCATCGCCGTTGTAATCGAACGGCTGGGAAAATTTCGCGCTGTTGCCTGCCTGAGCATAAAAATGGGGTTGCTCATCAACGATCTGCCAGCCACCTGCGGACTGAACGGGGAACAGACTGGCGGAAGAACTGATGGTAATAAGTTGTGGCGCCTCGAAACCCACGGCACTGGAGTCGGCAGCAGAAAAACTATTGCGCAACAGCACCAGTTCGTTTCCCAATGTAGTGGTCGATCTGTTGGTGACAAGGTCACTGAGTCCATCACCATCGAAATCCATGATACGCACCAGCGGTGGATTAGCCATCCCGCAGCAACTGCTACTGACCGCGATCTCATTACCCAGTGCCTCGCCATCAGACAGTCGTGCTTTCCAGCCACTTGCGGTGGGATAAATTACGTCCTGGAAACCATCCGCATTCAAATCGATGGGGTACAAAGTTACCGGCTGCTGCGGGTTGCCAGTATTGGGAATGGTGTAGCTAACAGAACCGGCCGGTGAAAACCCACCACTTGCCAGTGCCGTTGCAATCCGAAAGCGATAGGATTTTTTTGACTTTTCAGTGAGTAATAAATCGGGCCGTCCATCGCCGCTGATGTCGGCCATTGCCAGCGCCACATGCTGACTGCTGAAGACGCTGCCCACTGCAATACTGGAGGAACCTATTTCGTGCTTGCTGGTTTGCCAGTTGAGCTGAGTCGGTGCGAAACAATTACTCTGGCTGCTGTCGCGGCACTCGCTTATGGATTCCAGCACTTTACGCCCATGACCGTCGCTGCCGTACCCAAGGTGATAGGAACGAAGCATTTCCAGCTTGCTGCCGGCGTTCGCCCGCCCCCTTGAATCCACCCTGACGAGCAATTGACTCTGCGCAATCATGGCCCCTGCCACGGCACGGACAGTGGCGTCCGGTCGGTCGCTGCTGTAGACAAAATTGAGTTCCGCGTAAGGCTCGGTCCCCGCGCTTGCGTTACCGGTATAGCGCACCGTATCCACTACGAATTCGACCAGCCCGCCCGCTGCGCCGGACCGTTCTGCATAGCCATAATCAATGTAATTCCCGGCCTGGTCACTGACGCGATTTTGAGCCCAGATCAATACCGTTTGTATATCCTGGGAGGTGCGCGCCTCAATGCGTGAATCCGTGGTGTTACCATACTCGGTAACAGATCCGTCTTTACGCCAAACCGTAAAGTAGGCAGGCCCGGTACCGGCTGTTCCAGACGATACGACTTTGGCAAAGCCATCGATTTCAGTGCGGTATATCGTGCCGGCAATGCCATAAGCACCGGAAACTGCGATCAAACGCTGACCATCCAGGCAAAAACGGTCAGTCATGGTGAGCGAGACACCCTGCACACGCCCAGGGCCGTCTTGCGCCAGCGTCTGGCCGCAACGTGTAATAAGCGACAAACCGCCCAGCGAACCGCCCACGCCCAGGGGACCATTAGCCCCCTGGCTTGAATAATTCAGACTGATTTGCGGCGCCATGCCGCCGGAACCCGGGACCGTCAGGATCGGAACAGAAAAGGTAGCGCTACCGGATTCATCGACACGAAACGTACCTGCGGTCGCTCCGACCTGCGAAGAAAGTGTATCTATCGCCATGCCCGGAGGCTGTGCCGGGGCCGGCGGGTTCTCCGGGTTTGCAGTGCCGTTTGCCTGAATCACGCTCCAGTTAAAGGTCACAAGGGACGAGTCCAGTTGTCCATCGTTGGCAATGACCTTAACGGTATAGTTACCCACCGCTGCGCTGATGGTGCCCGCGATGGTGCATTCACTGCGCTGACTCAAGCCGACCGGCAGGCCGCTGATGTTACAGGTCACCGGGTCATTTTCAGCGTCAGTGACCTGAATGATCACAGGCGTAATCCCGCTGCCTTCGACATCGCTTTGATTGGCAGGCTGAATCACCTGTGGCGGCGTATTGCCCGTGCCCGGAACGTAGCAGATGCCTACATCATCCACCTGGGCCTCAACCAGGGCACCTCCGACGGCATCATCCTCCGCCATGAAACTGATGCTGACCGTCTCGCCGGCCCAGGCTGACAGATCAATCAGTTTGGATTTCCACGACCCGGGACGGCTGCTGTTGTCATCTACTTCTTCAAACAGCAAGGTCTCACCGGCGGTGGTCGTCAGGCGAACGGCAAACCGGTCGACGCTGGCGGTAGAACTTCTGTAAGCGAAATTGTAGTTGAATTTCAGTTGATAACTGCTCCCTCCAGGGGGTAAATCAATTAAAGGTGAAGATATACTGGTCGAACCACCATCAACATCATAGGTATGACCCGCCCCACCACGACCATCGGTGACCAGAGAAAAAGAACCACTGGGTGTACTGCCAAGCTGGTAGCTAATGCTGCCACGGGTGCTGGTTGCAGGATTGCTCCGCTCCCACAGACCCCGGATCGCAGTATCGGCATTCTGCTGATCACGCGCCCATCCCCGATCGGATTCAAAATCATCGGCAAACACGTCCACACATACGTTGACGGGTGGGATAACGGGAGGTACCTGGCCGCCTGCCTCAAAGCCGATATCCGCCTGACCGTACATGGTTGTGGTAGAAACCCAACCGTCTGGAATAGCATTCGGGTCGGTGCCGGTATTGGCATAACTCGACCCCAAAATTTCAATCTGAGCAAATGTCTGGGGCAAATTCAGACCGGTGGAAAGCGACGCTCCACTGCCGGCCAGATAGGCGGCCACGGTGTATTCAACCCCGGCTGTTATGGCTACCGGCGGGATGGAGACATAGTTCCAGGAATTATTGGAGGTGATGCTGGCGCGTGCCAATTCGGGGCCGCCACGCTGAAAAAGTTTCACGGTTTTGGTGCCGTTAAACAAACCTCCCAATTCGTTTATGGTTCCATCAACGGCTGCTTTGAAGTGATAACCCATGGCGTAGTTATAGTTGTAGTCCAGTTTCAATATGCCATAGGCATTGTCCCCCCAGGCTCGTTCGGTAACGGCCGCAGAAGCCGGGTCACTCACCTGCCAGTTGACCCATGGGGTAAATACACTGCACAACTCGGACCCACTTGTGGTACTGCAGGCTCTTACCCGGTACTGATGATTTCCAAAAGGCCCTGACAGATAGGCGAAATCGCGGCCCATACTGTTTCCAGGTGAAACCGTATAGGTCACCCCACTGCCGTCCGGCCTGCTTTCTTCGAGCAGGTAATACTCTACATTTACTGCGTCCGGGTGTTTCCAGTTTACGTTGAAGCTGCGGCTGGCTTCACTCATCCAGGCCACATTCAGGCTGGTAGGGGCCACAGGCGTCAAGCCCTGAGTTTCACCGACGGTAAAACTACCTGACTGGGCAATCAGGCGTGATTCGGCACTGCCGGTCATACGCAGTTCAAAAACATAACTACCCGCCGCGCTCAGGGAAACGATCTGGTTTTCCATAACCGGTTCCGTGGAAACGGCAATGGCGCTGCGCTGACCGGTGGTTTGGTTGAATGCGAAGGCGGTCGCACCGGGGTAGTCTCCATCGGTGAACCAGGTCAGTACCGCATCACAACGGGTGGCGGTGACACTGATAGTGCAGGAGTTCCCGTTGGTCGGATAAATCCGGTGGAAGCTGGCCTGTTTTGAAAAATAGGCAGGGTTCGCTGACGAACCAATCGATATCGAACCACCCGCCGGAGCGTTGCCGCCGGCTCCGGCGGGCAATATAAAACTGAACCAGTATCTGCCCGTCTCCCAATCGGTGAAATATCGCCCGCCATTGCGGTTGGTACTGCTTGGAGTCATACTGAAATCACAGACCGAACCGACAAACTGATTCGCCGGAATGGATCCGCTCTGGTCTGGAGCGTAGCCCCCTTGAATATAATAGAAACACAGCGAGGTCTCGTTTTCCGTCAACGGCGGATAGGACTCAGCCTGAATCCACACGGGATCACCATCATCGTCGGTAAACACGACATCTACGACTTCGGCATTCACTCCGATATTGTCAATAATGTAATAGTCAGCCCCGCTGACCGGATTCCACAGACCTGAAAAATTGGTCGGATCGCCGAACGGGCTGGAACCTTCCCCCAGCAGCAGTGAAATAGAATCCTGAGCCGCCAGTGACTGATGCTGGAAATCCACACCCCAATCAATGGTCGCGCTTGTTTTATTACCGGAAAAGGTGACGGTTGCAGCGCCTTGATGGACTGCCGTTCCGTTGCGGCTGATGTAGATGCCGCCGGCAAAGGTGTTGCTTCCGGTTTGAACCAACTGCAGGGTCGCCACCAGCGGACGGTAATTGATTATTTCAGTGGTAAATCCACAGGGTGGATTGGGATCAGCACAAATCGGTGTAATCACCCGGGTTTTGGCTTCATAGGTATACCAGATACCATAAAGATCATAGGTATTTTCCGAATTCGATGAGAGCGCCAGGCGATTGGCCCAGTAGAAACTCCAGCCCTGGCCGGGCTTTGCCGGGTTGTACCACAAACCAGGCCGGAGTTGGTCTGGTCCGCCAGACGCCGGTGCTGCCGCAGATACGTCTGTCCCACCCAGGTTTTGATGTCCCGCTTCCACGATATACGGGCTGTAAACCTCTTCCGTAACCGTGAAGATCAGCCTGGAGGACTGACTGCCGCAACGAGGATATCCATCCCTCCCCTTCACACATGCAGTCAAGCGAAATTCATACTTCCCAGGCCTTGCGCGATAAATTTTCAGGTCCCTGCCGCTTACATAACTGTTCGCCGTCTTTCCATCAAATCGTTCGCTTATACGAAACATCTCAACCGCCTGACCGGGCTTCTGCGCCCATTCAAGCAGGCCATAACCCGTATCCGAAGTCAGGCTGAGTGATGAAATCCAGGTGGGTTTCCCAGGAATCGGCTCGCCGCCAGCAGCGCTCAGGTCAAGTAGAAATATCGACTGCAATAAGCCGAGCAGCAGTAAGAACAAAAGCAGAGATTTGTTCCCACGTTGAAAACCAAACCAATTGATAAGACGAAAAAACCCCCTGTTTCCACACATAAGTTCCCCCTCGCGCACCTGGCAAAAAGCCCGATGTCACTGATTTTGATCGTTTGTATATGGATGCCAGGGCCGGTGTGAGTTGTGCAAAGCTGCACCGAACCCAGATCTTGCTCCCGGCATCTCCCCTCAAGGCACTAACTTTTAGAGGCTGAGCCCAGAGCGGTCAATGGGAAAACAGAGCGATCGCTCCGGTCGGGGAAATATCTTACGAATATCCGCTGCAGAGAACTACAAAAGGCACTTCAGACCCTGTCCTGCATCTTTCTTGCGCAGGAATGCCAGCAGATCCCAGGCGCCTTCTTCACTGATAAACCAGGCGGGGTGGGAAGAATCAAGCTGCCGGCGTACAGCGGCCATGCTGACAGTCACAGCCAGACGGCCACACACCAGGGGCATCAACACGGAAAATTCTTCATCAGAAAGCGGGCGTATATCGTCATAGCCGGACACAATGCTGGCGGCGATTTCCAGCGGATTATCCTGCCCCATCATTAAATAGGGAAGACAGGTGGCCAGTTCGCAAATGGTGGGATTGAAACCGCTGTCGCCCAGATCCAGCAGACCGGTAAGCCGCCCATTTTTGAGCAGAATATTTTCGTCATGAGCATCACCATGGATGAACTGCTGTGGCAATTCCGCCAGCTTCGCTTGTGCATCTGAGAACCAGGATTGAAAAGCCCAAACCAGCAAATTGTACTTATCCGGGTGGTCAATCAAGCTGATTTTACCCTCATGCTGGCCCGCTTCGGCAAGATTCCACGGATGATTTCGATGCGCAGCGGGATGATCAAAATTTTCCATAGATAAATCGAATAGTGCGATAAGCCTACCGACATTATTGGCCATATTTACTGATATATCAGGCATGTTGCTTAAAAGATCACCATCAATATAACTGTATAATATCAATCTATTTAGAGAACTCTTACGAATTGTAATTCCTGATTCTATATTGTTGTATTTATTTTTTAGTATTTGTGGCAATTTGAACTCAAACCCATTTGAACCAGCGTGTTCGATAGCCGCACATTCCATCGCAACCCGTTCAGATGGCATGCTGTTGCCGACAATTTTGAGGATATACCGATCCCCGTTGCTTACCTTGACCAGGTAGTTAATATTTTCTCCTGGCAGGCGGCTGAGTAAGCCTTCAATTCCATACTGATCGCGCAGGCAACGCAGAATCTCCGCCTCGTGTTCATGGATGTGGATGTCTTCATTCATCGGTCTTTCTCGATGTTTTTAGGTTGTGAGCAAAAAAATGCTCTCCCAGCTTGCCTGCCTGGCGTTATTAGAATATACGCAATCCCATCAGCAAGCTCAGCCATCAAGTACGCCCAGCGGCAATTTAAGGTCCAAATCACTACTGTCCCGTTAAATTATCAAACAAATTCAATTGGTTGCACATATCGTTCCCATCAGTTTTGTAATCGCAATTCGTAAGTATTTGTTCTAACGGAGTTTTTTCGAAAAGAGTCAGGCTCAGAATCTGTAGAA
>JAJRRA010000006.1 GCA_024279945.1 Gammaproteobacteria bacterium
AGGAACATGCTTATCAACCCTCCGGCTCTTCCCACCTGAGCTTCAAATAAGATATTTGCTTATATAAAGAACGGGCTTGTCCAACTACAGGATAAGATCGTGGCTCGCTTCGCTCTCACGATCTATCCTTATTCGTTAGGCCTTTTACTCCGCATCCAGATTCTTCAGAATTTTTCTTGCCAAAGGCTTTTTTATTTCTCTATGTCGTGGAATTGCCTCAACAACTCCATTCTTCGGGTTTATCCAAAGAGAGTGCGATCCACCTTCTCTTTTCAAATAGCACCCTGCGATCCTGAGCTTTCGCTCCAGATCCCTGCGTTTCATGCAACCTGAACCTTGTCACGGATCACATCTTCCGGTAGACCACGAAGGATATCCTCTCTCCGATCTTCTAAAATCAATTCAATAGCTTCTCTAAGGCTATTCTTCGCTTCTTCTATTGTCTCTCCCTGACCATTGGCCCCGGGTATTTCTGGAGATATTGCCCAATATCCTCCTTCTGGGGCTTTCTCAATAATGGCAGTAAATTCGGATTTCATTTTTATCTCCTGTTTATAAATGGCCTAACATTTTACTATACGGAATATTTGATAGTATCTTGCTAGACAGAAATGCTCTGCGCCCTCACTACCGGCCACTCACTGCAGCCGGAACCGGCTGGGTGCTTTCAACGGGATGCACTTTCATGCCCTTGCGAACTTTCTGCAGGCCTTCAACAATCACGCTCTCACCCGCTTCCAGTCCGGCTTCAACGACAACGTCATTTCCGGTTTTCGGCCCCAGTTCTACGGTTCTCACTTCGACCACGTTACTGGCATCGACAACGTAAACACGAAACAGGCCCTGCATTTCCGATATGGCCTGACGGGGGATAACCACGACACCCGACAAAAGCTGGTACATGGCCCGCACCCGGGCAAATTGTCCGGGCAGCAACAGCTTATCGGGATTCGAAAAAGCAGCCTCGATGGTATAGGTTCCAGTTTCCAGATCAATCGACTGCGCGGCGGCAATCACGTGGCCTTTGTAAGGATGCTCACTGCCGTCAGCAAGAATCAAAACCAGGTCCCGTTTACGACCGGAGCGCTGGTTCCGATCTCCTTCATTGTTATTGGCCATGTAAGTCCGGGCCATGATCAGGTATTCACTTTCAGAAATCGAAAAACGAACGCGGATGGGGTCAATGTCCGACAGGGTATTGAGCAGCACCGGGTTGGGCTCACGCCCGACGAATTCGCCGGGCCTGGCCTTGGTCAGGCCGATCAGACCGTCGATCGGCGCCATGATATGAGTGTAACTCAATTCGATCTCGGCCAGGTTCACCACCGCTTCACTGGCACGGACTCCGGCGCGTGCCGCCGCTTCCTGAGCCACCGCGCCATCCAGATCCTGTTCACTCACCGCTTTCATTTCCGCCAGGGGGCGAATGCGTTCCAGATCGGCTTGTGCCTTGACCAGGGCCGTGCGGGCGGCCGCCAACTGGCTTTGCGCTTCAACCAGTTTGGCATGGAACGGCTGCGGATCAACGGTGTAAAGCTGATCGCCCTTTTTTACAAAAGTGCCTTCCTGAAATTCCATGGATTCGAGAAAGCCCTCGACACGCGCGCGGATGGGTACATCCTGCATGCCCATGGTGGTACCCACCATGTCCAGGGTCAGGGGAACATCCCGGCGCGCAGCTTGCGTTACCACAACTTCCAGAGCGGGAGCCTGGGCTGCTGTCCCCTCACCCAGGTCGCAGGCGACAAGACTGATCACCAGTAATCCTCCGGCGAAAATAGTTTTGATCACACGACAATACGGATGATTTAGAATAAGGCCCATTGAAAAACTCTCCTGATATTTGGGCATGCTACTGGCTTTTCTGCCGCTGGTAAGCGTTATAATTCCGATAGCCGGCCTGCTTCGCCTGATATTGCCGCTCCACGTATTCCTGGTTTTTCCGGTCGAGGTGACTCCAGTTTCCATCCCGATACTGCTGCCATCCTTCGGCAGTTTTACGGTAGACCCCGCCCTGGGGAGTCGTGTACGGATCGCCGGCACTATCACGGTAAGATACAGGAGTGCCAGGATTTGCGGAACCCTTCCTGTCTTTTTCCCCATACCCACTGCCGTCCGGCATCACATAACGGCCCGACCCCACGTAATTACGCGGTCCGTAATCATAGACCCGTCGTTTACCGCCACCAAGATCCCATTCCCAGTCGGTTGCCGTTTTGTCCACCCGGTAAGTCGCCGACTAGTTATAACTATAAGGGTCATAGTATCCATAGCCATACCCACCGTACACCGGGTTATACCGGGCTCCGTAACCGTAACTGTGGGGATAGCGCCAATAACTGGGATAGCCGTAAGCACTTTCCAAAACCAGGCCCGGATAGTTCCAGCCGGTTCCGTAGACGATGGAAGAACCGGTGGAGTACGTCCGCCAGTAACCACTGGTGTGCGAGTAGGCCACCTTATTGCTACTGTCGTCAAATGAGTCCAACCGCACGAAGCTTACGTTATAAGCCGGATCGGTCGGCGGGATGGTGTAAATGGCTTCCGGCAACTCGGTGGCCAGTTTCCACGGTCCCTGTGCGCGGCTCGATGAATACCAGGCGCCCTCGTGACACAGGTAATAGAAATTATTGTGCATGATAACCTGGAAGGGTGTATTTTCTGCCCGAAGCAACGGGGTGCCCTTAATTTCCACGAAAAGGGGGTCACCCACATAAGGCACTTCCAGACCATCCCCCGCACCCATGCTGAATTGCGCAATACGGGGAATAGCCGCTTCGATCACTGCCAGGCGCGCCTGCAGCGTTCCGGGCACCGAAGCGAGAACATGAGACTTTTCATGGTCGGGAGGAATTTGCGCGAACACTTCCGGCAACTTTAACCGCCGACCACTGCCGTTCCAGGTTTTTCGTGGAGAACCACCGCCCGGAAACAAGCAGGTAATAACGATCAGCGAAAAGGAACAGGTCACTGCTGGTATTTTTCACAAAACGCAAGACCGTTCCCGGAATTTTATCAATCACAGCCTCGCCATCAATCAGGATCAGTTCGGTCGGCTCATAGCTGATAACAAACGGCATCGGCGGCCGTTGACGGGTGCGCGGAGGAATGGCTTTTGCAAGTTGCGGCCAGTAAGAATTAAGTTGCAGGGTCAAAAAATCTCCCGGCAGGCTGGTGGTGCCTGACCATGTTCCGCCGGACAGCATGTTGTTGGACAGCCAACTGCCCTGGTCCAGCATGTACCAGGTACCGCTTTGTTTATGCCGGAAAATATCCCGGTCGGTGTTCACCACAAACTCCAGTTGCGTACTTTCAATCGCAGCCATCGAAGGGGGACCATCGATCAGCAGCAGTTCCGCCGGGCCAGTGGAGACAACGATGCGGGGCGGTGAAAAATTGAGCCGGGGTGGGACTTTTTACGTGCCCGGAATCTGAAAATCATCAGGCAGTGCTCTCAGCAGATAATCCAGCGAGATGTTTTCCTCCCCGTTCTTCATGGCTTCGCGTACCAGCCTGAGTACCTCGTCCGAGGGTGGCCCGCCGTCCCCTTTCAGATCGGATATCTGCGGATGGTGCAGACTCACCAGACGGTCAGAGAAATGAATCACAGTATCAACTTCAAATGACAGAGAGCCGAACCAGGCGGAACTCCCTGCAGGCGTCACTTCCAGCGGCATCCTGCCGGACAAAACCTCAAAATCTTTCCAGTTACTGATGACCGGGTGATGGACCAGCACCTGGCCGCCCATACTGTTGAATTCCAGCGGAAAACTACTCGCCTCGAGCGGCGCAGACCATAAATAGCCCGGCATCACAGATGCCGACAAAAACAAAGCGAGGAGGAAAGGCCAGTGTAGCACCGACGATTTGTACATAGCGGAAACCCGTGAAGCCGATATGGGAAAGGCTATGAACAATAACAATGAACGCGTTTACAATCCAATATTTTCTTGCGGGAATACGGTCGACAAAACTGTTCCGGTATCGAAACCCGGAAGTTTGGCAGCGAGGAAGAAAACCCGATTCAGGCTGCGCTGCGTTGCCCTGTTAAATGAAACGAATCCAGGCCCTGAACTGCATTTTTTAGGCAGAACCTCATTTCTTCCAATGCTGTTTTTGATACAGTTTGGTGATTGAGACGAAGCATTTCGTGCCAGTACTCAATTTCAGCCTGAAGAAGGTATCTTTTGGAAGATTCCATTTTTTGCCCAATGATCAGCACATTTTCGCAATGAAACGGTGCTATTAGAATCATCCTTGATCAACATCCCCGGATATTCCTTTTCCGAAGGCGATGCGAGATCCGCAAAAATCTCATGACTGGCAGGTACATGAGGAATCATAGTCGTACGATCTCGAGTAGTTTTTCAAGCCTGGCGTGATGACTTCATGATATGCATCAATCCCACGCCCTTCACTTTATGAGGCAGCAAATGCGAATCAAAGTTCCCGCAAAGCGGTCGAAATTGGCTGTCTGACCGATCTCACGGCCGGAAACAGTCCACCGATCAATCCGATAATCATCGCAAAAACGATACCGCGAACGAGCAGCGGCAGGGAAACATTGAAAGCGAATGCGACCTGGCTAAAGCTGGCGAAATTGAGTGTCGCAGCGCGAAAACCGTCAAACACCCACCAGGCCAGACCGGCACCGATCACCCCACCGATAAATGCAAGCAGCAAGGATTCCATCAGCACCGAAATGACAACCGGGCCCGCGTTGAAGCCGAGTGCCCGCAAAGTGGCGATTTCACGGGTTCGCGATGATACTGCGGTGTACATGGTATTGAGTGCTCCGAATACCGCACCGAAACCCATGATAAGCGCAATCAAGGTGCCCAGACCGGTAATCAGCTTGTACAGCATCTCAGACTGTGATGCGTAATAGTCCGATTCTCTCATGGGTTTTACATTGAGGCGGGGGTCGCTGGTTAATGCGTCCTTGTATTCCTGGAAGGAATCCTCGGACTCCAGCTTCGCGTATACAACCTGAAACGAATTCCCCCGCCGGTAAACCGGCTGCAAAACGGCCGAATCAACCCAGACTTCAGTTTCAGCCAATCCGCCACCCACGTGGAATACACCAACCACCGGCCACTGTTCCTGTCCAACGGTGATACTGGAACCGATCTCCAGGCCTGAAAACTGGTACTGCGCTCCCACGCCGACGATAACTTCATGCAAACCCCATTGGAACATCCGCCCGTCCACGATGCTGAATTGCTGACGAACCTTCATCGCTTCCCGGCCAACGCCCCGCAACGGCACGTTAGCGTCGGTTCCGGTCGAGCGCATCGGCAGATTGATAACAACAAACAGCTCAGGGGAAGCAATAGCTCCGGTTTCATCACGGGCCAGGCCAGGCCCCTCGGATATAATCCGGACATCATCCCCCATAAGTATGCTCATCATCTCGGAATTAGCACCGCTGCGCATGACGATTACATTTTCCGGCGAGGCAGAATTATCCATGGTCTGCATAATGCCCTCTGCGATGGACAGAACGGCCACCATCACTGCGACCACGCCCGCAATACCGAAAATTGCCGCTGCAGATGCGCCTTTACGCTGCGGCAACGTGAGAAAATTAAATTGAGTCACGGAAGCAACCTGGGATAGCCAGTTAATCGGGCCGGCCATGGGTTAACCCGCATATTGCACCAGCATCCCGGATGCTGGTGCTGGACAGGTGCGGCTGAGCGCAGGGCTGGACCGAGAGCCATAGCCGCAGCTATGGCTAGAGGGAAGCTCAAGCACAGGCATAGCTGAACAAGCCAGAGCCGGGATAGGTTGCGGGCCGGGTACAAAGTGCCCCTCGGAGCTTATGGAAAAAGTTGTCATTTAAAATTGTAAATTCATTTACTTATATTGAGGCCTGCTGCCGGCTGGTGCAATATGCGGGTTAACGCCTCAAGGCATCGGCAATTTGCAGCCGCTGCGCCTGTAATGCAGGCAGAATACCTGCGACCAGTCCCATCACGCCGATCAGGGCGATGCCCGTCAACAAATCACGGGCGGGCAAATAGAATACCGGCAAAGATCCGTTGCTGGGATCACCCATCGATACCAGCATCCATGCCAGAGTCAGGCCGACTCCACCACCCAGTACTGCCAGGACGAATGACTCAGCCAGCACCAGGCCGAGCACCGTCCGGTCGCTGAATCCAATGGCCTTGAGAACGGCCAGTTAGTTGGTGCGTTCACGAACCGCATACGCCATGGTGTTTGCCGCCACCAGCAGGATGGTGAAAAACACAGCGGCCACAATGGACATCATGATGAAACCAATGTCCCCGATCTGGTTGGCAAACCCCTGCAGGAACGCCCCTTCCGGCTCTGTCTTGGTCTCGTAGGGTGAGTTGGCAAATGCCGCATCGATGCGAGCGGCAGTTTCAGCGGCCCGGTCTGAATCCGTGATGCGAACCGTGTACCAGCCTACCTTGCCATTGCCGAATTGCCGTGATTCATCGAAAAAATCGTAGCGAAACAGGAACTGGGTGGTATCGGTTCCCTTCTCCGCGCCGTCATAGATGCCCACCAGGTCGAATTCCCATGTTCGCTCGCCGCCTTTTCGGGTCCAGATGGTTGCATTGATAGGTATGCGGTCACCGACTTTCCAACCGAAACGATCTGCAATCGTCCGGCCCGCGATGGCGCCGCTACGCGTGGACAACCATGCCTTGCGCTCTTCGTCGCTGAGCAAAAATTCAGGATACATATCCAGATATTCACCCGGTTTCACCGGCATTTGAGCAAAAAAATTGCTGGGCTTTTGATAAATTCCGCCAAACCAGGTCTGGTAAACGGCATCCTCCACGCCATCAATCTGCTCAATGCGAGACTCGTAGGATTCGGGCAGTAGCTGGATAATGGAAATTTTGTGCCGGACAATCAAACGGTCCGCGCCCGCAACATCAATACCCTGGCTAAAACCCTGCTTGATGGCGGCCAGATAACCAAACAGCATGAAGGCCACCATGATGGACAACAGGGTCAGGATGGTGCGCATCTTCTTGCGTTTGAGATTGCTCCAGACCAGGTAGAGGTATTTCATTCCAGCGGCGCCAAAGATAACTGCCCCTTGTTGAGATACAGCGTCCTGGATGCCCGTGCCGCGGCATGCGCATCGTGAGTCACCATAACAATGGTTTTGCCCTGCTCACGATTGAGCGCCTGCAACAGATCCAGGACTTCATCACCTGCCTTGCGGTCAAGATCGCCGGTAGGCTCATCACATAGCAGCAAGGTGGGGTCTGTAACGATGGCGCGGGCAATGCCGACACGTCGTTGTTCCCCCCCCGAAAGCGTGCGCGGAAAGTGGGATGCACGATGGGAAAGCCCAACGATATCCAGAGCGGTGGAGGCATGTTTTTTTCGCTGGGCACGTGAAAGATGGGTCAGTAACAGCGGCAACTCCACATTTTTCTGTGCCGAGAGCACCGGGATGAGATTATAAAACTGGAACACCAGCCCGACATGCCTTGCCCGCCAGGCGGCCAGGCGGCGACCGGACAATGCATCAATCTGCTCCCCACTGATATCAATCGTGCCCTGACTTGGCCGATCGAGTCCACCAATCAGGTTTAGCAGGGTGGATTTTCCAGAACCCGACGGCCCCATCAGCGCCAGGAATTCTCCCTTTGGAATCTCCAGATTGAGTCCGCCCAGTACATGAATTTCTTCCGAACCACGCTTGAAGACCTTGTCCACGTTGTCGAGCCTGACCAGCAGACCTTCGCCACCTGTCATTCCTGTTTCTCCTCTACCCTGTCACCATCGACAAGATCAGCCGGGCCTTCAATCACCACTGTTTCCCCCGGCGCCAGGCCGGAAGACAACAGCAGATCACTACCCCGCTTGCCCAGCGTAGCGACTGCCCTGTGCTCCACTACGCCATCATCGACGACCAGCACAAAATCATGCTTGCCGCGGTTGCGCACCGCATTCCGGGGCACCAGCACCGCGCCGCTGCGTGGAGAGGGGTCTGTATCCGCTCGACCCGGCTCCTGAAAAGCCACTTTTACACCCATATCCGGCAGGATTCGGGGATCGAGTTGATCAAAACCCACCCGCACTTCCACTGTGGCTCTTTCGCGGTCCGCCGTGGGAATAATCGCGATGACATGACCGGGAATTTTCCAGTCCGACCAGGCATCCAGCGTGGCAATTACTTTCTGTCCCGGCGATACCCGATTAATATAGGCCTCGTTGACATCGATCTCGATTTCCAGCGAATCCATATCTACAATCGTCCCGATACCGGTTCTGGTGAAGCCGCCGCCCGCAGAAATCGGTGAGATCATTTCGCCTGGTTGAGCGTTCTTGGCCACGATAACACCCGCAAAAGGTGCGCGGACGATCGTATCTTCAAGCTGCTGGCGAAAAATATCGAGCCGTCTGGCAGCAACGTCTACATCCGCACGCTTGCGTTCCAGGCGGGCGTCCAGCGAACCTGCCAATGCCCTGCTACGATCAAGCTCGGCCTCGCTGGCCAGGCCCTGCTCGACCAAACGCCGGCTGCGTTCGTAGTTAATCCTGGCTTCGCTCAACAAGGCCTCGGTTTCTTTTAAGTCTTTCTGTGCGGAGACCAACTGTGCCTGCGCAAGATTGAAGCTGGCCGAAATATTGGAATCATCCAGCCTGGCCAGAACCTGGCCGGTAGCGACCACCATTCCTTCTTCAATCAGGACTTCGGTCACCCGGGCGGTAAACTTGGAGGAAACCGTAGCCCGGCGCCGGGCTGTGACATACCCGGAGGCATTCAGCACCGTGCCGGCTACCTGGGTATTTACCTCCCGAGCTACCGAAGTACGAACCCTGGCTACTGTCTCGGAATCAAGCCAGAAATAAAACGTGGCCAGGGTGGCAATGACAATGAGTATTGCCGGCCCGAGCCATCGCCAGGCTGAAGATTGATTCTCTGGTCTGCGTTCGATGCGCAGTTGATCTAGTGCTGTGTCACGCATGTAAGCTCAAATCCAGCGCCATCAGGAGTCCCCAATATCGTCTCTGGCTTTGAGCAACAGTTCGAGTTTTCCGTCCGGCAGCAAAAGCCCGCGCTCAAAATCAAAGCAGGAAAACATCTCGTGCATCTCGACCTGTGAATGGGGATGCGTGACCAGTTGTTTGGTCTGCCGCAACCTCACGCTCAGCGAATCTTCTTCCACTATTCCGTATTGCTTGTTTTCCAGCCGGATCGCAAGGTGATGAACCCCAAAACCATACGCCCGGGTTCGATAGTATAAATAAGGCCGTATAACCTCGTTGAATGCGCGCAAGGCCGGGTCATCCAGGTAACAGAGAAAATCCCAAAACAGGCAAATATCCAGCCTGGTATCGTCCGGAAGCGTCACCAGTTGTTCGAACTGGCGGTGTAACTCTTTGAAACTGGAAACCTGTTGTAATTCCCTCACCACCAATTCTGAAAACAGGTCAACAAAATGAATCCGGCATTTGAAACGGGAAAAAAAATCGACAGTTTCCGGTAGGGCAGCACCCACATGGAGGATGTTCAGCCAGCGATCTGTGTCCAGCGAATGGAACAGCGACGGTAACAGCTTGCTCGGTTGCATGGCCATACCGCGCACTATTGCAGAAGCGGAAGTATTCATTTCAGTTTGCATGCCACCATGTTTGCCCGCGCGGGGTGCGCCCTGGTGCAATCGGCAGGCTAGCAGTCTGTCGGACTTGAGCCATTGAATTGATTTGTTTGTATGGTCATTGTGCAATTCACTACATTTCTGGTAGATGTTAGTAATATTCCGTGAGCAGCATTTTCGGTGCCTTTAATCCGGCCTCTGAGTCCTCTGCA
>JAJRRA010000088.1 GCA_024279945.1 Gammaproteobacteria bacterium
CAGACGCTGCCATTCTTCACGGTCACGGCGTTTGCCTGCATGGGTTGTCGCTGACATCATCGTACTCCTCTCTGGTTAAAACGGAGTACGTTAACGAGGATGCCTGATCAGTGGAAGGACGGCTTGGTTTGAACGCTTACGAAAAGGAAGCCATTGTCGCGGCCATCAGACCATTTGCCGGTCAAAAAGTCCGAATTTCTTCTACGCTCGGAGAAACCGAGGCAAAAGAGTATGCGCTCGATTTCGTTGATGCATTGGAAGCAGCGGGCTGGGATCATTTTGGAGATAACGGCATTATTTTTGCACAAAGAGACTCTGACCCAATTGGGATAGAACTTTATGTTCATCAGGTAAACAAGCGACAAGGCGAGAACTCCCCAGCTCTTCAAGCATTGTTAAAAGCCTTGAAAGATCTCAACCTCATCGGTGAACCGGGTGTGAAAATGAACGGACAAGTTCCAAGTGGGGAAATCGAATTGGCTATTGGCAGTAAACCGCCTCCATAATATTGAAGGTATGACTGTACCGAAATAAAACTACCCCAGCGCAACAGGGGAATATCGGGGATTCGTTGCGACTGGGGCTTGGGGTAAAGACTATCCCAGGCGCTTTCAATTGTATGTAGGAAATTTACTCGATCGAACTATGATCGGTTTTTTCATTCTGTTTGGCTTCCTCTTGTGCGGTTTTGTTTTCTTGTTCAAGTGCTCGGAAGCGATTAAACATTTGAGCAATTCGCAGTAAGCCAAAGGTCGTGGCGACGGCTGTCAGCAGGGCATAACTAAAAGCGCAAAACCCCACGGCTGAAAGAGCCAGTTCCATCAACGTGTGGGGTTTATCGTGGATCTGATACTTGCCCAGGATGGCAATGAAAATTGCAGCCACCTGGACGACCATGAAGTGCACAAAGGAAGCGTTGAGTGCCAGGTAGGCTGGCGTTTCTTCACCGCATTCCTTCTCCACCATCAGGTCAATAAACGCTTCGTTTGCGAACGCCAGGAAGATCGCGTAAGCACCCAGGGAAAGCCTAGTATGCTTGGGATGACGGCAAGGATATCCTGTGCCCACGCATTGGAATCATGCCAGTAGCCATAAAAGCCAGCGGTCGCGATCAACGCAAAATGAAGATAGGCAGAAGAAAAGAGGGCGCTGAATCTGCCGTAGTACTTCCAGTAACTACAGAGTATCTTCCAAACACCACGGTACTGTTCCTTTGTCTGCTGAAAAAACTTGATCATCCTCTACCCAGCTTGCGTCTCACATAGTCCCTGAAAGCCTCTTTGGCTGATTGTTCGGATTCGCGAAGAATGACCGCATCGATTTGTGGGTGTTTTCTGGTCGACTCTTCGACTTTCTTTTGCCCATCATACCCTACCCCTTTCACTTGTCCATTGGCCGCAGCCACCTGCGCCAAGTCACGCAAATCTTCGGCTGGCACCAGGGCTTCCTCGCGATCACCACGTGTCAGGGTAGTTTCCCAACGCTTTGCATGCATGGCGTCCATCTTTCCCATAATCCGCTCTGAGAGCCCATCGTGATCATCCGCATTAGGTGGCTGCAGATCAATAATCAGCTTCCTCAAGCCTGGAAGGTTCAGGATATGAGTGATTGCCTCTACTGTTGGGATGACGGTGACCTCCGCTTCACTAAATTCTTCCGTCAGCACAGGGTGATTGAACATTTGCTCAAAGGCTTTCTGGACAGTCCGTGGCGAGAATGTTACTCGCTCTTCATTGTAGTGTTCAAAAAACAGTGTGTGACTTTGTGGGTCGAAATAAAATCGCATGAAACGTAGTTCCGGATGGAAGCGTTGGGCTTGCACACGTAGCTCTTCCAATTCATCCTCTTCAGCGACATCATCAATCATGTCATCCAGCCAGCGTTGGTCTGGGTCGATCACGGTATAAAAGTAGACCAGGCCGGACAAAAGCCCCGTCATAGCATCCTCTCGATCCACCAACGAGCCAATTCTAGCCCGGCGATTTTTGTTAATAAACCCAACACTTTTCAATTCATGGGTGCGGCGGAACAACGCTACATAGAGCTCAGGGCTGTGTGGATGCAGGACGATGTTCGCGCTGGCGTATTTTAGTGTTTTGCGTCTGGCCATAATGACATGCTCCCGGTTGTAGTAACAGATGGTGCGGGCTGAATAGTCTGCTGAGACTGTCGTAAATTCAACAACTTAATATAAATATTCTGACGCAGGTCACTCCCTCAGACCTTTGATCTATTGCGGAACTGAACATAAAAACTCTATGATGGCCGGACGGTTATTGGGGACCGTCGTTAGAGCATGTCAAAAACAAGACCAACAAGGGGGTCGAACAACCGCATTGCCGAGCGCGATTACTACGAAATCAGGGGTTCGATTTATACGCTACCACCATCAATTGACGGGTACTATCCGCGCCTGATTTTATGTCCGCTGTATACAAGCGACGCAGACCGCAGCTCGGACTGCTTGAACTGCCTCAAGCACCACCATCATCGGCGACGCCGGCGCGTCATCGACCGGGCGTTTGTGTGTGTTTCTCTGACCACCACGGCCTGGTTACTGGCCCTGTTCTTGTTCCTGGAACCAACCACGCCGACACTGGTAATCGTTGTAGGCTTGCTTTTACAGGCCACCTGCATGATAAGATTTGCGGTCCGCTTGTGGCGCCGCCGCTCCTCGTGATGGCGGTACGTTATTGAACCCGTTCAAAAGATACTAACGCCTGTGGTGTGTAGCCTTTCAGTTGATGGAAGGACTCATTAACACGCTGCGCGATCGACTCCGGGCCAGTGCCTGGTTGATCATTGCCTGTCTCGGCCTGGCCTGGTTGGTGTGGTTTGCACCGTACAAGATCGGGGTTGGGATCTGGCTGATCACGAAGGTGTTTGGCTGTGCATTTGCCGGCTACTGGATTGACCGCATTGCGTTCCCGTATTTGCGTCCGCATGAAATGCCGGACTCCCCCGAGCGTTCCTTCCGCCTGGTTTGTCGCGCCACCATCATTGGCGCGTGCATCATTGCTGGAGGATTACAAGCATGAACTACTGGAAGAAATTATCTCTTGAAGCCAAGATCGGAGTGGGCATACTGGTTGCGATTGTACTTGTTGGCTTATCGACCTGCGTGAGGGCATCTGATTACCTGGTGCCCGCTGCGGCTGACCAGTATGAAAAGGCACTTACAGATGCAGCCCAGGCCGCCTATGGACTGGATGCACCGGTGGCCAGACTGGCTGCACTCATCCACGTAGAAAGCCATTGGAATCCACAGGCACAGAGTCCCTGGGCAGATGGCCTGGCTCAGTTCACACCTCTGACAGCGGGTTGGATTGCACAGATCAGGCCGGAGCTTGGCCCTGCGGATCCCTGGGATCCCGAGTGGTCGATGCGAGCCGCTGCCCAGTACACCAAATTACTCTATAACCAGATTAAACCCTTTGATCAGGAGGTCGCCGAGTGCGATCGATGGGCGATGGATTTATCCGCCTATAACGGCGGTGCAACCTGGCTCATGCGTGATCGCAAGCTGACACAGTTTCATGGCGCGGATCCCGACCGATGGTTTGGCCATACCGAAAACTATTCACGACGGGCGCAATGGGCGATCACTGAGAACCGCGCTTATCCCGTCAAGGTTTTGATGGTGTGGGAGCACCGTTATTTACGATCCGGCTGGCCTGGTTCGCCAGTATGTTCGGCTCGGGTGTAGCCGGAACAGGGCTGTCTATTGGCCGGCGGCTGAGCAGAGGCGCCGGCCTTTTTTCCGGGTGGCGCCTGTTGTGGTTGATCATCCCAGTGGCCAGCGTGCTCACCGGCGCGGGTTTCTGGGCAGGTACCAAGTGGAGTAACGGCCTCAATGCCATCGGCGAACTGGCCGCATTGGACCGCCGCATTGAGCGTCTGGACCGGTCCCTGGAACGAAACGATGAATCAGCACAACGCTTTGAACGCACGCGCAACGCAATCGATCAGTTCTACCGGGCACGGGATGCTGACTTTCGTGCCTGGACGCTGGCCAATCGTGATCGCCTGGCTGCTTGTGGTATTGGCGCTGACGGGCTGCGTCTCTGGAACCTATGGAACGAAGGATCTGCCGCCGGCACCGATCCCCGCTAGTCTGCTGGTCGCGTGTCCGGAAGTACTGCCGCCAGCTACCGGTGATGATCCGGAATCACTGATGGCCAATCATCGTGTGGTGGCGGAGATTTACCACACCTGTGCAGCGCGCCAGGCAGAACTGGCCCTGGTGTGTATTCCGGTAGATGAAGCGAAGGGACCAAACACCCATTTTATTCAGCGTTTTTGGTGGTGGCTGACTCGCAAAAATAAACAACAAGAGGGTCGGACGGATGAGGTCTGAATGGCTGGTCGACTGGAATTTCTGGCGAACGGTAGTGGAGGTAGTGGCAGTGATGGGTGCAGGTTTCGCCGCAGCACTTGCCTGGTGGAGAAGGCGCCAGGGCAACGTGACACGCAACATCAAAGGCGGCGATGAGGCCGTGATGAAATCGCTGGACTCATTCCGCACCGCCAACCGGGGTAAGTTCGAACGGGTGCATCAGCGCCTGGACGAATTTGGGCATGAGTTGAACGACCACGGCATGCGGCTGACCAAGGTCGAGGAGCGGGTGCAGAGCCTGCCGCGTCACAGCGATCTGCGGACCATTTACGGCCAGTTGGCCAAGCTGGAAGCGGCGGTGGCAGAATCCGTTGCTGCGAGTCGCCAGCACACCGAACTGCTCACCACCATTAATACCTACTTGATTCAACGTGAGGACCGCTCGTGAGCAAGAAATACCAAGAACTGTTGGCCGAGCAACGACGCTACCGCATCTTGCGGCTGATCAACGACGACCCGGGTTACCGGGTCAATGAAGTGCTGATTAAGTCAGCGCTCAACGACATCGGGATCCCCACCGGCAGTGATCGGCTGCGCACCGATCTGGCCTGGATGGAAGAGCAGGACCTGGTGGAGTGTGAGCCCATTGCAGACCTGATCATTGTGCGCCTTAAGGCACGCGGCAAAGATGTTGCGGAAGGCACTTCCCTGGTACCTGGCGTCAAGCGCCCTGAACCGGGCCGGTGACATGGGGCGTCACTCAACCATCAGCAAACTGCCCAAGGAGATCCGCCAGGAGATTCTCCGGCTGATATCCGATGGCGCGACCATCGATGAGATCGTCGCCCACCTGGAGGCGATGGACACCGAGGTATCACGCTCAGCGATCGGTCGCTACAAACAAAAGGAAACCGACCGGCTCAAACGATATCGCGAAGCGCGCGAAGTGGCCGGCATGTGGATCCAGAAGATGGGCGAAGACCCGGAGAGCGAACTGGGCATGATGCTGGGCGAGTTGCTCAAGATGGTGGCATTTGAACAACTCAAGACAATGGCCAGTGATAACGCGGGCGCCAAGCCAATGGACATCATGCTGTTGGCCAAAGCCATTCGGGATCTGGAAACCAGCACCCGCGCCCATCTGGAACGCCAGGCCAAGATCCGCAAACAAGTACTGGCCGAAGCATCAAAGGCCGCTGGCCAGGCAGCTCGAAAAGCTGGTATCAGCGCAGAGGCCATCGAGCAGATCCAGTCCGAACTGAACCTGCTATGACCGCGAAGCCTGATACGTTTTTCCTGCCGTACCAGGCCGCCTGGATCCAGGATACGGCACGCTTCAAGATCGTAGAGAAGTCCCGCCGTACCGGCTTTACTTACTGTACCTCCTATGAGGACGTCCTGGATGCTGCGCGGGAGCGTGGTGCAATGGACGTGTGGTTTTCCTCGGCCGATGAATCAGCCGCCGCTGAATACATCCGCTATTGTGCTCAATGGGCCAAGGTGCTCAACATTGCGGCCGAAGATCTGGGCGAGATCGTCATCCACAAGAAGGACGACATCAAAGCCCGCTCGATCCAGTTCGCCACGGGTAAGCGTATCAATGCGCTGAGCAGCAACCCGAAAGCGTTCCGCTCCAAGGGCGGCAAGCTCGTGCTGGATGAATTTGCTTTTCACGCAGACCAGGAGGCGATGTGGAAAGCGGCACTGCCGATCATCACCTGGGGCTTTCCGGTGCGCATCATCAGCACCTACAACGGCAAGGGCAATCGATACTACCGCCTGGTCCAGGATGCCCGCGAAGGACGTGGCAACTGGAGCCTGCACACGGTGACTATTAATACGGCCGTGCGTCAGGGTCTGGCGGATAAGATCCTTGGGCGCGAGCTGACCCGGGCCGAGCAGTTGGTCTGGTTAGACACGCTGGAAGAGTCAGTGGGCGATGATGAGACCTGGCAGCAGGAATACATGTGCCAGCCGCAGGACGAGGCCAGCGCCTGGTTGAAATGGGAGCTCATCACGCGCAACGAACACATTGATGCGGGCAATCCCGATACCTACACCGGTGGCGACGTGTACGTGGGCTGGGACATTGCCCGGCGCCGGGATCTGAGTGTGATCTGGGTGATTGAAGTTGTGGGAGACGTGTACTGGACACGCGAAATCGTGGCCATGAACAAGACCACATTTGCCGAACAGGATGCCGAGTTCGATCGTATCATGGCCAGCTATCCGGTCAAGCGCGCTTGCCTCGACCAGACGGGCATGGGTGAGAAAGTCGTGGAGGATGCCCAGACCCGACACGGCAATTTGCGTGTCGAAGGCGTACCGTTCTCAGGCCCGGTCAAGCAGGACCTGGCCATCCTCGGCAAGCAATTGTTTGAAGACAATCGGGTGCGTATACCACCGAGTCGCGAGATCCGTGAATCCCATCATGCCGTGCGCAAGACCACGACACTGGCCGGCAATCCCCGCTTTGATGCGGCGCGTACCGATGCCGGCCATGCCGATGAGTTCTGGGCCCACATGCTGGCCTTGCATGCCGCGTCCGATCAAGCGCAACCGGCGGCTGGCGCGACCGTCGAACGAGAACAGAGCCCGGGCATGGACCTCGCCGCGCGCCGGCCACGCATGCATATGGGACTCTCAGATCGCCGCTACGGCCACGGCATGCGCTGATGGCTATGTCGGTGTTACTTAAAACAGTTATAGCCGGGAAGGTATGTCGCGAACGTTCGCGACAGGGGGTTTGATATGAAGTGGCTGACAAATTTGACGAATAAATGGAAAAATCGGGATGATGGCCAGTTTACAGAGGCTGCGGGCACCACCGTGACTGCCGATGAGGACGAGGGCTGGCGGCGCCTATCCGGTGATGCCCAACGCGATCTGGCGCCGCTTACCCAAACCCGCATGCAGAAGCTGGCCGTTTATGCCTGGGAATCCAATTTGCTGGCCCGAAGCCTGATTGAAGTTCCCCTGGCTTACCTGTTGGCCGAAGGTGTCAGCCTGGTGTGTGACGATGAAGAGGCCCAGGCCTTATTGGAACGGCACTGGAGCGATCCAATTAATTGCTGGGACATCAAGCTGCCCAAGCGGGTGCGCGAACTGGCCCTGTTTGGTGAGCAGTGTTACCCAACCTTCGTTGACGAGACCACCGGCTTTGTGCGCCTGGGATATCTGGACCCGTCATTGATCGCCACCGTGGTCAACGACCCGGATAACCGCGAACAGCCGATCGGCATCGTCACCACCAAGGATAGCAAAGGTCGCGCTCGTCGCTACCGCATCATCGTTAACGGGCCAGAAACGGTGTTCTCGGAACGCACCCGCGAAATCCGCGAGGGATTTGTGGATGGCGACTGCTTTTTCTTCCGCATCAATGAACTCTCAGCCGCGAGCCGTGGGCGCTCGGATTTGCTGGCCCAGATTGACTGGCTGGACGGCTACGACCAGTTTCTGTTCAGCCAGCTCGACCGCTACGAACACTTGTCGGCCTTTATCTGGGATATCACGCTCAAGGGCGCCGACAAACTGGAGGTTGAGGAACGGGCCAAGGAGATCACAGCACCCAGCCCAGGCAGCGCCCGGGTGCACAATGAGAACGAGGTGTGGAAGGCCGAGTCGCCTTCCCTCGGTGCCTATGAAGCCTCCAATGCAGCACGCTTGTTCCGCAACCACATTCTGGGTGGCGCCACCATCCCGGAGCACTGGTTTGGTGGGGCCGAGGACGTCAACCGGGCGACTGGCGAGTCCATGTCCGAGCCGACCCTCAAGACCCTCACCATGCGCCAGCGCTACCTCGGCCACATGCTGACTGAGGTGGGAGTCTACGTGCTGCGCCAAGCCTGGCGAGCCAAGGATGATGTTGATAGCGAGGATGAGCATGAGATCCTCAACAGTGTGCGGGTGGATTGGCCGGAAATGACCGCCAAAGACACCAGCCGCTTTGCGGCCGCATTGCAGCAGGTCACGGCCGCCGTCATCCAGTTGATCAACGAGAAGTTACTGAGCCGTGAGACCGGGCTTGGCATCGTCACCGCCATTGCGGCCCAGCTTGGGGTGTCCTTTGACGCCCGGGCCGAACTTGATGCCGCCGCACAAGACGGCGTGGATGCGCTGGACGCGGATCGGTTCCGCGATGAGCCGCTGACGTGATCGCTCGTGGACGACAAGGAGCGTAGTCGCCGGCATTTGATCGAGGCCAAGCGCCAGGCTGATCTTGCCGAGGCGATTCCAGAAGACACTGTGCGTGAAATCATCGCGCTGTTGGAGCGGGCCCTCAAAGAAATTCGGGCAACACTTGGTGGTCAGCCCAGCGAGTGGCAGCAACATCACCTGAGCCTGGTCAAGGCTTCGGTCAAGAGTGCACTCGATGAGTTCCGCCGTCACGCCGATGGGCGCTTGAGCCGTGATGCCATGCGCGCCTGGTACGTGGGTCAGAACATGGTTGACGAGCCCCTGGCGGCGGCAGGTGTGGCTATGCGCGACGCGTTGCCTACGCTGAACACGCGACAGCTGATCAATACCCAGACATTTTTGACTGATCGAATCACAGACATTTCTGAGCAAGCCATCCGCCGTATCAACGGCGAGCTGGGTTTGGTCATGCTGGGCGTGCAGACACCAGGTGAGGTGACCACGGCATTGACCCGGATCCTCAACATATCACGTTCGCGGGCCTCGACCATTGCACGTACTGAGCTTGGCCGCCTCTATGAAGTCGCTGCCTTTGAGCGCCGCCTGCAGGCAAAAACTATATTGCCAGGCTTGAAAAAGCAGTGGCGCCGCAGCGGCAAGATCCATTCGCGCCTGACGCACGATGCAGCCGATGGTCAGATCCGTGAGCCGGACGAGGACTTTATCGTTGGTGGTGAGGCCTTGGCACATCCACGGGATCCAAAAGGCTCAGCCAAAAACACCATCAACTGCGGTTGCTCATCCCTGGACTACATGGATGACTGGGACGTGATGCACCCGGGCAAGAAGCCGTTCACAGCAGCGGAGCTCGCCGCCAACCCGCTGCGCCGGAATCTATCATCATCCTGAGCCGAGGTTGACCAGTCCCGGCAGCGCATTATTGAACCCGTTCAAAAGATATCGCCGGGTAAGGCCTCTACAGTATCTCTCAATCACTCATCGAATAACCCATCTACCGGGAGTTGCTACGCATGTCAGGTGATGAAAAAGCAGCAGGCGCTGCACAGGAAATGACAGCGGCCCAGGCCGCCAAGCTGGTCAAACGTACGACCGTTTCTGAGGACAAGAACGGCAAACGCAGAACCAGCACCAAAGCCATCGCGGCTAAAGAAGTGCTTTCGTTCAAAGACTACGGTGATCACGTCATGGTGGTGACTGTTGACGGCCAGAAGTTCCGGGGTGACAAGCAAGCATGAAACTGCCTGGCGAAGGCATTCACTTCCCAACCGAAGCGGCCTTGCGCGAGGCGGCTGCGTCGGATTTTAACGACGTCATCAGCTTGGTCCAGGGTGCGCTGCGCGTCCAGTTGGGCAAACGGGCGGAGGACTGGGTGCAGATCGATGCCATCTATCCCGAGCGCGTGGTGTACGTCGAGAACGGCCGCCGCTGGAGCTATGATTACACCCTCGATGACAACAACCAGGTAACGCTGAGCAATCGCCAGGAAGTGGTCAAGGATCACAAGCCGGTAGCGCTGCGCGAAGCCTGTGGCGCCTTTATCGAGGCGACCAGCAAAAAGAACCATTTTCTGATCCGCGTCATCCGCGCCGGCCTGTCCGGTAACGGCGTGAACTATCCACCGCAGGTATTGCGCGAGGCCACTCCCCTGTTTAACGGCGTGCGCGTATTTTCCAAATCTGACCGCGAACATCTGCGTGGCCAGGGCAAAGATGTCAGCAAGCTGATTGGCAAGCTGTCGAATGCGAGTTTCATTGAAGCTCAGGGCCAAACACCGGCTGAGATCCAGGCCGAACTCACGGTGCTGGAATCCACCGGCATGGCAGAGCGGCTGCGCGAGGCACTGGAAAATGACATGACCGACCTGTTCGGTTTTTCCATTGATGCCCAGGGCCTGGCCCGCCGCGCCGGCAAGTTCCGCGAGGCGCGTTCCATTAAAAAAGTTAAATCTGTAGATCTCATCGTTGAGCCTGGTGCCGGCGGTGAGCTCTTGTCGTTTATTGAAGCACTGAATGAGGATGATACCGATATGAAGCTTCGTGACCGCATGATCGCAACGATCAAACAACACAACCCAGAGGCGCTGGCATCGCTCGATGTGGAAGACGATGATGCGGTAGAAGCCGCGTATCGTGAAGCAGTTTCCCCCGGCAATGACGCGGGAAATGGTCCCGCCGCTGGGCCCACGGAAGAGCCCGCGGTTGGGGTCACATCCGAGGAACTGGATGAGAAGATTAACATGGTCGAGGCTCGGGCCAGCGCCCGGGTGCTGATCGCTGAGTGCAATTTGCCAGCGCCATCGAAGACCAAGCTGCGCAAGGATTTCGCCGAGCGTACAGCCTTTGTTGAGGCCGATGTGAGCGCCGCGATCGAGAGCGAACTGGCCTATCTGGGCGAACTCAAGCCCAGCGGATTCGTTGAAGGCCTGGGCGAGGGCTCCCTGGAGGCCGGTCAGGACCGCAGCGAGAAGGTGGCGGAAATGTTGGACGGCTTCTTCGATCGCGAAAACCGTGACGTGCGCTCCTTCCGCGAATGCTATATCGAAATCACCGGCGATGTCCGTGTCACTGGCGACCTGCGCAAATGTGATGCCAGGCGATTGCGTGAAGCGGTTCCGGGCGATTTCCGCGAAGCGCTGGATTCGACCTCGTTCAGCAATGTGCTGGGCGATTCGATTACCCGGGCGATGCTCAGGGAGTACAACCTGCAAAGCGAGCTAGACATCTGGCGGCAACTGGTAGACGTCGTGCCGGTCGGCGATTTCCGCACCCAGGAACGCACTCGTTACGGTGGCTACGGCGATCTGCCGGCAGTGGCCCAGAGTGGTTCCTATGACCCGCTGACCTCACCCGGTGACGAGAAGGCAACCTATGCCGTGACCAAGCGCGGGGGTACCGAAAACGTCACCCTGGAGATGATCAAGAACGATGACGCGGGGGTGATCATTCGCATCCCGCGCAAGCTGGCCCGGTCGGGTAAGCGCACGCTGAGCAAGTTCTGCATGGACTTCTTGCGCACCAACCCAGCCATCTACGATTCCGTGGCGTTGTTCCACGCCTCCCACGGCAACCTCGGCACCGCCAGTCTGGACGCAACCGCCCTGGCCGCCGGCCGGTTAGCCATGATGAAGCAGCAGGAAGCGGGTTCCAGCGAACCGCTGGGTATCCCGCCCGTAAATCTGTGGATTCCGCCGGATCTGGAAGAGCTGTCCGTCAACCTGTTCCGGCGCAGCACCGAGAACGACAAGACCTTCGTGCAGTCGTTGGTGCTGAATATCGTGCCGGTATGGTACTGGACCGATGCCAACGACTGGTGTCTCAGCGCCAACCCGGCCGACATTCCAACTATCGAGATCGGATTTTTGGATGGCAATGAAGAGCCCGAACTGTTCGTACAGGACAGTCCCACCCAGGGCTCATTGTTCACCAATGATCAGATCATGTATAAGATCCGTCACATCTACGGTGGCGATGTGGTCGAGTACCGTGGGCTGTACAAGGGCGTAGTCGCCTAAGCGCCAGCATGAATAACCTCGCGACGACGAAAAGAGCCAAACCAGCCGGGCAACCGGCTGGGGCGGCTCGCCTGTTATGAAATGCGCCAAGATTACCAAGATTTGGTTGCTGACCTGGTCCGGGACACCGATTCCATCTTGTCCGCTGATCAATCCGATCGGGCGTTGGACCTCGCCATATCCCGCTACTCCGAAGACAAGCCACTAGAAACCGTCGAAGATCTCATTGCCAGTGCGGACGGTACCCGTATCGCGCTGCCCAGTGCCTACGTGCACGGTTACTCCCGGATACTGTCGGTAGAGTACCCGGTTGGTGAGACCGTGCCGGTCATCATCAAAGCCCGCGTGTATGTCTCCCCGGCGGGAGCGCTGATGGATCTGAGCACAAGCGTCAGCACGGGCGACACGCTGCGCATCACCTATACCATCCGCCACACCGTGACGGCTGTCACCGACACCATCACCATCGAACACCTGGCCGGTGTGTCGCATTTTGCCGCCGCACTGTTGTGTGCCCAACTCGCAGCGTATTACGCCCACGACACTGACACCACCATCGGCGCGGATGCCGTTGACCACCAATCGAAGAGTGACAAGTTTGCCAGCCTGGCGCGTAAGTACGAGGCGGTTTATTTCCGCGAACTGGGTATTGACAAAAACCGCAAGCCGGGTGCGGCTGCCATCGTGGATCTCGATCGCAACCTATCCCGCGGTGGCGACCGGATATTCCACGGCCGGAGGTATCGCTGATGCAGATTCAGATTGATGCTAGTGCGTTCGATAATTTGGAGCAAGCCTGGGAGCGCGCGCCGGAAATCGTGCGCGAGGAAATGTTGACGGCAGTGGTGGTGTCGGACGTACTCATCGGACGCGAAGTCAAGGAACGCACGCCCACCGGAGCAGGATCCGGCGCCGGCTTGCGCGGCTCGATCGGAGCTACCGAAGAGGGCCTGGCGGATAACGTGATTGGCATGGTGGGCACATCGCTGGCCTATGCGGTGCCGGTTGAGTTGGGCACCCGTCCGCATTTTCCGCCGGTCGCACCGATTCTGGACTGGGTCAAAGCTCGCCTGGATGTACCGGAGAATCAACAAGTCAGCGTAGCCCACGCCATCGTGCGTAAGATTGGGAAGGTAGGGACCAAAGGCGCCCACATGTTTGAGCGCGGGTTCGATGCCACGGCCTCTCAGGTGGAACGCTATATGGCCCTGGGCGTTGAGCGCGTCAGGGACCGGTTGGCCGAATCATGAGCACGTTTACCGTCACCCGTGAAGCGATTGCCACCACCCTGGAAACTGTGGCGAACATTGGTGTGGTTCATCGCTTTGAGCGCTATGCCAAAAACAGCAAAGACATGCGGGCGTTCTATCAGTGGCAGTCCGAGATCCGCGGCTGGTTCATCCGGCGTGAAACCTCGGGCGAGACCAGTCGCAACCTGGGCAGTGGGGTGGAAATCATCCGCTGGCAGGTCCGCGGGCTGATGTCGCTCAACGATGCAGCCCAGTCTGAATTGACGTTCGACGATTTGATTGAATCCGTGCGCGACGCTGTTCGCGCAGATGAAACCCTGGGCGGTGCGGTCGACGGCACCGTACTGCCCGCAAACGGCGAAGCCGGCATCCAGGTCATCGACAGCGGACCGGCCATGTTTGCTAACACGCTGGTCCATGCCTGCCGTCTACGACTCAATACTGTGAGGTACTACTAATGGCACGCTTCAAGCAAGACAAGAACGGCAAGACCATCGAGGTCGAGCCGCACACCAAACCCCATTCGCGCCCCAAGGCACGTAATGCCCAGGGCAAGCCGTACTTCCCGTCATCGGAAGTGGCGGCGCAAGAACCCGTAAAGGACAAAGGAAAAGGGAGTAACGCATGAGTCTGCAAACACGCAAACGCCTGGTGCTGGCGATCAAGGAAACCGTCTACGGTACCGACGCAACCCCGGATGGCACCAATGCCATGCGGACCAAGGATTTGAAGATCACACCACTCGACGGCAATGTCGTCAATCGCGCCCTGGACAAATCGAAGTACGGCGCTGATGAAGATATCCAGGTGACGTCGTTCATCGTGTTCGAATTCAAAATCGAGTATCAGGGCGGCGGTGCAGCCGGCGTGGCGCCAGCATACTCAGCGCTGCTGCTGGCCTGCCAGCGCGATGAAACAGTGGTTGCAGCGACTGAAGTCAAGTACGCCCACAACTCCGACAACACCGACTCGCTGACGCTGTACGGCTACCAGGATGGTCAGCTGCATAAGGGCGTGGGCTGCAAAGGTAACGTCAAATTCACCGTCAATTCACAAGGCATTGCCTACCTCGAATTTCGTTTCGTGGGTTTGTGGGTAACACCGTCGTCTACGGCAGCGCCATCGCCCAGCAACTGGACCAATTTCCTCAAGCCGGTCCCGGTTAACAACACCCACACCACTCAGTTGTCACTGCATGGCCAACTGCTCACCCTGAAATCACTGGAGTACGACCAGGGCAATGACGTGCAGCACAACGACGACCCGGGTGAAGAGTCGGTTGAGATTGTTGACCGCAAAGGATCCGGCCGCATCAGCGCCCTGGCAGTTGCGATATCTGCCAAGGACTATTTCACCACTGCACGGGCCAATACCACCGGCGCGCTGAGTCTGACGCACGGTACGGTGGCCGGAGAAATCGGCCAGTTCACGGCACCAGCAGTGCAGTTGATCAAACCAAGCTACGGTGACGACAACGGCCGTTTGACCATCGACGCGGAATTGAAGTTCGTCCCCACGGCTGCCGAAGACGACGAGACCCTGTTCTCGCTCTGTCGCAGCACGGTCTGAACCTGACCGCCCGGATCATTGCGCCGGGCGGCTTTTACTGGAGCTAAAAAACCTATGTCATTGCCAAATTTTACTTTACCCAAAGATCACACCTTCGAATGGTCGGTGAAAGTCTGGGTACCCATTGACGGTGAAAAAAAGCCAGCCAAGTTTACGGCCGTGTTCAAACACGTTTCACCACAACGCCGCCTGGAGATTCTGGAGACGTTTCGGGATATTCAAAAAGCGCGTGCCGAGGACATTCTTGACGAACGACCTGCCGATCAAGATGAAGAAACGGAAGCTACGCCCAAGCACCGGGACCACCTGACATTTGAAGCCGACCTGATGATGGAGGTCATGGTGGGATGGAAGGATAACCTGCGTAACGAAATGGGTGAGCCATTGGAATTTAGCCCGGAACACCGTCAGCGACTACTGGAGTTTGATCCCGCCAGAACGGCCTGCATGGAGGCCTATATGCGCGCGCTGAATGGCCGGGTACCGGAAAAAAACTCATCGAGGCGGCGCAAGCCTGGGCCCAAAGCCTAGCGCCAACACCGCCGCAACCCGTCGATGAGGAAGGAATTGCCGAGGAGCTGAACGCGTATGGCCTCTCGCCGCAGGAGATTGATAAAGAGCTCGATCTGCTGCAGGACCATTACCGCAACGAACAGCGGTGCTACGAAGAGGAAATGAAAAACCACCAGGTGGTGGTGTGGCCCGAAAACCAGGAGGCAGTAAAGGTCTTCCTGGAACTGGAACCGGACTGGCAAACACCAGGGGAATTTGGTGGCAGCTTCCGCCTCCCCAGCAGCGAGGTGGAGGTGGGGATCCGACTCAGCCAGGCAGAGAACCCGTACGAGTGCTGGCGCCAGATCCAACTGATGAAACGCATTGCAGCGCACTATTTAGGAAAACGTCATCGTGCAAAATGAATATCGTTTAGCGATCATTATCGATGCCAACGGCGAAGCCCTGATCGCCGAGCTGGACGCTGCGACCGGCGAAATCAAAAAAACCCGCAAGGCGGCTGACTTGATGGGCAAGTCCACTGAGGAAGCAGGCAAGAAGGCCGAGCGCGGTGGCAAGGGCGTTAAGCGCTTCGCTGACCAGACTCAGAAAATGAAGAGCCACATCCGTGGCGCCCTGGGCATCCTGGCCAAGATGGGCGGGCTCATTACCGGCGCACTGGGCGCAAGCCTGGCCATCGGCGCCACCCGCACCATCGAGTTCGGTGACCAGATAGCCAAGATGAGTCAGCGCATTGGCGCATCGACTGAAGCGCTGTCGGAATATCAGCACGTCGCCAAGCTGACGGGCGTTGAATTCAACCAGCTAACCACCGCCTGGCAACGCCAGGCACGGCGTGTGTCCGAAGCCGCTCGGGGCTTCGGCGAAGCTCAAGGCGCGTTGCGCGAGCTTGGCCTGGATGCCAAATCGCTGAAAGACCTGGCTCCGGAGGATCAGTTTGAGATCATCGCCGATCGCATGGCGGGCGTGACCGCTGAATCCGATCGAGTGCGCCTGGCCATGCGCCTGTGGGACACCGAGGGCGTGGCGCTGCTGCAGACCATTGATGGTGGCAGCGAGTCTCTGCGCAAGATGCGCCAGGAGGCGCGCGACCTGGGCAAGACCATCACCAACGAGCAAGCCCAGGCAATGGTTGAAGCGAAGAACGCGACGACCAAACTGCAGGGGGCTATTGATGGGCTCAATACACGATTAGCGATCGAGTTTGCGCCGACGCTGGCCAACATCGCCGGGTTCATCAGCGATGTCGTTGTCCCAAGTTTTGTCGACTGGTTAATTGTCATTGGCGCGGTTGATGTCGCCATATCAGAGATGAATCGATCTCAAGTGAATGAACGTCGAGAAAATTTGCGTGATGACATTGATCTTTTGCAACAGTTCCTTGACAAAGTGGAAGCAGACTCGAAAAAATCCTACCTCCCGGGCTTTGCATACGTAGCGCCAGACGGGGTTGAAGCATCGAAAACCAAATTAGCTGAATTGAGGGGCGAATTGGAACAGGTCGATGCCCGCATTGCGCAACTCGATCAGACCGCATCTGCAGGTGCAGAGTATCTGAAACGCTTCGGCCAGGGCGCCGAGGCCGCCGGTGCCGGTGTCTCCAATCTCAGCGGTGCCACCTCCAGCCTGCTGGCACAGTTAGCTGGCGAGTCCAGTGCAGTACAACAGTTCGTGGGTGGCCTGGAACAACAGGTGCAAACGCTGGGCTTGTCAGAAGAAGCCACCGTGCGCCTCACCGCAGAACAGATCAAGGCCCAGTTGCAAAACAAAGAACTGGCCGCTGCTATCGATGATCTGGTCGACCAATACCTCGCTGGCGCTCAGGCAGCGGAACGCTCGGAGCAGGCCGAGCAAGCCCTGACTAAGGCGCGTGCGACTCAGGCCTCGGTGTTGACTCAGCTCAAACAACGCTACGACCCGGTCAATGCGGCCATCGAACAATGGAATGCCGTGGAAGCAGAAATGCTCACGCTGCTGAACGACGAGACCGTTGACCAGGAGCAACTGGCACTGACGCTGGAGTATGTGGCCCGGGCCAGAGAAGATGCCGCGCATGCCGCCGAGCTGCAGCTGGATCCAGCCAAAGCGCTGATCGAAAAACTGGAGCAGGAAAACGAAGTACTGCAGTTGGCGATCGCTAACAACGAGACCCTGGAGATTGCGCAGCTACGCCAGGCGGGTGCTACTGACGTGCAAATTGCCAAGGCCAAGGCCATGCAACAAGAGCAGGCAGCACTGAACCTCCAATACAAAGCAGGGACGCAGGACATCGCAACACTGGCTACAGCGGTAGAGAACAGCGTGAAGCGCATGGACGATGTCTTCTACGACTTCGTCCGTGGCGCCATCGGCGGCTGGGATGACATGCTGAATGCGAGCAAAAATGCCTTACACGCCCTGAAGAATCTATTTCTCGATACCCTGGCAGAGATGATCCACGCGGCCTTTACACGCCCCATCGTGGTGCAGTTCACTACGGCGCTGACCGGCCTGACCGGTTCGGGCCTGGCGGCTGCAGGTGGCGGTGCTGGAGGTGTCGGTGGTGCGGCCGGTAGTGTCGGCGGGTTTAGCGGCGTGTTGAGTGGCCTGACCAGTATGTTCACGGGCAACAGCATAGGCCAGGGATTTGCCGGTATTCCCATTGGCGCACCAGGTGGTAGCTTCTCTACGCTGTTTGGCGGTGGTGCGAATGAGGCCAACTGGCAGTTTGGTATTGCGGGTATCCTGGGCGGAATACTGGGAGATAAAATCTTTGGTGGGCAAGGTGGCTTGGGCGGCAGTCTGGGTGCGGTCATTGGTACGGCCATACTGCCCGGCATAGGCAGTGTAGTAGGCGGCCTTCTCGGTGGTGCCCTGGGTGGCCTGTTCGGCAGGCAACGTGACCCCGTACTGGACGTCAGTGGGGTTAGCCGAGCGGACGTATCAAACAGTGATGATGATGCATTTTTTGACAGTGCGTTCGGTGGTGCATACATCACCAGCCGGCGTCTGGACAGTGACACAATTGCCCAATTCGGCAATGCGATCGCTCAATTTGATAACAGCATTGCTCAATTTGTCGACGCTGACCAGGCTGCGCTGATCACTGATACATTAACATCCTTTCGCGACCTTACTCGGGGCAAGGACATCTCCCTGGAGGATCTGCTAACCAGTCGGTTCGCGGCCATTAAGGGCACGTTTGATGAGGATGTCCAACGGTATGTCAACGGCGTAGCCGGCCTGGAAGACCAGGTTGAGCGTTTAGCCGCCGCTGCAGTCACCCAGAAACTGATGGCTGAAAACCAGGAGCTGTTCGGCGATCGCACGTTCACCGAAGTGGTCAATGCAGCTGAACAAATCCGCGGTGCGGGAGAGGATGTCAATACCGCGCTGATGCGCCTGGTGAGCGACATGCAAGCTGCTGCGCTGGCCACTCAGGTGCTGACCGAGCTCGGCGCCACCGATCCGTTCGAGGTGGTTCGACAGCAAAAAGAGTTGGCCAACCGGACACTGCTGCAAAGTCTGGATCCGTTGGAGGCTGCATTGCGTACAGCAATGGATGATTTCGACGGTACTGCAGCATCCCTGGTGCGCACCGCTGAAGCCGCAACCAGTCTGAAAGTGGCGCAAATTGCGCTCGCGGGCCAGTACGACCAGTTGGCGGATCAGATTGCTGGTTTTGGTTTGTCGATCGAAGAGCGTATCCGCAAGGAGATGCTCGGACCAGAAGGTTATCGGGACTTATTGGAGAGTCGCCTGGCCGGCGAACGCCAACGCTTGCTAACGCTAACCGATCCCCAACAGATATCGGATTCCCTGCAACAGCTCGAAGGTATCGTGTCGGACCTCTTTAACACCATGAGCGCTGATGAGATTAAGGCGCTGGGACCGGCGTTTCTTGCCATGTTGGATGACATCCGCGCTGATGCCGATGCACAGCGTCAGGCGGGTATGGACGATCTGGCGGCACGCTCCGATGCCACGGGCTCAGCGATTGATAATTTTAGCGATGGCCTCGGGGATCCGCTGGAACTGGCCGTTGGAGGCCTGTCAACATCGGCCACGGAGCTAAGTGACACGGCAAGTCAGTGGCGCGGTATTGGGGATCAGTGGCGCGGTATTGGGGATCAGTTTGGTCAGGCGATCATCAGCAGTACCAGAGACTCATCGACGATTGCGACCAATACGGCCGCTGCCGTTAACCAGCAGTTGGGTGGATTGGCAGCCGGGATCATTCGCGCCATCCAGGTAGGTCTGTCTAACGCCGTGGTGCAGATGCCCGCCCAATCGAGGCCCTTGAATAATGCCTAGAACGCTGACCGCTTTCTATGATGCAGAGATCCTGAAGAAGGACACGCAGCCGGGTTGGTTGATCGAGATCCCACTGGCACCTACTGTGCGGTTTTGTACGACCGGGCAGGGTACGTGGAACAGCAAAGTGTGGAAAGCCGAGGGGGCGATGGTCAACTGGGCTGCCGGCGGATTACCCACCATCATTTTGCCGAACTACGATACCTCTGGCACCGCGCTGCTGCAGGCTAATGACCTGCTGGATACACCGGTAGTGGTGTATAGCTGGTACCCGAGTAAGGCCCGCGAGTTTTTCCGCGGCTATCTGAACTTGTCATCGGCTGACTATCGTTGGTCGTATTTTGATACGTCGTTCTCTCGTATGTCGGGCTCCAAAGCGCCCGGTCGGCGCGTGGTGGGCCCACTGTTTACCCGTCGCCTGGTGCCTGGGACCGAGCTGACCTGGTTTAATTCCACGCTGCAGGTAACCTCCTGATGGCGACCTATCCACACATTGGGATATCTGCAAAATCCCGGGCGGTGCCATTACCAGGCCATGTCGATAGCGATGACGCTGAAGACGGCACAGGATACACCCGTCGCTACGGGACTCCCAGGTACCAGCTAACGGTGGAGCACCGATGGATCACCCTGGCAGACTTCGACACCATCGTGGCCGTGTTTGATGCCAGTCTGGGGCCTCACGATGTGACGATTAACGGCAAGGATTACACCGGCAAATTCACCGAAGAGCCCCGGATTACGGGCCGCAACGGACCCCGGGTAAACGTACGATCCGTGCTGAAGGGGAATCGTAATGGCTGGTAGCTTCTTTTTTAAAGTGCCGATACCCCCAATGGTCGATCCGGTACCGGTCGATGGACCGTCCCCTGTTCCGGTGGCCCAGGTGGTCATTGCACCGTCAACCCCGGTACCCAGTTCAGCCACCTACAACCTGGAACAGCTTGTTTCGCGCGGCCAGCCTACATTGCGCGCCAGCATTGCCGACCGGGTACAAACCACCGCGATCGTTGGCAAAGAAATTCCCATCATTTACGGAGAAGAACCGACCGGCGGCAACGTCGTTCGGGCCAAGGAATACAACGGCAAATACTACGTTGTCATCGTCTGGTGTGAAGGTCCGGTTAATGCCATTAAGGAGGTTTACATCAGTGGCGTGCTGGTCACCAGCGAAGGGACACATTACACCGGTACGTCTACACAATCCGCTGATCCCACCGTCGCGCTGGTCTGGGGCCAGGCGGATGCCTTGCCCGGTGTGTGTTATTCGGTGTACGCCCTGGATAGTAGCCAGGAGTTGGATTTTGTCGCCATTATCCGTGGCCACGAGCCTTTGGATCCACGCACCAATAACCGCGACTGGTCAGCGAACGCATTGCTGATCCTGGCAGACTATATCGATCGCTATTCGGACTACACACCCAACTGGGAGAGCGCAAAGGCGGCCGCTGACTATAACGACGAGGATCCGGGTGATGGTCCACGATGGGAAGCACACGTAACGCTCAACAATCCAGTCGACCACGATACGAACATTGCTGCACTCAAAGAGTACGCCAACGTTTTCACCTACATCGAGGCCGGCGAAGTCTACTTTGTGGCAGACGCTCCCCGGGCTGTCGACCATGTTCTGACGCCAGATATGTTTCGGCGCCTACCAGCACCGCTGCGCGGCCCTGACCTTGAAAATGTACCCACTCAGGTGATCTGCGAATACACCGCATTGCGCGAGGGCGATTACATCGACGATGAGGAAAAAACTGCCGACCCGGCGGCCGGTGAACCGGTACGCCGTGCACGCCTGATCATGCCCGGATTCCGCCGTGCCAGCATGGCCAAACGCAAATGCATTGAAACCTACAACAAGGCAAATCTGGCGAAATACGACACCGAACTGGTGTTGTTTGACTACGGTCTGAAAGTTGCACCCGGTGACGTCCTCGAAGTCACCAGCGATATTGGTTTGACAGCTGAAAAATTCCGGGCTCTGGACGCCTACCCGATGGAGAATGGTCGCTGGCGGATCCCGGTACGCTATTACGACCCCCTCATGTGGTCTGATCAAGTGGTTACGGAGCCGACCGGTGACAGTAATCCGCAGCCGGATCCCCGGGTGGTTCCCCTGGTCAGTAATTTGACGCTGGTCGAGGAACAGTATGAAGTCCAGTCCGGAATGTGGCGCACGCAGGTGCGGTGTACCTGGACCGCGCCGGACTACCCGTTTAATAGCGATTACGAAGTGATCATCACCGATGGCGCGGTTAAGGTTGCTCAATCAATCACGACTGATCCCATCGCCGTTTTCGGCCCATTGAAAGAGGGCGTGACCTATATTTGCAAGGTCCGGATCCGTGGGCTGTATGGAGTGGGTGGTTTCGCACAGCAAAGCCTTCAGGCTCTGGGCAAAACACAACGGCCATCGCCGCCAACACTATTCGTAACGTTCGAAATGACCGGTGAAGTGTTCTTCCGCTGGGTAAGCGGAATTGATCATCTGGACTGGCGCGGCGAGGAAATCCGGTATGGGCCGGTCGGTACTGCCTGGGATGATATGGACGTAGTGAACCGCTGGAGTGGCACACAGGGCTCCAGCAAGCTGGTTCCAGTTGGAACCTGGGACTTTGAAATCCGCACCTTCGACAGTGTGCGCACCCAGGCGGAGCCGTTTGGTCAGTATTCAACAACCGGCTTACGGGCGACGCAAACCGTGGATAACGATGCCAACGCCTTTCATATAGATGATCCGGTCCTGCTTTACGACGCTGCTGCATCCAGTGGCCTGATTGATCTTGATGGCACCTACGTTACCGACGGCGGTGATACCTGGGCGGACATGTTTGGCGCCAACCCAATGAGCAACTACCCCAATCCAGTTAATACGTACACCACTGATACACCAGCCGCATGGGTCTCGCAGATCGATGACTTGGGTAAGGATTTAACGGTCACAGTGCAGGTCTCGTATCAAGCCTATGCGTCGGTCGGCGATCTGGAGGTCTCAATCGAAACCCGCAAGGGCACAACTGGTGCCTGGACCAAACACGCCGGCACATCGATCAAGACTGAATTGCAGCAGTACCGGGTGTTATTTGAGACCGCTGCTGCTGAACGGATTGTGGTGCCACCGCCTTATGGCCAGGCAGCTTTGGACGTCATCCCCATCACGCGCCGTGGCAGCTTCACTACAGACGGTGTTGGGTCGGTGCTGGTGACCATGCCCATTGATTTTTCAGTGTTCACCGGGATTAAGGTTTCCACACCAGGCATTGCCCTGCGTGCTGCATACGAGGATCCAACAACGGGCAGTCCAACAACGATAAAAATGGCAATTCTTAATGGGTCAACACACGTGATTGAAACCGGATTTTGGGAGGTCAGTGGGTACTAATTATGGGTGGATGGGTAGATTTTGATCATAGCTCGCCGAGTTCTGCGACCAACGGAAACGTGGTACCGGGCGAGGCACTGAAGCGGGCAGAGAATGCGCTGCATAACATCATGCTGGCGGACGGGGACCCAATGGATTGGGATCTGCAGAAATTTGCACTCGGCGTGCTGATTGTCGTCGGTGACCTGCCGGATGAATACCAATGGCGGCGGCAGGGCACGGATGAAATCATGCGCAAGCTAATCACCCGGGACACCGACGATTTGACCACCGAAGAGGCCTACGCATTTTCGACGGATGCAGGCGTCACCTGGACAAACATCAAGAAACGGACCTACACCCGCCTCACGGACGGGGTCACCAGTAAAACCACCTGGAGCGCTATCGTATGATCGACGATGTAATTATCAAATGGCTGAAAGAATTTTATGACGCCATGAAGGCTTCCAGCGGCGGCACGGTGCAGGATTGGACTGACAAGCTCGACGCTGCAATCTCGGGTATCAATGCGGGCGGTAAATTAACAGCGGTAAAGCTGACTTCGGGGTCGACCTGGTCGCATCCGGCAGACCTAAATACAGAGAAATATGTTGAGGCCATCCTGGTACCTGGCGGTGGTGGTGGCGGTAAGAACACCGCTACTAACGCAGGTGGTGGCGGTGGTGGTGGTGGCGAAATAATTTACCGTGCACCCGTATTTCTCACGGGTTCATCAACAGCTTATTCAATCGGTATCGGTGGCGCTGGCGCAGCGTCTGCCGGCGATGGCGCTGATGGCGGCTCAACCACATTTGCCGGGTTAACGGCTGAAGGTGGCAAGGGGGGCAAGGGGGGCACCACGCTTGGGTCCTCTGATGCAAACATGAGGGGCGGGGATGGCGGTGGCGCGTTAGGTGGAGCACCACCCACACAGCTTGGGTGGCGTATCGGCGGCGGTGATGGTGGCCCAGGCGATGACGTGTACCCCGGTGGCGCTGGCAAACCCAGCATTAGCGCTGGTGGTGCCAACAGGCCTTCAAACGGTGCTGGTAGCGGTGGTGGATCGTGGGGCCTGGGTGGTGACTATGGAGCCGTTGGGATTGACGGTGGTGGTGGCGGCGGTGGAACAAGCGCCGCAGCCGCCAAAAAAGGCGGAGATGGTTTCATCATTATTCTTTACGAGGCTGGATAACCGGAGGTTTGATCATGATTTTAGGCAAGGAGATTTTTGCACCTACCGTGAGTACTGCTGATATCGGCACAGTATTTGATGTCAATGCTCGCTCGCAGGTGATTTACTTGGCACCTGACACGGGCGAGGCGATCACCGGCAATGACGCCTACGAGTTACGCCGTATCGTGGACGATGCCGGCCGGTCAATCGCCCAGGTCGACAAGGACGGTGCAGTGCTGCTTGGAGCGAACCGGACACAGTACGAGATCACAATCCGTGGCACCTACAAGCTGAAAAAGATCGCTGCAACTACCGAGGCTGTTGGTGCGTACAAGCACCCGGGATTTGAGGAGATCAAATGACCACCCGTTCGTCCACCCGCCAAGTGGCAGCTGAGAACACTGTCAGAGGGACGCTGCGGCCCTGGAATGGTGCGTCTGCCGGACCCGCCCCAATTCTGATACTGGATAACTTCACCGACGTTAATGGCACGGCATTAGCGAACCACACCCCGGATATTGATACGGCTGGTGGCGGCTGGACAATTGCAACAAATGGTCTTATCTCAAATAATGCACTGGGTGGAAATTCAAACTTTGAGATGCCGTTGATGATTGATTCGGGTGTCGCGGATGTAACAGCGGTAGCTGAATTTGCTACCGCCAAGAGTGGTTTTGGACTTATTGTTAATGGAGTCGATATAAATAATTTTTGGATGGGGGTTGTTGAGGGGACAAATCTAAGGATTTATGAAAGATCAAACGGCTCTTTCACCCAAAGGGCCAGTGTGAATATCCCGGCTTCATCAGCCCATACACTGACTCTAATATCATCGGGCGATACCCTTACCTTGACAGCATCACATGTGCCAAATTCTCCCTGTGCATATACGGTTACCAACAGACCGAAAAAAACAGCTACTTTTGTTGGGGTACGCCAGTTTTATCCGGCATACACCTATCCCATTGATAACTTTCAGGTGACAGCATGAAGGCAGAAATTCTTTCACCGTGGATCGGCACAGGTTCCATTGCCGACCCTAACAGGCCGCGTGTTGCAGATGATCATCCACTAATAAGCTGGACGGATACTACGGGACAGCCTGCACAAAATCTAACCCCGGTACCAAATCTGTTTGTAATCGAAGTTGAAGCCACGGCCGCCTTAATAACCGCGATCGAGGCCGATCCAAACTACGAGGTATTGTGGAGTGAGTAAGCGACGAACAGCCAAACCTACCGCCAGCGAGTTTGGCAAAATACGATCATTGTTAGCAAAGTCAGGTGTGACTCAGGCTGACATTCAAACCGTCATTGGCACGGCTGTTCAAGGCCGGGACCGACAGGCCATCACGGATCAGTTGCGGGTTTGGTTGAGAGGGAGACCCCCGCGAAAAAGCAACGCACGCACGATCGGCAGATGATGGTTTTGTGGTCTGAGGTCTTTTGTTGTGCGATGAAAGATTTAGCCTTGCCAAAATGGGCGGTTTGTCATTTATCACTTACATTGGCGTAATTTATAACGCGCGGCCTCAAACAGTTGATTAGCGCACAGGACGTCTTGAGCGTGTCCGGCAGACAGCCAGGCACTTCCGCTTCCTAACGACAGGGGGCGTTTCACTAATTCCTACTGATCTTCAGGCGGACTGGAAAATATTTTTCGACCGGAAAAAATGGAGGAGATCAAACTACCCTCATAACGCACTTCAACCAAAACCACCGCAAAAATGTGTAGCACAATCAAGGCAAGCAAGGCATAGGCTGAATAAAGATGTACCGTGCCATAAGGGCCTTTGAATTTACCTAAAGCCTTGTAAGCTGCTTTATCTACATGCCTTTTATCGTAGGGAACAAGGCTTGCAGGATCGACCCCTTCTTTGGCCACCTGACTGGCAAAATAACTGCCAAATGGCGGGTAATAAATATCGGTTCCGGCACGCACCAGTCCGGTAACTGCCATGGTAAACATCAACAGGTAGATGAGGCTGAGCGCGACCTTCGCTTGCGGATTATGCCCCACCCAGGCATGCCCCCTCCCCTTTGCATCTGCTGCTTTGAAGCGTTTAGCTTCAGCAATGAAACCTTTGCCTGGAAAAGTCTTCCCCCAACGCATATTCGCCGAACCGACAAACCCCAGAACAAGGCGAACCAGCAGGTTGATTACAAACACGTATCCGATCAGCACATGCACTACTTTAAGACCAATTTTGGCCTCATTGCCGGAAATTCCAAAGACGGGCATGTATAACATGATCACGCCCATCACCAACAGACCGGAAATACAGACGAAATTTATCCAGTGGAACCAACGTACTGCAGCCGGCCAAACGGTGTATTCCTGAAGTTGTTGCTCATTCATCGTCTATACTCAAATTTGATCGTTGCGCAGAGTATAAAAGATATATGTATTCTCTCCCAGCTTTCAGGAAGTCAGCGCCTGGCGTGCCGGAACATAGTCATAACCCAGCCCGTCGGCCACGTCTTTATACGTCACTTTGCCACGATGAACGTTCAGACCTGCCAGCAAATGTGGATCATCAAGCATCGCCTGCGTTGCCCCCTTGTCTGCCAGCGCCAGCGTGAATGGCAGGGTAGCATTATTCAGTGCGAAGGTTGAAGTGCGTGGCACGGCGCCGGGCATATTGGCAACACAGTAGTGCACGATATCGTCAACGATATAGGTCGGCTCCGCATGCGTAGTGGCTTTTGAAGTCTCAAAACAACCACCCTGGTCGATTGCTACATCCACCAACACCGAACCCTTGCGCATCATACCCAGGTGTTCACGTGTGACCAGTTTGGGGGCGGAGGCGCCGGGGATCAACACACCACCGATCACCAGGTCTGCAGTGCCGATATGCCTGTCAATCGCATCTGCATTCGAAAACACGGTTTCGATGCGACTGGCAAAAGTGGCATCGAGAAAACGCATCACCTTTGCACTGCGATCCAGCACAGCAACATTAGCGCCCAGGCCAACGGCCATCTGGCAGGCATTAAAACCAACGGTGCCGCCACCGATAATGACCACATTGGCAGGCTCCACACCGGGTACGCCACCCAGCAATACACCGGAACCACCGCGAGCTTTTTCCAGACACCAGGCGCCGGCCTGAATTGAAAGGCGACCCGCCACCTCGGACATGGGCGCCAGCAGAGGCAATTGTCCATCATCATCGGTAACTGTTTCGTACGCAATACAGCATGCGCCGCTGTTGACCAGATCTTGCGTTTGCGGTGCATCAGGCGCGAGATGAAGGTACGTGAACAGGATGTGATGTTCTTTCAGCATTGCCCGTTCGACAGCCTGCGGCTCCTTGACCTTGACGATCATTTCGGCCCGGTCAAAAACCAGTTCTGCATTCGGCAGAATGCGTGCTCCGACAGCCTCATATTCGCTATCGTCCACTCCAATTCCGTATCCTGCAGTGGATTGAATAAAAACCTCGTGGCCGTGGTGGGTCAGTTCGCGAACGGAAGAAGGAACAAGACCGACACGGTATTCATTATTTTTAATTTCCCTGGGGACACCGATTTTCATCTACATACTCCACAACATGCTTAATCATCTAATTTTAGATGGTTTTACATGGTTATATATCCTATAAAACTTGTTAATATAGATACTTCCACTGTTTTTATAACTATATGTAGACGTTTCCATGAGGCATATTTCAAGAAAACCAAAACCACCGGATCGAACAGACCGCCACATCCTCAAATGCCTTCAGGCGGACGGTCGCATGTCCAACGTTGCGCTGGCAAAAAAGGTAAACCTGACCACTACACCCTGCCTGGAGCGGGTGCGCCGCCTGGAGCGGGATGGTTATATAAAGGGCTATACTGCGCAGCTTAACCCGGAGTTACTTGACGCCAGCCTGCTGGTCTTTGTGGAAATCAAGCTGTTACGCAACTCGCCCGGCGCCTTCAGAGAATTCCGCCGCCAGGCCAAACAATTACCGGAGTTGCTGGAATGCCACCTGGTTTCCGGTAATTTTGATTACCTGCTCAAGGCGAGGGTGAAGGATATGCATGAATACCATGCCTTGCTTGGGGAAAAGATCCTGGCGATTCCCGGGGTCAGTGATTCGCGCAGCTATATGGTGATGGAGGAAATCAAGGAAACCATGTCACTTCCACTGTTCAAAACCTGATTTCCCAATCACATCGAGCATGAAAACATGAAAACCCTGGTGCTACATCATGATGACTGCCTGCGACACAATCCGGGGCTGCGACATCCGGAGCGGCACGGCCGTATCCGCGCGGTACTCAACGCCATCCGAAACATGCCAGGCATGGAATTGTTACCCGCACCCAGGGCTAGCCTGGAACAGATTGGCCGGGCACACGCCCCGGACTACTGGCAAAGGCTGATCGAGCTTGAACCGGAAGCGGACCCGTACGGAGAAAACCGGCTGGCACTGGATGCGGACACTTTCCTTTCTCCCGGCTCAATTGATGCGGCCTTGCGCGGCAGCGGCGCAGCCTGTTTTGCCGTTGACCAGATCTTTGCAGGAAAATCCGACAATGCCTTTTGCGTCATTCGCCCTCCGGGCCACCATGCACAAAGCAATCTGGCAATGGGATTCTGCCTGCTCAACCATGTCGCAGTGGCTGCCCGACACGCCCTTGCCACACAGGAAATCAAGCGTGTGGCGATTTTGGATTTCGATGTTCATCACGGCAACGGCACCCAGGCCATTTTTGCACAAAGCCCTGATGTACTGTACGTATCCAGCCACCAAATGCCCCTGTTTCCAGGAACGGGCAACGAGGATGAAACGGGTTGCGGCAACATCGTGAACCTGCCACTGGCGCCGGACACCGGCAGCCATGAATTTCGTTCTGCCTGGTCCGAACGCGGCTTGCCTGCGCTGCATCGCTTCCAACCGGAATTGATCATCATTTCAGCCGGCTTCGATGCACACCAACTGGATCCACTGGGGCAACTGAATTTGCAGGACGATGACTTTGACTGGATTACCCGGGAGATTAACGGCTACGCCCAAAGTGCATGTAACGGGCGAGTGATCTCTCTTCTGGAAGGCGGCTACGACCTCGAAGCACTGGCTACCGCCGCACAGGCCCACATGGAAGCACTGACCACCAAAACGGTTGGCAAATAGGAACTTCGCCCCACCGAGGGATGGCTTACCTGTATTCCGGACAATCAACTACCGGGAGCAGTTGCTTAGCGACCAGGACGGCTCGAGCGTGTCCGGCATGCAGGTAAGCCATCCCTCGGTGGGGCTGTACCGCTCATACCGCATATTACCGCAACTCTAACCCGCATATTGCGCGACCCTTAGATTCTGCTACTATTTGTCAACTGAAAAGGCTCAAAGCGGGTGTCGTATAACGGTTATTACCCCAGCTTCCCAAGCTGGAGATGACGGTTCGATTCCGTTCACCCGCTCCAGTCCTTCGCTGGTTTTCCTTCAGGCAAGCTGAGCGGCGTCAAGGAAACGCTGCAGGATCAGTTCCTCCGACAGGCTCTCCAGCTTCCAGTTTTTCAAAAAGCCGCAATGACCGCCATACGGGGAAATGATCAGTTCCAGCATCGGGTTGTCCGGCAGATCTTCAAAATCACTGACCGGCACTACAGGGTCATCAAAGGATGTCAGCAGCGTCGAGGGTATTTTCAGTGGCGCAAGCCGCTGGCCTGCGATGGAATAAGCTTTAAAATAACTGTCGGCGCTGTCAAACCCCGCGTGTTTGGTAACCAGGTAAGCGGTTTTCTTGCGCACACCCTTGATCTCATTCCACGGCTCATCTCCGTACAACTCAGGAAAACAGGCCTGCTTGATTTTCATAGAACGTGACCACTTGCGGTCAAAATACCACTCGTAGAAGCGCGGTCCCTGCTCCATCGCCAGCATCGCATTGGCCGGATTGATCACCGGGCATACAGCGACCACTTGAGCCAGATCCAGCCCGGCCTGCGCGGCGTTCAGGGCCACCCTCAATGAGAAATTGCCGCCCAGCGAATAGCCGGCCAGAAACCAGCGACCAGGGTTCAGCCGATCCTGCAAAGCCCTGAGCGCATGGATCACCTCATCCAGCCGGCAGGAATGGAACAGGCCGGGGTTCAGGTGATGCGTATCGCCGTGGTCACGAAAATTAAGCCGGAAAACATCGAAACCGGCTTTATAAAGGCGAGCCCCATTGGCCAGGATATAACTTGAGTTCACACTCCCTTCCCAGCCGTGCAACAACACGGCGAGACCCAGGCTCTTTGATGCCTGCTTTGAATACAAACCCTGCAGCCTGATCCCGGAACCGCCATCAAGGGTGAAGACTTCAGCGTGGTTTTGCAGTTCTGCAGACAAGCCCATGACACGGCGGCGGCGTATGCCGCTGCTGTTCAGCAGGGACTGCATGTGCCGGCTTCTCATGCCCAAAGGTGGTTTGAATTGATGAAACAAATCATCCATGGACGGGATTTCCACCTGCGAAGTCGATTTTCCCTTCGAATGCAGCCCGGATCGCTGCTTCTGACTCCTTCGCCAGTTCGCGACGCCGTTTTCCAGCAGGGCAAATCGGCGGGAGAATGGTTACTTCTGCAACACAGCCGGCTTGCCTGAGTAAACGAAACAGGTTTGCCACCAAGTTTTCACCGCGAAGAAATGTCATGTCCCGGTGATGCTGGCCATCACGCAGGTAACGGATCATCACGGGTTGGACCGGCAGACCCGTTTCAATGGCAGCGGCGAACATGCGTGCATGAAAGTGTTTGATGCCATGGCCCGGAAGGATGCCACCCTCAGCAAAAACAGCCACTTTCTTTCCCTGCTCCAGACGCCGCACCATCACGGTTGAAACACCACTGGATGAGTCATGACTACCCCGATGATGAAATACGGTACCCCCCATAGAAGCCATCCACCCTACCAGTTTCCAGTTTTGAATTTCCGCCTTGGCGACAAATCCCATCGGTGAGACACTGTGCAGCAAAAGGATATCCAGCCAGGAAATATGGTTGGCCACAACCAGTTGAGCGCCAGGTGGAAACCTGCCTTGAATACGACGCTGCAGGCCGAAAATACGACAGGTCGTTCCCGACCACCAATTCAGCATAATGTCATCCAGGGTCTTTTTTCCGATGCGCAGAGTACCGACCGGCGTTGCAATACTAAACAGGGTCAACGGAAGCCCAAGCAGCACGTGCACCAGCGTCCAGGGTATCCGGTAAAGTAATCTGAGAGTTCCCATGCCGGAATTCTGTCGGATTTGAACGATCATAGCGAGAAAAAATATGCTATTCCCCCAGAGATATTTTGGTTTTTGCTCCTGATCAGCGACAATGGGCGGCCGTTTCTGGAGATGAGTGTGAAGCAATTCGAAGTCCGCATGGAGGCAAGCGATAAAACCTTCCTGGTAAATGAAGGAGAAACTATACTGAGCGCCGCCCTGCGCCAGGGCGTAATGCTTCCCTATTCCTGCAAGAACGGTACCTGTGGCAGTTGCAAAGGCAGTGTCCTGAGCGGAGAAATCCATTACCCATTCCACCCGCCGCTGGCGCTGGAGCAGAGTGATATCGCTTAAGGAATGGCGCTGATGTGCCAGGCTGCACCGAGGGAAAACCTGGTGGTCAAGGTCAGGGAAATTGAAGCCTTGCGTGATATCCAGGTCAGGATACTGCCCACCCGGGTCATCGAAAAAACAACCCTGACGAAAAACGTGGTGCGCCTCCGGCTAAAGCTACCGCAGGCGCAGCGATTGCAATTTCTGGCCGGGCAGTATGTCGAAGTCCTGCTTGCCGGTGGCAAGCGCCGCGCTTTTTCCATTGCCAGTTGCCCTTCGCTGGAAGACGAAATCGAGCTTCATATTCGTCACGTAGACGGCGGCGGGTTTACCGGCTACGTGTTTGATGAGTTGGAGGAGAGGGATATTCTGCGATTCGAAGGCCCGCTCGGCAATTTCTTTGTTCGCAATGACAATACGGAACGTCCGATGATCATGATGGGTGGCGGCACCGGGTTCGCTCCACTGAAATCCATGATTGAAAATCTACTCGGACAGGATGACCGGCGGGAAATTCACCTTTACTGGGGAGCCCGGACCAGGGAAGAATTGTACTTGGATGACCTGGCATCCCGCTGGGCGGACAAGCATCGGCATATCCACTACCACAGGGCTATTTCTGAACCTGGCAGCGTGTCAGAAAGTGACGATTTCACGGGCTTTGTTCATGAAGCGGTAATCAATGACTTTCCCGATCTGGCGGACTTTGATGTCTACATGAGTGGGCCGCCGGCTATGATCAATACCGCGAAACAGGCGTTCACCGAACACGGCGTCGAACTCCAACGCATGTTTTACGATTCATTCGAATTTGGTCTGGACGTTCCCGTGAGAGTCCTGGCCCGGCCGCACTAGTGTAGTGTCAAGCCTGAATGGTTATTCCGCCAATATACGATCAGGGCTGGCTTATTGACCCAATGGCGACGCCAGCTTGATCTGTTCACTTGGCAAGGGGAGCGGTTCCTTGCCCTGGTTCATTCTCAGTGCGTTCCGAAAGCAGGCCATAGAGGTTTCCAGTTCCCCTTTTCGTTCCAATAACTGGCCGAGTGAATCGTAACCACCAACAGAGGGTTCGATCTCCAGGCTCCTGATCATGTGGTGTCGCGCCTTGCCCCAGAGTTCTTCCCGGGCGCATAAACGGCCGAGTGCGAGATTGAGCCAGGGGTCTTCCGGGTGGTCTTTCAGCCATTTCTCACACTGTTTCATCCTCTTGGCTGAATCTTCTGCTCCCGGCTCACCGTAGGGGATCAACAAGGTTGAATTCCACTCGTGTTTGAGGCTTGTACGCAATATTTCTTCGTTCAGTTCGGGTGCACCAATCCTGATTGCCTGGTCTGCAAAAACCATCACCACTCCAGTTGATTTTTGCAGGTCTTTCGGCAGACCGCGCCAACCGGCCTTGAGGGCGTCGGCATCGGAGTACTGTTTGAGTTCCGATACCGCAGCGTGTTGCCTCAGTTCGGCAACGCGAGCCTCATCCACGACTCCCGCTTTTTGCATTACGGGCAACAATTTCTGCAGCGGTTCCCACTGCCCGGTCTCGTCGTAACAACGGGCCAGCAGTTCCAACACCTGAGAATGACGTTTTCGGCGCTTCTGCAGATCTTGCAGGATGGGAATCGCCTCTGCATACTGCCCGTTCGTAGTGAGAATCCGCGCACGGGTCAACTCGACCAGGAAGCGCTGTTTCCGTTTTCGCGTATCGGCCTGCTCCAGGTACCACTCAGCCCGGTCACCCGCCTCCTGCCCGTCAGCAGCCTGAGCCGCCGCCAGGTAACGGGCGGTTGTCCTGCCATGTGAACTCGCCGATTTCTCCAGCGCCTTCTCGGCCGTGCTCCAGTCGCCCTCGGTTAAAGCGAGCAGGCCTTTTTCCAACTGGGCCAGCGCACGCTTTTCCCGGACTCGCCGTGCGGTTTCGGCCGGCATGCGCCACAACCTCAGGGTGAAGTGTACGATCAGCCACAGAGCTACCGCAGCCAGCGCCAGTATCAGCACACTGGTTTCTATGGTCCAGCCCTGGAAGCGAATTTGCACCAGCCCGGGGTCTGATTTGAACACCGGTGCGATGGCGGCTGCGAATAGAGCCAGGGCAATCGCGATGATGACCAGAAAAGATCGTTTCATTCCTGGTGCTCCGGGCTTGCAGTATCGACCGCGTGCTCGGGTGAAACCGCCGCAGAGGGTGCAGGTACGGAAGGTGCAGGCGCCGGCCTGGGCCGGCCTTCGCGGACCAGGCGAATGGTCGCCCAGGGAGTGCTGATGTCCGGCAGATCTGCCTTGATTTTCAGGGCCATCAGTTCATTGATGCTGCGGTCGACAGACCGGTAGCTGTCATCCCCGGTATCAAACCACGTCGACAGGGTCTTGCGCGCCCGTTCGAGTGAATAGCTGAATGCACCCTGCTCCCGGCGCATCAGAGACAGCCGAGCCATCTCCAATTGCAACCAGAGACGCTGACGAATGTAATCCATGTCTTGCAAGCTGATTCTTTCGTTCTCCTGTGCGGTACTGCGCCGGATGGTAACAAGGTTCGAAAAAACGCTCTTGACCTTCTCCCACCAATCCGTTTCCTGCACCGCCTCAGATTCCTGGCTGACGGCCACCTCGCCCCGGAATGGAAGCGAAACAACGGATTCCTGGATCGCGTTCAACTGGCTGTCGATGAGTACATAATCCGGTATGTTGACTGCAGCCAGTTCGCGCCGGGCGGTGGCGATTTCTTTCCTCACGCTCAGGTACATCGGGTTATCCATGGCGGCCAGGTGCATGTCGGCCAGTTCCAGTGCCTGGTCCGCCGCGTCCGGGTCGGAAAACAACTTAAGGCGTTCATTGGCGAGTCGCAACAGGTAATCGACTTCAGCCAGATCCAATTCTTTACCCGCATCAAGTTCATTTGAAGACAGGCCGGCTATTGCCGCCTCGCTCGCCAACAAACGCCCCTGGATGGATTCAGTGGCTGTTTGAAGCGAACGTGACAGGGCCAGTTGATCCCGAACGGTCTGGTCCAGGCTGCTGACCTGAATATGGTCTGCTGCAAGTTGTTTTTGCAAGGCCGCGATTTGTGAACCGGTATCGTTGTCAGCCAGTAATTTCAACTCCTCACGAACCTGCTTCTGCTTGACGGAAAGATCCTTGTAGGCGCTCTCCAGGTGTTCAATCTTTGCGTCAATACGGTCGTCATCCTGCTGCCGGTCCGATTCACCCTGCCACCATAGCCAGCCCGTACCTCCCAGGGCCGCCAGGGCAAAAACGAATGTCATGAAAGCCAGCACAGCCCCCTTACCCCGGGGCTTTTTCTCCGGTGCAGGCATCTCACCAGCTTCATTGTCAATTTCAGAAATATCTGTATTCACCGAGTCAATCCTGTTGCTGTGACTGCAAGAACCCAAATGCTAACCAAATACCGGCAGGACTGCATCAAATAAACCACGCAAAATTACCCTGAGTCATTCCCGATTCACAGCAAGGCACGGATGGCGCGGAAGAGTTCCCTGTTGGCAGGGCCGGGAGAAAGGTGGACTTGTGCGGGACCATAAGCACGGGCAAGTCGTTTCAGGCGCGGGGATATAAGCAGCCATTCTCCGCCGCAAATCTTGAACCATGTGGCTGGCTGTAAACGCTGCGACAGCGATTTCATGGCATTACCACTGGTCCACACCGACAGTATATTGTCTGCTTCACCCAGGCCATAAAGTGCCTGTTTGTCCAGTTCTGCGTTTTCCCGACTGTAAACCATCAGGGTCCGTACGCTCCAGCCCATCCTGGACAGACCTTCCTCCAGTTTCTTGCGTCCTCCGGGGGCGGCCAGGATGACCGCCGATTTTTGCGGTGATATGAAGCCTGAGGAGTCTTTGTCAAGGGAATCAAGCAATGCCTCGCTGGTAAAACCCGATGCCGGGCGTACATTGACAAACACACCCGCAACACTCAGCGCATTGGCCGTAGAGGGTCCAATTGCGGCGATTTTGTGTTTCCTGATCAGCTCGAGCGGCAGTTGCTCCAGCCCATATTTGACGGCCCGTGGACTGGTGAAAATCAACAAACGGGGGATATTAGCCTCGAGACCCGCCAGCACGGCGGGCTGTTCAGAGGCAACATCCCGTGGCTGGAAATCAAATGCCGATTGCACCACTACCTGCAGGCCCAGTGGGACCAGCATTGTTGCCAGTTCCTCTGCTTCTTGCCGTGGCCGTGTTACAAAAATATGCGAGAACCGCATAAATAACCCTGTCCAAAACCGGTTGTCAGTCTATCATGGCGAGTGCAGCTATGATTTGATCGGCGCCCTGTCGCAGCAGGTCTTGCGCAATTTTTTCGGCCAGCTTTGCGACTTGAACGGACTCGCCGGAGATTTCACTGCGAAGCACAGTTTTGCCGTCCGGCGTTCCCACCAGACCGGTGATTTGCAATTGACTACCGCTGGTTTGTGCAAATACCGCCAGGGGTACCTGGCAGCTACCCTCCAGCAAAGTCGCTACCGAACGTTCCGCCTGCGTCCGCAGCGCCGTATCTGGATGCAACAGCGGCTGCATCAACATGCTGACCGCCTCATCCCCTTCCCTGCACTGCACACCGATGGTGCCCTGGGTGGCGGAAGGCAACCATTTTGGCGGGCACAGGGTCTCTGTCACAAGATGATCCAGGCCCAGGCGCTCCAGGCCCGCACAGGCGAGAATAATGGCATCGTACTCTCCGTCCTGCAGTTTGCGTATCCGGGTATTTACATTGCCGCGAAGATCCATCACCTGGAGATCGGGCCGCGTGAAGTTCAGCTGGCATTGCCGGCGCAAACTACTGGTGCCCACCCGGGATCCAGCCGGTAATTCCGCCATACTCTGCCCTGAATTGCTGAGCAGAGCATCAAACGGATTGGCTCGCTCCAGAACGATGTCAACCACCAGTCCCGGTGCATCCTCCACCGGCACATCTGTCATTGAGTGAACCGCAATGTCAGCCTCTTCCCGCAACAGAGCCCTTTCAAGTTCTTTGAGAAACAGGCCCTTGCCACCAATCTCCGCCAGCGGCTGATCCAGGATAATGTCTCCGCGGGTTACCATCGGCAACAACTCCACCTTCAGGCCGGGGTGCTGATCCCGGAGCAGGCCGGCAACATGGTTGGCCTGCCACAGGGCCAGCTCACTTTTACGTGTCGCGATTTTTATGCAGCGCTTGCTATTTATGGGTGTCATCAATATTACTCTTGTTGGTGGATGTGATGAAGTAATGCGGGTTTCCTGCGAAAGTTCACTCGGTAAGTTCACTCGGTAAGTTCACTCAGTAATTTGCGCAATAAAGAGATATTCCTGCGGCTGACTTCAGGTTTGTGGTCTGTGCCGCTCAGCAATATCTGGGTATGTCCATCGTGTTTTCTTTCAAGCCCACGAATATGCCGACGTGAAACCAGTGCGTTGCGGTGAATTCTGAAGAACAAATCTTCATAACGCTGTTGAAGATCAGTCAGTGAATCATCAATGACTGCGCTGCCTTTTTCATGAATTACCGTGGTGTACTTATCCTCGGCCAACAGACAGATCACACGATGAATCGGGGTAAGGACCACTTTACCGCCCAGAGTGGAGCGCAAAAAATGTTCATTCTCTGAATCCCGTCTGTCACCCAGGTACCGCCTGGCCTTTTCCAGGGACTTCTCCAGACGCTCGACGCGTACCGGCTTGACCAGATAGTCGATTGCCTCCTGTTCGAAAGCCTCCAGAGCCTGATCCTGATAAGCCGTACAAAAAATCACGGCAGGTGAAGCCCCACCTTCCTGCAGCACACGAGCGAGTGACATCCCGTCCATACCAGGCATGGATATATCCAACAGCAGAACGTGCGGACTCAACTCCTTGATCTGCTCCAGCGCCTCAGCGGCGCTTGCAGCCTCCCCGGCAACCTCGCAGCCAGGAATTGCCTCTACCAACCGGCGCAGGCGATCCCGTGCCGGAAGTTCATCATCAATAATCAGAATATTCAACATAAGGCACACTCAAAACAGCATAAAACTGGTCCGCATCCTGGTTCGTGAGCAAGTTGGCGCGTGAGCCGAATGCGAGGCGCAAACGCTCCCGGATATTGTCAATGGCCATGCCATGACCCTCCTGCTCTGATCCCTCTGCAGCAATCGGGTTGCCAATTGTAATCACGATCTGGTCTCCCTCAGAACGGCCATAGACAACAATCTTGCCACCCTCCGGGTGCGACTGGATGCCATGACCCACCGCATTTTCCAGCAGAGGTTGCAGCATCAGTGGAAAAACGGAAGCACCCGGTGGCAATTCATCTACCCGCCAGTCAATTTCCAGCCGATCACCCAGTCGCCGTTTTTCCATGTCCAGGTACTGACGGGCAAGTTGCAACTCATCACCCAGCGAAATCAACTGGTCCGCAGGTCTCATACTACCGCGAAATATGTCCGCAAGGTCCAAAAGGGCCGCTTCGGCATTTTCCGGATCCGCCGGTATAAGACTAGCAACCGTATTGAGACTGTTGAACAGGAAGTGCGGCCTTATCCGGGCCTGCAGAGCCTGCACCCTCGCTTCGGCCTGAGCAATCAATTCAGACTGCCAGCGACTGCGTACCAAAAGATAGCGAAAAAATACCACGGCGACCAGAGCTACCGAGAACGTGCTTTTCAGCACGAACATCAGCGGCTGATCAGAAGAAGCACTCAGGGCGGTCCGCCCGAACGCAAGCCAGGTGGCAGAACTGAAAATCGTTGCGAGCAGAACCACTATCAGCCAAGTACCAATCCAGGCGCCCCGAGCAGACCAGCGGCTGGTCCAGCCACTCATTACACATACGCCGGAAGCACAAAACAACGCCATCCACTGTGCGTATACACTGGCCATGCCAAACCATTCCCAGCCCGGAAAGCCACCCCGCCCCATACCCACCAGCACAATAGAAACTTCGGTGATGACCATCACGGTGAACAGCAGCTTCCAGGTGCAAAAAGAAGGCGGATAGACACCGACGCGGGACTTGGGTAATTTCCGTCCAGACAATTGGTGATCCGATGCGTCAGCCATGAAGCGTTAAGCCAGCCGGCCCCTCAACCATTGAGTAATATCAGAAATCTCCTGCGGACAAACGGCGTGCTGCATCGGATAGGAGTGCCACTCAACCGGGTAGCCGATGGATTCAAGCTGCCGGGCCAGGGCTTCTCCCATGCTAAAGGGAACCATCGGGTCTGAGCTGCCATGACCGACAAAAACCGGTAACTCGCGGTTGGCGTCATGCGCCTGACTTTCCAGCCGGTCGGGAAACAGCAGGTAAGTGGACAGAGCAATCAGCCCGGCAAGCCTGGATGGATACCTCAGTGCCAGTTGCACAGCGATGGCGCCACCCTGGGAAAACCCGGCGAGAACAATACGCTCAGGGGGAATTCCCCGGTCAATCTCCTGGCCGATCAATGCTGCTACCTGGTTAACGCTGTCGATAATGCCGCGGCCATCCTGATCACGACTGGCATCAATACTGAGAATGTCATACCAGGCCCGCATTGGCATGCCACCATTAAGGGTAACGGGCCTGACCGGCGCATGTGGAAACACAAAACGGATATCGGGAGCGCCAGGCCACGAGAGTTGCGGTACCAGGGGCTCAAAATCATGCCCGTCCGCCCCCAGGCCATGTAACCAGATGACGGATGCAGAGGGCTCAAGGCCACTGCTCAGTTCGACTGTTTCCAGCGCCGGCAGATCCGGGTGGATGTCAGAAGATTTGCTGGCTGATTCATGCGTACTCATGGCGTATAGTGTATCAGCCCTGACAACACTCAATCTGCATATGAATCAAATCAAGCGAAGAGTCGGAACCCACATGTTTTTGGTGCCCCTGGTGCTTATCCTGGCTGCCTGTGGCCAACGCGGCCCCCTGTATCTGCCGGAACCGGGACCGGAGCCGATTGAAAAAAAGAGTAGCGAAACAATAGACACCGAGGTCAATAAAACCGAGGCAAATGAGACCAGGGACGATGGTGAAACAACAGCCGCAAGCTGAACTGATGGACCGGCAATCCCGGATCTGACACTGAATGGGCGTCATCTTCCATAAAATGCACGGGGCCGGAAATGATTTCGTGCTGCTGGACCTGCGCGGACAGGACTATCCGCTGGATGCAAAGCGTGCAAGCTTGATCTCCGATCGCCACCGGGGCATTGGCTGCGACCAGATACTGGTACTGCGCAATCCGGCGCGATCAGAGAATATTGCAAACTATGAAATCTGGAATTCGGACGGAAGCCAGGCACTCCAGTGTGGCAACGGTGCGCGTTGCGTTGGGCTTTACCTGGAATTGAACGGCGACATTGACAGCAAGCCGTTCACCCTTGAAAGTCCTTCCGGCAAGATCGTCATGAAAAAGGGCAGCGACGGACAATTTGAAGTGAATCTGGGGACACCTGATTTTGAGCCATCCAGGATACCGCTTAGCCTGGTTCCAAATGACAGCAGATACCACCTGGAATCGCCCTGGGGGCAGTTGGAATTTGGGGCAGTATCCATGGGCAACCCCCATGCCCTGCTTCTCATCGATGATATCGCCGATGTTCGTATTCCGGATATCGGCACTTTTATCAGCAAGCACGATTTATTTCCCCAGGGCTGCAATGTCGGATTTGCTCAAGTCGAAAGCCGCACCAGGATCCGACTCAGGGTTTATGAACGCGGCGCCGGTGAAACCCTGGCTTGCGGTTCCGGAGCCTGCGCAGCAGTTGCCGTTCTGGGACAATGGGGCCGAGTGGATGACCTTGTGGATGTCTTGCTACCCGGAGGCCATCTTGTGATAAAGTGGCCGGGAGAAAACCGGCCGGTCACGATGAAGGGACCAGCCAAACATGTATTCAGAGGGACATTGAATGGATGACGACAAAACATCGCTTAAGGAAGTCGTCGCGACTTACCTGCGCAAGAACCCGGAATTCCTCGAAGAATTCCCGGACGTCCTCGAAACATTACATCTCAACCACAGCAGTGGTGTGGCCGTCTCCCTGATTGAACGCCAGGTTGAACAACTCCGGCAGAAAAACCAGGATCTTGGCCGGCAATTGAACCGTCTGGTTCATGTTGCCGGTGAAAACGAGCGATTGATGACGCGGCTGCACCAACTCACGCTCGAGTTGATGATGATTGGTTCCCGCAAGGATTTTTTCACCCATCTCGGCAACTCTCTACTGAATGATTTTAATGCCGATATCCTGCAGATATGCCTGTTTGACCAGGATATTGCCGGCGCTGCCGGGGAGGATGTAAAACACCTCCGAACGGATGATCCACAGATGGAGCCCTTCCGTGCTCTGCTGGACAAGGATCATTCCGTTTGCGGCCGCCTGGGCGAACGCAAACTCGAATTCCTGTTCGGCTCCAAGGCTCGCTGGGTGCAATCTGCGGCGCTGATCCCCTTGGGTGAAAAAGGTGAACACGGGATGATGGCAATCGGCAGCAGTGACAATGCCCGCTTCTATCCCGGTATGGGAACACTTTTCCTCGATTTGCTGGCTAATGTCATTTCAAGCAGCCTCACCGATGGGAACGAACTGGAGCAACGCCGCTCGGCCTGACCCGGTATTGCCTGCACCGAGGACCGGCCTGATATCGATTTCTTTGGAGGCCAGGTTTCCGGCATGAACAGCCGTCAGCAACAATTCATGGACTACCTCCATCACGAACGTGGTTTATCGCCCCGTACGCGTCATGCCTATCAGCGCGATTTATGCCGACTCGCAGAGGAAATGAAGCGGCAGTCCATTGAGGATCCCGCAACCGTCACCGAACACACCATCCGCGGACTGATTGCCCGCCTCCATCGTCAGGGCCAGGGTTCAAGAAGCCTGCAGCGGCAGTTGTCCGCCATCCGAAGCTTTTATCGCTGGCTGATGAAAGAAGGATTTGCTGATCACACTCCCGCTGCCCCGGTCCGGGCGCCCAAAACAGCCCGAAAGCTACCGGAAACCCTGGATGCAGACGCCATTACCCGCCTGCTGGAAATTAACGACAACAGCCCACTGGCCATTCGCGACAAGGCCATCATGGAACTGTTCTATTCATCCGGACTGAGACTGTCGGAACTGGCCGGTATTCACTGGACGCAGATTGACTTCACATCAGGTCTGATTACCGTCATTGGCAAGGGCAACAAGACCCGCATGGTGCCGGTGGGAAGCTATGCCGCTGCCGCACTGCAGAAATGGCGCAAGGTACGCGGCGCCTTCGCCGGTTTCGAAGAACCGCATGTATTCGTCAGCAAGTTCGGCAACCCCATCTCGACCCGCACCATACAGGTCCGCATCCGCTACTGGGCCCAGCGTCAGGGCTTACCACAGAAAGTTTATCCCCACCTGTTGCGGCACAGCTTCGCCAGCCACCTGCTTGAATCCTCCGGTGACCTGCGCGCCGTGCAGGAACTGCTGGGCCATGCGGATATATCCACCACCCAGATTTACACTCACCTTGATTTTCAGCACCTCGCCAGGGTCTATGACAAGGCCCACCCAAGAGCAAAGAAAAAGGGGTCAGGTTGAATTAACCGAAAGTTTAATTCAACCTGACCCCTTTTTCTGAACCTGACCCCGGTTTTTTCGGATCAAACCATTCGGCGGAAGCCGACAAATCCGACAGCCAGCATCAGCAAGGCCATAATGGCCAGGCCGTAGCGGTTCAGTGCCGGGATTCCTTCATAGAATACCGTATTGGTGATCGTGCAGGAAGTCGTCTGGCCCATGGTCAGGCCTTGCGGCGTTCTGCAGGGGTTATCAACTTCCACCGCACTGGAGAAGATTCTCTCCTTCGCCCAACAATTGGCCGGCCCATTGGTAGAATCAACGTCTACCCAGACTGTCGCATCGCCTTGCAGAGACAGCCACCTGACCGTTTTAACCTCTTTACTGGGCTTGCCTTTGACCTTGGGCCTGGGCTTGTTGATTTCGGCCTGGTCAGAAGGTCCTCCCAACTTACCCGTGCGGTAATCCGAACCGAGTGATGCGGCCACAATTGCCTGGTTGCAGGTGAGGGTCAAATTAAAGTCCTGCGGGACGAGGTCACCACCTTCGCTGATAATCTCCCACACCTTGCTAACCTCGTAGGTCGCATCCTGTGCCCTGTTGCGAATGGTGCAACTGAAGTCACCACCGAATACGTTTTCGAACTGGCAACCGTCAACGTTGTCGACCAGGCCCGCAAACCCGTTCACTGTACCAGTGCTGTAACTGTCATCATAGCCGGTTGGTACCGGCACTTCGGTGACTTCACAATCCAGATTACCGGGCGTGAACAGTTCCACGATAAAGGTAACGCCACCGGAACCTTCGGTAATCATCTGGCTGTTATTGAGCGGGAGGCCATCGTTACAGGCAATGAAGACCTCGACCGGCATCGAACTGTCAGGGATGAAGTCCTTGGTCACCTGGAAGGTGGCCAGTCTCGGGTTCTCGGCCAGCGCTACCGTCACGGAAATCCAGTCGTCGTATTGAGAGGTTTCTCTGTCCCATGAGGCTGTGCCTGAATTGCCGGCCAGGGGCTGAGGCAGGTCACCACTGCCCAGCACCACACCGTCAATTAAGCAACAGACACTCTCGAAGTATTCATTGTCCTGCGATGGCGAAAGAGCATCTGGTTCATAAGGATATTCTGCACCGAACATGCGCACGATCAGCGTGTTATCCAGGGTTGTGTTGACGGCAGGTGAATCGATATCGATCGTATCATTTTCATCCCAACTCCAATCGTTGATTGGATCCTTTGGATTCACGTTCTCATAGACCCTGAGTTGACCAACGAAATCTGCATAATTGGAATCATCTATATCCCAGTTAAAGCGGTTACCAATATCAGCCGAGGTGACAACTTTGTAGCCTACCCAGACACGGAGCCGGTGGGTATTTTCATCAATTAGTTCCGTCCAGCCTGGGGGAATGTGTATAAAAACCTCATCATCGGATAATGCAATCTGGACCAGCATAAAATCACCCACTGACGTGCCAGCCGGTGTATAGAGCCAGATACGATCGTTATCATGCTCATAATCCTGATAAATAGATTTGAACACCGGCTGGGCCAGAGCGGTCGCCGGCAACAAAAAGCATGCGAAAATGCCAAACAACAGGCAGGTGCTGCGAAGTGCGGATCGGTTCATCAGGTTTCCTCCCAAAAGATGCAGAAACAGCGCATGATATATTCTGGTGATAATCTTTACCTGCTGCTTAAAATCATTATTACACAATGACTTAGATTGTTTCAATTCACGATTGTAAGGGCCGGCACCAAAAGACCCCTTTTTCGTTTCCTTTTTTCCACCACGACTTTTGGCATTGTTGTGGCGCCTAAAATCAGTACATAATCCAAGTCGTTCAATTATCGGCGGCCGGATGCATTCGATAGCATGACGCCGATTACTCATGAGGGAGGCTTGAAATGACGGGTAGTTCGTATTCTGCATTCAATGCGATGATGGATATCTTCGCTTCGCCGGGCAAAGCCCTGGATGAGGTCAGGCAACATATGTCCTGGTTATGGTGGCCGCTACTGATCAGTATATTGCTGTCGGCAGGCCTGTTCGTTTATTACTACGGTTGGGTTGATTTTCCATGGCTGGTGGAGGAAACCATCCGCCAGATACCTGCTGAGAACCGAGCGGAAAGCGTCGATGCGATCCGTAAATTCATGCAGCCTGCTACCAGCACCTGGACATCCGCGATTGCCGTGGTAGTCATGACCTTCATTATCTACACCATCCAGGCAAGCTACTTTCACCTCGTCAACAAGCTCATTACGGGTGCAGACATCGGTTCTGGCCAGTGGTTTTCATTTTCTGTGTGGACCGGCTTCGTGAGTGTGTTCGGTGCACTGGCAGCCTTCGTCGCCATTTTCATGGCCGATTCAAACCAGATGCCAACGCAGGACCTGCAGGTGTTTTCATTGAATTCATTGTTCCTCCACCTGGATTCCGGCGAGCCCCTGTTCACCTGGGCCAGTTCACTGACGCTGATCAATTTCTGGACCTGGTTCCTGATGAGTATTGGCTATGCTCGCTGGACAGGTGCCGAAATGGTCAAGTCGACCGTTATTGCGGTGCTGCCCTGGGCGGTAATTTTTGGTGTTTGGGGCCTGATGGCCTGACGGAACCATTCTATGAAAAAAATCCTGATTTTTAGCGTGCTGGCGGCACTGCTGATTGGCGTGCCGTTGATTTCAAAACTCACCGGTGGCGCGGATGCCAGACAGGTTGATGTGCAAAAGGTCGAGCTCAAACTGATCAAGAGTTCGATCCTCGCTTCCGGCACCCTCGCCTTCCGTGAACAGGTACAGTTGCGCCCTGAGGTCATTGGCCAGGTTGAAGAGCTTTATGTCAAAGAGGCAGACCGGGTCAAAAAAGATGAACTGGTTATCACGCTGGAGCCAAAAACCTACCAGGCCCAGGTGGAGCAGGCCGAGGCACGGGTCCGTATCCAGCAGATTGCCATTGAACGCCAGCGCCTGATGATCAAAACCCTGGCGGATCGCTTCGAGCGCCAGAAAACTATGTTTGCCAGAAAACTGGTGGATGAAGACAGCTACGAGGCGCTGGAAAGCGAGTTGGCGCTGGCCAGGGTCGATCTTCGTTCCCTGCAGGAATCACTGGCCCAGTCCCGTGCGGCACTCGATCAGGCAGAGGAATTACTCTCCAAAACACGTATTCGTTCGCCCATTGACGGCGTGGTCATCCAGGTCGACATCAAGGTTGGCGAAACGGTGATTGCCGGCACCACCAACATCCCGGGTTCCACCATGATGGTGATCGCCGACCCCTCCGAGACGCTGACCGAGGTGCAGGTGGACGAGGCGGATATAGCCCAGGTCCGCGAGGGTCAGAGTGCGGACATCTTTGCCGCGGCCTACCCCGATACACCGCTTTCCGGCACCATCCAGTCGATTGCATCGGTGGCCCGTAAATCACCGGGCCAGGCGAGCCTGTCATTCCTGGTGAAAATTCTGCTGGATAAGCAGGACACCATGAAAATACGCCCCGGCATGAGCGTGCGGGCGGATATCTACACCCAGACCTCCGAGGAGACCCTGGCGGTTCCGGTGCAGGCCGTGCTGTTCGATGACGATATTGATGAGGACAAGGAAGGTAAAAAGGAGCAGACCTACGTCTTCGTGATGGAAGATGGGAAAGCGGTGCGAAAAGACGTGGAGACCGGTATCTCCAGTGACAGCGATCAGGAAATCACCAGCGGGCTTGAGGAAGGCGAGATCGTAATCACCGGGCCGTTCAGGGTATTGCGCCATCTCAGGGACGGCGAGGCAGTTGAGGAAGCAGAAAAAACTGATGACAAAGATACCGACCTGATCGTGGAAGTCAGTGACTGATGCAAACGGGTGATAAAGAATCGCCGGTTATCCAGCTACAGAATGTTTACCGGACCTACACCATGGGTGACCAGGTGCTCAATGCGCTTGACGGCGTGGACCTGGAAATTTCCCGCAATGAGTACATTGCCATTATCGGCGCCTCCGGCTCCGGCAAATCCACCATGATGAATATCATCGGTTGCCTCGATCGCGTGACCAAAGGCGATTACCTGCTCAATGGCACCAACGTTGGAGACATGAGCGAAGCGGAGCTAGCCAGGGCGCGTAACCGCGAGATCGGTTTCGTGTTCCAAAGCTTTAACCTGTTGTCACGGGCATCCGCACTAAAAAATGTAATGCAACCGCTGGTCTACCGGGGTATCAACCGTGCCGAGCGCAAACGGCTGGCCAGCGAAGCACTCACACACGTCGGCCTGGGTGACCGCCTGGAGTCCCGCCCCAACCAGATGTCCGGCGGACAACGTCAGCGGGTTGCAATTGCCCGCGCACTGATCGGGCATCCCGCCATCCTGCTTGCAGATGAGCCCACCGGCAACCTGGACAGCAAAACCAGCCGGTAGATCATGGCCTTGATTGATCAACTGCACCAACAGGGCCAGACCATCATCATGGTCACGCATGAGCCGGATATCGCGGCACATTGCGAGCGGGTGATACACCTCGAGGATGGCAAAATTGAATCCGATGAACGACAACAGGGCGAGGCCCGCTGATGTTTATGTTGCTGGAAAGCTTCCGCTCGGCGCTGGAGTCCATCCGGGCCCACGGTTTCCGTTCCCTGCTGACCTCACTGGGTATCATCATCGGTGTGACCTCGGTGATTGCGGTCGTATCCATCGTTCAGGGCCTGTCCTATACCATCAACCAGCAGTTCGCCGGCCTGGGTGGCAACTCCCTGACCATCCGCTCTTACACGCCCTTTAAAAAACAACTGCAGGGGCGGCTGGCCAAGTTGCGGGACAGCGACCTGCAGGTCATTTCGCAGCGTGTCGACGGCATTTCCAGCATCACGCCGGTTCTGTTCACCCAATCGGGCTCGCAGGGGCAGCTCAGCTATCGCTCACAGGTTTCGTTTTCGCGCGTGGTGGGGATCGGCGCAAATTATCCCGAGGTGAACAGTCTGTACCCGCAGGAAGGGCGCTTTTTTACGGTCAATGACGATGTACGGCGACGGCTGGTCTGTCTGGTCGGGGTGGATGTCATTGAGGATCGGGAAATGCCGGATCACCCTATTGGTGAGTTTTTCCGGATGGGTAACGAGTGGTGCAAAATTGTCGGCGTGTTGGAAAAACGTGGTGAACTACTGGGCTTTTCACGCGACAATGTCGTATTGCTGCCCTATGGCACGGGCAAGCGAATCATGGGCGCATCAAGGGATCTGGACATCCAGATCCAGCTACTGGTGGATGACATGAATCGCCAGGACGAGGTAAAAGAAAGGATACGGCGCGTGCTGCGCCAGGAACACGGCCTGAAATCGGGTGAGCCGGATGATTTCAAGGTGCAAACGGCAGAGCAACTGACCGAATCATTCAATACCGTCATCAACATGGTGACTGCCGTAATGGCCGGCATCGTTGGTATATCCTTGCTGGTGGGCGGCATCGGCATCATGAACATCATGCTGGTATCGGTGACCGAGAGAACCCGCGAAATCGGCATCCTCAAAGCGCTGGGTGCAACGCGGCAGGATATCCTCCTGCAGTTCCTGATCGAGGCATTAACTTTAACCATGATCGGCGGCCTGGTCGGTGTCGCCATCGGCTATGGCCTCGGCGCCCTGGTATCCAGCTTGTTACCCGGTTTCCCAGCCGCCCACGTACCACTATGGGCGGTCTTGCTCAGCTTCGGTTTCTGCGCAGGCGTGGGCATCATCTTCGGCATCATCCCTGCCGCCAAAGCCGCCCAACTGGATCCCATCGACGCCCTGCGTTACGAATAAAAAAGGGGAAATTACTTCTTGACCTGGAGTTAACTCCAGATTTTAGTATACGAGCCTATCCTTCTGCCACCTGAGGTTTAGATTCCGTATTCGCCAGAAAGCGCAATGGACCCAATTGAGATCACAACTGCTGAAACCGAAACGCCGCACCTGGAAACCGGCGCCACCTGGGTGACCTTGTTTGCATCTGCCGGAACACTGGTTTGCTGCGCCTTGCCCATCATCCTGGTTACCCTCGGTATGGGGGCGAGTGTTGCGGCACTGACCAGTTCAATTCCGTTTCTGATTACGCTCAGCTTGCACAAAACGTGGGTTTTTACAGGCTCGGCTGTCCTGTTGGCGCTGTCCGGGTGGATGATGTACCGCCCAGGGCGTTCCTGCCCCTTCGACCCGGAACGGGGCGCCTTGTGCGACCGGACCCAGCTTTGGAACCGCCGTATTTACTGGACGTCGGTGATTTTATGGGCCGTGGGTTTTTTTGCCGCCTTTCTTGCGCTCCCCTTGCGCATCTGGCTCGATAGTTAACTCAATTGGAATTTATTATGAAATTGATCATTGTGGCGATGAGCGTTGTTATGTTGTGGAGCACTGGTGTGTTGGCCGGGGAAACCCATTTCCTGTTGGGCGTGGATGGCATGAGTTGCCCGTTCTGTGCTTACGGCATTGAGAAACAACTGAAGAAAATCGATGGCGTCGAGGAGGTGAATGCAGATCTTGCCCAGGGAAACATCTGGGTAGAGACCAGCGGCGCCGCTGTGCTTTCTGAAGACAGCGCACGCTCTGTGCTGGAAGATGCGGGCTTCACCCTCAGGGCATTTGATATCTATCAACCCGGCAAGCGAGGAGCCCTTGAGGATGAACATGGCAAAAATGAAACCGGGCAGCATAAGTGAGGAATTTGCTCCTCAATCTGCTGATAGCATCTACTGTTATTTTATTTCCACTGTCGATGGCAACGGCTGCCGCAGCGCCCATTACCTTCAATACCGCATTACCGGTAGGCAAAGGTGAATTCGTCAACCGTGAACAACTGGTACTGACCCGCTCCGGCAAGGATCCATCGGAGATGGACCGGAAAATAAAAGGCAGTGCGCTGGTGTCGGTGCTCGCCTATGGGATTAACGGCAAGCTGACGCTGTTTGGCATGCTCCCCTACCTTGACAAGGAACTCCGTTTTCCGGCGCCGGGTGCGCGGTCAGTGAGCCGCTCCAGCAGGGGATTTGGCGACACGTCCGTTTTCCTGCGCTATACCCTGAATCAGAATGACCAACGGGGCAGCACCTTCCGCCTGGCCGCCTTTGGCGGGGTTAAGATACCGACCGGGAGTGACACGGAGCAAGATGCACGGGGCCCTTTGCCGGTACCCCTGCAGTCCGGAAGTGGCTCCTGGGATAGCTTTGGCGGCCTGGTTACTACCTGGCAGACACTCAAATTCCAGCTTGATGTTCAGCTTTCCTATGCATTCAAAACACAGGCCAGGCAGTTCAATGCCGGCGATGAAGCCCGCCTGGACGGTTCATTCCAGTACCGGCTATTCCCGCACGAATTGCTGACCGGCATACCTGCGTATATCTACGGGGTACTGGAAAGCAATCTTGTTTACCGGAACAAAAACACTTTTTTGGGCCGGGCTAATCCGGATTCCGGTGGGGTGACCCTTTTCCTGGCGCCGGGTATCCAGTATGTGACCCGGCGTTATATTCTCGAGGCCGCAGTGCAGATTCCCGTGGTGCAAGATCTGAACGGCAATGCCCTGGAAAACGACTATGTGGCGAGGACCGGGTTTCGATGGAATTTCTAACAGGAGACAGAAAATGAACCGGCTGATTTTGATATTGGGCTTACTGATTCTGAGCGATCCCGGTGAAAGTGCAGCTTGAATTATTTACCGCCAATATCTGCTCACACTGTGCTGAGGCCAAAAATATCATGATGCAGGTAGTGGAAGAACTGGGCGAGGATCACTTTGAACTCATTTTTGTCGATGTCGTTGAAAGCCTGGACCATGCGGTGGAAATGGGAGTGCTGCTCACCCCTGCACTGGCGGTGAATGGCAAGCTGAGCTGGTCTCCATTGCCGGGGCGAGGCAGAATTTTACAATCACTTAAAAAGGAACTGGAACCGTGAACGACTCCGAAAGCCGCGCAGAGTACAAAATCGGTGAGGTCACTGCTCTGCTGGAAATTTCAGCAGATACCTTGCGCTATTACGAAAAAATCGGCCTGTTGCCGCCGGTACACCGTAGCGTTTCCGGTATCCGTTGCTACCTGCCCAAAGATATTTCCAGGCTGCGTTTTATCCAGCGCGCCAAAACCATGAATTTCTCCCTGGATGAAATATCCCGCCTGATGAAAATGCGGGAAGACCCGCAGCGCGCCCGCCTCGATGTACGGCAACTGACACAAGCGAAGCTGGTGGAAATTGAAAGGCATTTGCAGGATCTGACGACCTTGAGAAACGAACTGACCCTGTTGGTCAACCTGTGTCACAGTGCAAATGATGGCTGCCCCATTCTTGACGACATCCAAGAAAAAGGGGGCAGGTTGAATAACCTTAAAAAGTAGAGTTAGCTTGAATGACCTCGCAGTTAGGTTACTTCAACCTGCCCCCTTTTTCATGACCCCTTTTTCAACGCCAAACGGGTGCCTGCTTCGTAAGCCGCGTATGCAATTACAAACCAAATCCAGATATGGTCACTGTGGATGTCGCGCAACCAGTACACCGGCCAGGCAATGGCTACGATAAAATTTGTGATGGAATTGATGAATAATCCGATAAATAAATTCGGTGTAATATCTGAGATCAGGGATGAAACCCCATCAAACCGGTTGAAAAAATCACTTATTTCACCCAGTTCGACAACGGCATAGGTAAGCAGACCCACCACACCGTAAAAACCTCCACCGAAGGACAACCATTTTTCGAAGACCGGATTCATCTTCTGGATTTCCTGTTTGTCAGGCTCTGCTACATGCTCAGCTACACCCTTTTTTCGCCATTCTTTTTTCTCTTTCTTTCGGCGTGACCGGGCTTTTGACACGCTCTTGAAATGGCTTTCAACACCCTTCAAAGTGGTTTCACCGTGCAGGTATTGCTTCTTCAAGGCCCACCAGGTCAGCAGGTAGCTGATGGCAGCCACCGGCACACCTGCGAAAAATAAAGCACGGGATAATTCTTCCACCATGATATTAGCACTCAGTATTTGAAATCAGAGTGTAGAACAAATTGAGGATGCACGATCGTGACCGGCGCGGCTTCCTTGCATTCACCGACTGTTATCCCCACTTTCCACCTTAGCCTGCAGCCAGCATTTTAAGGAGCTCCTTGTGGAACAATATCGTGGTACAACCATCTGTTCGGTCCGGCGTGGAGACCAGGTGGTCATGGCCGGTGACGGCCAGGTGACGCTGGGCAATACCATTATGAAGGCCAATGCCCGCAAGGTGCGCAGACTGTACAAAGGCAAGGTGATTGCTGGTTTTGCCGGTGCGACCGCCGATGCATTCACCTTGTTTGAGCGCTTTGAAGGCAAGCTTGAAAAGCACTCCGGCCAACTGGTGCGAGCAGCCGTTGAGATGGCCAAGGACTGGCGCACTGACCGTACTTTGCGCCGGCTTGAAGCCCTGCTGGCGATTGCAGATAAAGACAACTCCCTGCTGATTTCCGGCAACGGTGATGTCATCGAACCGGAACATGGCCTGATCGCGATTGGATCCGGCGGGCCGTTTGCCCAGGCTGCTGCGATGGCGCTGCTGCAAAATACCGAGCTTGATGCCGAAACCATCGCGTGCCAGGCGCTCGGCATTGCAGCCGATATCTGCATTTACACCAATTCCAACCTGACCGTAGAAACTTTATAAGGCACACATAACCATGTCCCAAATGACTCCGCGTGAAATTGCCCAGGAACTGGACAAACACATCATCGGGCAGTCCGACGCCAAACGCGCCGTGGCCATTGCCCTGCGCAACCGCTGGCGGCGGATGCAGGTCAGTGAAGAACTGCGCGGCGAGATCACACCGAAGAATATCCTGATGATCGGGCCAACGGGAGTCGGCAAAACCGAGATTGCCCGCCGCCTGGCCCGCCTGGCCAATGCGCCGTTCATCAAGGTTGAGGCGACCAAGTTCACCGAAGTGGGCTATGTCGGCAAGGACGTTGAATCGATTATCCGGGATTTAGTCGATTCTTCGGTCAAAATGACCCGCGAGCAGGCCATGTCCAAAGTACGTTCGCGGGCTGAAGATGCCGCCTATGAGCGCATCCTTGATGCCCTGTTGCCCCGCCCGCAGAACCCCATCGGCTTTGCCAATGAACCCGAGACCGAAGATACCGGCCATACCAGAACGCGCCAAAAATTCCACAAACAGTTGGTGCACGGCGAGTTGGACGACCGTGAAATCGAGTTCGATATCTCCGCACAATTCGGCGTCGAAATCATGACGCCGCCGGGAATGGAGGAGATGGCCAGCCAGTTGCAGGGCATGTTCCAGAACATGGGCGGGGCGAAACCGCAAAAACGTAAAATGAAAATACGTGACGCCCTGCCGGTTCTGATTGAGGATGAAGCCGCCAAACTGATCAACGATGAAGAGATCAAACAACAGGCACTGGAAAATGCTGAGCAAAACGGCATCGTGTTCATCGATGAGTTGGACAAGGTCGCCAAACGCTCCGAATTCGCCGGCGCGGATGTTTCCCGTGAAGGCGTCCAGCGCGACCTGCTGCCACTGGTTGAGGGCTGCACGGTTTCTACCCGCAATGGCATGGTCAAAACCGACCACATGCTGTTTATCGCCTCCGGCGCCTTTCACCTGTCCAAACCTTCCGACCTGATCCCTGAGTTACAGGGCCGCTTGCCTATCCGGGTCGAATTGCGCGCACTGTCGGTGGATGATTTCACCCGTATCCTGACCGAACCACAGGCCTCTCTGACCGAGCAGTACAGCGCACTGATGGCGACTGAAAACGTGGACCTGACATTCACCGAAGAGGGCGTGCGGCGAATTGCGGAAATTTCCTGGCAGGTCAATGAATCTACCGAAAACATCGGCGCCAGACGTCTGCACACCGTGTTGGAACGCCTGCTGGACGTAATCTCCTACGAAGCCCCTGACCGTTCTGGTGAAGCCTTCGAAATCAACGCCACCTACGTAGACGAGCACCTCGAAGAATTGGCTGGTAACGAGGACCTCAGTCGCTATATCCTCTGAATACCGTGGGTATTTACCAGAAACATGTAATGCCGAAACTCCTGCATTTTGCATGCGGCATCAGGCCGTTCAAGAAACAGCGAGAAAAAGTCGTACCCCTCGCCCGCGGCCGGGTGCTGGAGATCGGTATCGGCTCCGGACTCAATATTCCCTTCTACAATACCGATCAGGTCGATCACCTGTGGGGCCTGGATCCCTCTGCTGAAATGTGGTCAATCGCGCAAAAAAGTGCGCGGAAGCATCTCATTGAAACCGAATTTATCCAGTCGGGCGCTGAATCCATACCACTCGACAATAACTGTGCTGATACGGTCGTGATGACCTATACCATGTGTACTATCGGAGAGGTCCAGTCTGCCCTGGACGAAATCAAGCGGGTGCTGAAACCCGGCGGAAAACTGATTTTCTGCGAACATGGGATCGCGCCGGATAAAAATGTGCAACGCTGGCAGAGTCGCATCAACCCGACCTGGCGAAAACTGGCCGGTGGCTGCAACCTCAACCGCCCCATCCCTGCTTTGCTGGAACGATCTGGCTTCCAGTCTCCAGATATGAAAACCATGTATTTGCCCGGCTGGAAACCCGCCAGCTTCAATTACTGGGGCACAGCGACCTACGCTTAAGCCGGCAAGCCGATCGGTACCGGCTTAAGCTGGGAGATGTTGCAGGTCAGCGGGTACATCGAGATCAAAACGGGCATTTTCCACACTAACAAAGCGGCTGTGACCCCGGTGTTTTTCGATCACGGCGCGAGCACCGCGGTCGCCTTTCAGGGTCGTCAATTCCTTAAACAGAGACCGTGGAAATATGGCGGGAGGCCCAATCACCTGTTGCCCTTCTTCATGCCAGCATGCTGCTGCGATACGTGATATATCAGTATTCCATACCTGTACCAGTTGCCGCAGATCAGCAAGCCCGACCTGCCACTGATCACACAGCACGATCAGAGCCCCCTCAATTTCAGCCGGCAAATTTTTCACCCCCGCAGTCAAGGAACCGGCCATGCCCTCCTGCCAGCAGGGGTTATGCACGATTTGCACCGGCAAGCCCGCAAGTTGATCAGCCACTGCTTGCGAAGCCGAACCGGTCACTACCGTCACAACAAGCAGATCGAGTTCTATCAGGCAGCGGGCAACCCGGGTAACCAGGGCTTCCTCGCCAACGCGCAGCAATTGCTTTGGACTGCCCAAACGGGACGAACCGCCGGCGGCTAGTAATATGGCGCCCAGTTTTTGCTGACTGTCAACTTTGGGCATTGCCGTCCGGCGGCGTCAGGGGTAAACCACTGCGCCGATTGAGCACGGCGTGGATTTCTGCCACCAGTGAAAGAGCGATGGCTTGCGGAAGTTCGGCACCGATATCCAGGCCAACGGGTCCAAAAATCTGCCGTTCAGGACAATCTGCCATGTCTCGCAAACGATCCCGGCGTGCCCTTGGGCCGAGGCAGCCCAGGTAACCAAGGTCTTTCTTAGCCAACTGCGCCAGGTAAACGCTGTCATTTTCCAGGTGGTGGCTCATGATAATTGCGGCATCAACTTCATCCAGGTCAACAAACTCCGAAAGTTGTTCGGGCCGGGCCTGAACAACCCGGCATTTATCGGGAAACCGGTCCGCCCTGGTGTAGGCCGGACGGTGATCCACAAGCTGCACATCCCAGTCCAGCGCGCACAGAGCATGCACTACCGGGACAGCATCCGGCCCGGCGCCACAGACAAGCACACGGGTTTGTGGTGGAATATTAATCAGCATGACTTCACCGTATTCCGCATCGCTGATTTTTCGATAGCGCCAGTCCGGCCAGTCAACTTGCGAAACAGCCTGAAGCATACTGAGTAAAGCAGGCTCGCCGCAGGTTTTTCCTGCCCGGTCCAGCAGCGCTGTAGAAGCCAGTGGAAGGTTGCTGTCCGGCTGCAGGGTCAAGGCCAGCAAAGCGGATCTGCGAGCCGACTGTGAGGCTTCAAGCTGGGCCAGAAATGAAAAGCCCTGTTCGCGATCCAGGCGCTGCAGCATCAGGTGGATTATGCCGTCACAGCCCAAACCAAGACTCCAGACCAGGTCATCACCGGCATGCATATCATAAGTAACAAATTTTGCCTGTCCGCTGTTGAACCCCTCCGTGGCATGGTGCAGCAGATCACCTTCCAGGCATCCACCGGAAATCATGCCCTCGAAGCAACCCTCGTGACTGATCAACATCATTGCCCCCGGCTTGCGATAAGTTGATCCTTCCGTCCCGATGATA
>JAJRRA010000089.1 GCA_024279945.1 Gammaproteobacteria bacterium
AAGAGGTCGCTTGCGGCCGACAGGCCAGTCGCGCCCAAGGGCGCTCTTACAGTAAGAGGTCGCTTGCGGCCGACAGGCCAGTCGCGCCCAAGGGCGCTCTTACAGTAAGAGGTCGCTTGCGGCCGACAGCCTTGTCGCGCCCAAGGGCGCTCTTACAGTAAGAGGTCGCTTGCGGCCGACAGGCTGGTAAATCACACAAAACCTTGCCCAAACACCCACATGAACCTAAAGTGATGGGGCACATATCCCTGTTCATTTTTATTGGCTTTTTGCCGTGCTGAAAAAGGATCTTCAATGACTTCCGCATCTGCTTCAAACTACCCGAACGCACACTATCTTGCTGAGCCCGACTGGCTGAGCAGCCATCTTGATGACGATGAGGTGCGTGTCATCGATGCCCGTGTTGATCTGCGTGTGCAGGCAGACGGCAGCCTGGAGACACTATCAGGCCGCGATGACTTTCTGACGGCGCATATTCCAGGCGCGCAGTTCGTTGACCTGAATACCGATCTGGCCGACCCGCAGACACCCACCCACATTATCGGGCCGGAAGCTTTCGAGGCACTGATGGGCCGTGTGGGTATCGGCCCGCAAAGCACCGTGGTGGTTTACGATGATCGTGGCGGAACCTGGGCCGCGCGGCTTTGGTGGGCCCTGCGTTATTACGGCCACGACCGCGCCAAAATTCTTAACGGTGGGATGAGTGCCTGGCGCGCTGCGGGCCATGAACTGCAAAGCGAGGTCGCCACCCCGGCACCGGGTGAATTCAGCGCCACCGTCCAGCCGCAATTTCGTGTGAAAAAAGAGGATGTGCTGGCCGCCATCGAGGCACCGGAAACTCCCATCGTCGACGCCCTGCCGGCGACTTACTATCTCGGCGAAGCAGGACTCTATCCGGGACTCCGCATGGGCCACGTACCCGGCGCATTCAATGTATCGACCGAAGACCTGATCGATCCGGACACGCTGCATATCAAACCGATGGACGCCCTGCAAGCGCTGTGGCAGGACGTGAACCTCACGCCGGACCAGAGGGTCATCACCTATTGCGGCGGCGGCGTGTACGCAGCATTCACCCTTTTTATACTGGCCCTGATGGGGCATGAAAAAGCGGCACTCTATGATGCATCATGGATGGAATGGGGTGCCGATGACAGCCTGCCGGTAGAAACCGGCAAGCCTGCCGCACCATAAACATACAGGAGACTGAAATGGCACGTGTAAAACTGATTGATCCGGACCAGGCCGAAGGACGCAGCAAAGAAGTTTTTGAACGGGTGAAGGCCTATTACAAAATGGTTCCCGGTCTGCAAAAAGGCCTGGCCTACCTGCCCGAAACCACCGATGCGTTGTGGACGCTCAGCCTGATGTGCGCGGGAGAAGGCTCTATCCGCGAAGAGCTGAAACGGGTATTTTTTGCTGTCACTGCCTATGAAGCGGAGTGCGAATACTGCACGGCGGCACATATGCTGGCGCTGCTCGGCAAGGAATGGTCGCATGAAGAGTGTGTTGAAGTGGTTACCGGTAAGCCTTCATCCCGCCTCAGCGACAAGGAAAATGCAGCCGTCAACTTCGCCCGCCAGGTCGCGCGCCGGCCAGCCGGCGTGACCGATGCGATGACCGACGATTTGCGCGCCATCGGCTGGAGCGATGCGGAAATTGTTGAAATCGTCGCTGCTGTCGCCCTGCTGCGCTACACCAGCACCGTGGCCAGTGCGCTGGATGTACCGCTGGAAGCATCGATGGAAGGCGTTGGCGTAAGTTGCGGCATACCGCTGGAGAAACTTTAATATCCGGGCAACCGATCCTCTACATCAGCCGTAGCGGCGGAAGCCGATCAGGCCAATGCCGAGCATCATCAGGGCCAGGGCTGCCAGGCCGTATGGGCTCAGCGCGGGAATACCCTCGTAGAAGCGCGTGTTGGTGATGGTGCAGGCGGCACCCTGGCCCGGGGTCAAGTTCAGATCCTGGCAGTCACTGTCATCACTTTCCACGCTGCTGGCGCTTACCCGCTCATCCACCGAGCAGATCGTGCCGCCGTCCCAATCGGGGAAGACCTCGAAAGAATCGCAGCTTTCCACTCCGTAAAAATCAAGATAGCCCGCAACTTTATCGAAGGCGGTACCGGAACAGGAGTAGTAAGCTCTGACGCGGGTGGCTTCCAGTGAAGCCAGTTGTGCATCAAACCAGCGCTTGGTCACATCTACACGCACAGGCTGAAGTGAGTTGGCAATCTGACATTCATCTACCTGCTCCCAGGCGACATCATTAAATACACAGCTCTCAGAGGAATTTACCGATCCGTCGGGTAGTGTCTCAGTTTGAAATTTGAACAATTTTCACAATTCGCCGTCAATACATATAGTATATGCTTACCGCTAAGCAATTGGAGGATGAAGCATGCCTATAGGCCCAAAAGGAGAGCGTAGACCCACCGATGTGATCGGCAATGCTGTTCGTGTGATGGAAATTGCCACTGGACAGGAAGATGAGATATATGGTGCAGATGGCAAAAACAAGGCAGCCCAGGCATTAGGTAAGAAAGGCGGCATGGCTAGGGCGGCTAAGTTAAGCGCAAAACGCCGCAAAGAAATAGCGCAGCTAGCTGCGCAGGCCAGGTACGCACAAAAGAAAGAAAAATAACAAGGAGTTCTCGTGGAGCATTCCCCTTTACTTGGGCCAGGGAGGCACATTTTTACCGTGCCAGAATTATGGGAGATCACCGTGAAAGCTTTCTCAGGGTAAGCGTTCAAACGAGGGCGTACTGGCATAAATATCTGCGATGTTTTATGCCAGTAGTCTACTGCAGGGCAGTTATTCCAGGCTCTTCTGACCAGCGTATTCGAACATTTGCGTAGGTCCGACATCTTTCACAAGCG
>JAJRRA010000090.1 GCA_024279945.1 Gammaproteobacteria bacterium
AGATAATGCATGGCGTGCAGCGTGGCGGCGGTGGGTGAGGGCACCCAGGCGCAGCTTGCGCCGGAGCGCAGGTGGGCCATCTTGGTCTCCACCATGGCCTTCATTTCATCCGGCATGGCCCACATGCCCTTGCCGATCTGCGCCTTGCCGCGCAAGCCGCATTGCAGGCCGGTATCGACGTTCCAGTCCTCGTAGGCCAGAATCCACGGCTGTTGCTTGATGGCCTCTTTGGGCAGCATCGCCCCGGCTTCCATGCTGCTGTGGATTTCATCGCCGGTGCGGTCAAGAAAGCCGGTGTTGATGAATACCACCCGCTCGCTGGCGGCGCGGATACATTCTTTCAGGTTGACGGTGGTGCGGCGCTCCTCGTCCATGATGCCGACTTTCAGCGTGTTGCGCTCCAGGCCGAGGCAATCCTCAACCCGACTGAACAGTTCACTGGTGAAAGCGACTTCTTCCGGCCCGTGCATTTTCGGCTTGACGATGTAGAAGCTGCCACTGCGACTGTTGCGCAGCGGGGTCGTGCCCCTGATGTCGTGGACCGCGCACAGCGAGGTGACCATGGCATCGAGAAAACCCTCGGGAATCTCTTCTCCCCGCTCATCCAGCACCGCGTTGGTTGTCATCAGGTGGCCGACGTTGCGTACCAGCAGCAGGCTTCTGCCGGGCAGGTCAAAATTTTTCCCATTCGGGGTCAGGTAACTTCTGTCCGGATTGAGTCGCCGGGTCAGGGTTTTGCCACCCTTGTTGAAGGAGGCGCTCAGGTCGCCTTTGATCAGGCCCAGCCAGTTGCGGTAGACGGTGACTTTGTCCCCGGCATCGACCGCAGCAACCGAGTCTTCGCAGTCCTGGATGGTGGTGAGCGCCGATTCCAGAATGACGTCCTTCAGGCCGGAAGCCGACATCTTGCCGATCAGGTGGCCGGGATCGATTTGTAATTCGACATGCAGGCCGTTGTTTTTCAGCAATACGACCCGGGTTTCCCCATAGCCGGAATAGCCCGCGAACTGGCCGGCATCCGCCAGTTCCGTGTGGCCGCCGTCCTTCAGGTCGATTTGTAAGCGGGCAGGGCTTTGTGCGGTGTTGATCGCGTATGTGCTGACATCGCGATGGGAACCCTGCGCCAGCGGAAACACCTCATCCAGAAATTCCGCCGCCATGGCGATGACTTTTTCACCCCGCGCCGGGTTGAATCCCGGCCCTTTCTCACAGCCCTCATCCTCTGCAATCAGGTCGGTGCCGTAGAAGGCATCGTAGAGGCTGCCCCAGCGGGCGTTGGCCGCATTGAGGGCAAAGCGGGCATTGCTGACCGGTACCACCAGTTGCGGCCCGGCGATGGTGGCAATTTCCGGGTCCACATTAGCGGTGGTAATGGCGAAATCTTCTCCTTCGGGCACCAGGTAGCCGATTTCACTCAGAAACTGCTTGTAGACCGGCATGTTCAGCGGACCCCGGTTGCGCTGGTACCATTCATCAAGTTGCAACTGAAGATCGTGCCGCCGTTCCAGCAGGGCCCTGTTTTTCGGCCCGAGATCCTGGGTGATCTGCGCCAGGCCCTGCCAGAAGCGGTCCGGATCAATGCCTGTTCCAGGGATGATTTCTTCATTGACCAGGATGTACAGTTCATTGGCGATGGACAGGCCGTTCGATTCAATTGTTGGATTCATGCAGCTAAACCTTTGCGAATATTTTCCATACTGGATTTAATCATATTCGGCAGCCGGGGTCAGGTTCTTTGAAGTTAAGCTACTCAGTAGTAATCTGCCGGGTCGATGCCGGGACTTCCGAAGCTTTTTCTGCGCCTGAACGCCGCATCGTGGAATCGCTGCACATCCCCTCGCAGAGTATGCTGGCGGGCATTCCGTCCAGTGCTGCCGCGATGCGTGCGAAGGTACGAATTTCGCGGGCCATCCGATCTCGGTCCGTCTTGTCGAGGTTCTGCGTAACCCCGCTCTCCCCGGTCGGCTTTCCCCATGAAAACAGGGCGTTGGGCCCCGTCAGATAAGCGAGGTTTGGGACACCGGCCAAGTTGAGCCAGCGTCCAACGCCAGGATATCGCCCGTCCGCCTGGGGCAGGGACACGACCGTCCGTTGCAAGTCTTCGGCGATCACCGCGTTCTTGGCGAGCGCTTGAACCGGCGTATCCGATCCGTACAGCAAGCCCAGTTCCGGAAGCCCTGACGGATGGTATCCCGCTTCATCGTCCAGCCATTCCATTTGGCCGAGGTGTTCAATGGTCAGCGAAGCGACTGCTTTTTCAACGAGTTCGGGATGGTGCTCGATGAATCTCTGGGTGTCCTTCATACCGTGGTGGAAATGCCCCGGCGTCAGTACGAAAACGAACGTTCGGTTCAGGCATCCCCGGGGCAGGGAAGACAGGTAACGGGCCAGGGACAGCACGCCGATGGCGCCATTTTCCTCCGATGCGCTGCTGCCGTCCGTGTGTGTATTCACAATAACGATTTCGTCGGAGTGGCGTCCCGGAAGCGTTGCGATAATGTCATCAGTGGTGCCGGATTCGTGAACATCGACGAGTAATTCAAGGCGCACCGTGACAATCCCCTGGGCGACACGCTCCAGCAGCATGGCGCCCGTTGCGCGGTCAACGTAAAGCGCCGGAATGCCCACGGGCGGATTCCGGAACGGCGTAAACTGGCCGGCTGCGTTGCCCGCAGCGTAATCGAGCACGATAACCGCGCCTACGGCCCCGGCTTTCCGGGCGAACGAAGGTGACTGGACCTGTTTCGCTCGAAACGCCAGCGACGCACGCTCGAAGGGCCGGTCCAGATCCAGGGTTTGTTCCGGGTCGTGGACGTAGGTGGGATTGGTCAGCCGGGAAATCGGAATCGAGACGCGAGGCTGCTCAATCAGGGCGATGCTACCGGCAACATCCGTCTTTGCGAAATCCTCTGCGAGTCCTGGTCCTACGGAAACGAGGTTGGCTACCACGCCACCTTCGGGTGTGCGACCGGAATAGGGATAGTAGGAGGCGATAGGAACTTCCGTTTCCACGCCATTTTCGACCAGCACCAGAGACCAGGCGCGGTGGTCATACCACTCGCCGACGGCTACCGGCTCCCGCACAACCTGCAGTCCGAAGCTCTCGAGCTTCGCGGCAAGGAAATCGTGCCAGCGGGCGAGCGGCTTCCCGGCGGGCAGTCGCATCCCCTTTTCCACCATGGACTTTTCCCACTCCCACAAAGTGTTCGGATCGGGCAGGAGGGTGGGCAGGATTTCGGCAGCAGTGGCCAAGTCGCCCGCGGACGGACACTCGAGCGGCCCGGACAGATCGGCGTTGCCATGGGCCGGTTCGGGTTCCCCGCTGCAGCCCGCTAGAAACAACGTGATCGCAGCGATGGCAAAAATGCGGAAGAAGAATGATTGCATTACACGGTTCCCGTCGCACCCGGGGGCGTTGGCCAGAGAGTGTACGCCGCGTGGTCAATGGAAACAAATCCTGGCCAGCTCAGGCTGATTATTTCCTGCGGTGCCGTGAATCGCCGCCGGTTGCCAAGGCCTGGGAGGCGGAGCATACTCGCCAATTGCAGTCGGCCCCGCGCGGGGCAAAATGGGTTGAAGAGGAAATGCGGCGAAGAGAAATTCTGAAGGGCGGCACAGCGGCTGCATGGCTTTCGCTCACCGGCTGTTCCCGGCCCGCCGGGGGCGACAAATGGGACCGTGGATCGCTGAATCACCTGCTGCCGCTGGTCTCGCACGAAGCGTTGACCATCAAGTTTTCCTTCGACCAACCCGCGCGCAAACGTCCGCTGCTGCGCGTGGATGGGCAGGCCGTAGAGTGCGTTCAGACGGACTCGCTGGCGCGTTTCTGGGCGGCCAGCGTTTCCGGCCTGGAGCCGGACCGGCACTACGAATTGCAGATCGAGGGCGCGGACGGCCAGCCTCTCTGCGGCACTTGGCCGCTGAAGACCTTTCCGGCGCCGGAAGCGGCCACCCCCGGGCTGAGCGTCGCTTTCTACACCTGCGCCGGAGGGCCGGACTGGATAACCCTGCCCGGCGGTCGCCACGCATTCAAACCCGCCGCATACCGGCGCGCGGCACTGGAGCAGCTACTCTCCCACCAGCCCACGCTGGTGGTCTCAAACGGAGACCAGATCTACTGGGACTACCGATCCTGGATCGAAAACCGCAAGAGCCGGGTCGCGCGGCTGTTGCTGCGGGCCGTCATGAGCCGGTACGGCTCTTTCGACGAGGGTCTGCCGGTCCGGGGAACCCGCAACGAGCAGACCCTGACTGCGGTAGCCGATGAACAGATTGCGGGGATCTACGGCGTCGCTTTCCGCTCTACGCCTGTGGCCTTCATCACCGACGATCACGACTACTTTGACAACGATGACGCAACGCCCGAAATCGTCACCTTTCCTCCTAACCCCTTTCACCGGGATCTGCGCGACGTGGTTCAGGACCTGTATTTACCAGAATTCTTCAGCGACCCGTCCCTGCCGGAGTCCACCCCGGGACTGGTGCGTCGCGGCGGCGTTGGTCTTTCGCGCTATTTCGGCGCCCTGCGCGTCGGCAACCGCCTGGCCGCACTGTGTTACGACTGCGGGGGGATGCTGAGCCTGAATGGGGACGAGGCGCGGCTGTTCCCCGCCGTGGTCGAGCAATGGCTGATGGCGCGGACCGCCGTGGAAGACACCCAGCACCTCGCGCATTGCCCCTCGACCCCGATGGGCTGGACCGCCGGCAAGTGGCGCGAATGGTACCCGGATCTGGTCGAATCGACGGGCACACTGGTGCGCGCGGTAAACACGGACGCCGGCGGTGGCAAGTACCTGTGGCAGCGCGGCTGGTGGCTGCAGCACCAGCGTTTGTTGCGCGCCATCATGGCCCAGCAGCATCGCAAACCCCTGATGATCTCCGGCGATCTCCACTTGCTGGGCGCCGGGCGGATCCTTCGCAGCGGTGATGTGGACTGCAGCGCAGCCTCGCTTACCACGATACTGTCCGGGCCGCTGGGTACCGGTGACGTTGGATGGCTTTCGGCCGCACGGGGTCTGCAGGCCCGCGTGCCGGAGGCGCTGGCGATGGAGGAAATCTTCCCGCCAGCCGAAATGAATGGCTTTACAATCGCACACTTCGACGACAGTGGCGTGCACGTCGAATTATTCGGCAGTAACAAGTCGCAGATCGACCCGGACACTCTGGCTTTCAAGGCTGTGGCGCGCTTCGATGTTTGAAAAAAAACGGGCGCACGAACAACGTGGTGCGTGAAGTCGGATAGCCGCAGCCACTTACGGGCTGCGGCTGTCGCGGATCAGCCACTGTCTACCACCACCAGCGCACCTTGACACCGTAGGTCCTGGGCACCCCGAGCACGCAACGCTGAACCACGGTGTTTTTGACCGGGTCCACCGCCCCGAACGCCGAACCGAAGGGCTGGTCGTATATCTGAATGCAGTAGCCCTTGTCCGTAAGGTTGCGGCCGTACAGAGTCACGTCCCATTTGCCGTCCGCCGCGACCAGCCCGATGCGGCCGTTGAACAGGGAATAGCCCGGCTGGATGGACTGCGGATTGTTGTTGCTGCTGGCACCCACATTCTGGTCATCAACGAACTGCCAGGAGGCGCCAACCACCCATTGCATACCCGAATTGAGCGTGCCGGTCCAGTCAGCCGTCACCGACGACTGCCATTTCGGGGAGAAGGTCTTGCGCTCACCCTTCAGGTCCTGGGGTTCCGTGGAGCCAGGGAGCGGGGGCGCTTCAGGGAAACGCAGGTATTCCGAATCGAGGTAGCTGACGCCGGCGATGATGTTCAATTGTTCGACCGGCCTCCAGTTGATGTCGGCCTCGACCCCCTGCTGGCGCAGTTTGCCTGCGTTTACGACGATGAAGGACAGGCCGTCGAATAAGCGGTCCTGGAAATTGTCCAGGTCTGTGCGGAACAAGGTGACGTTGGCCGTCATCGTGTCACTAAACAGCTTGCTCTTCACCCCGAGTTCGTAATTGAGCGTTTCTTCCGGGCCGAAGATGCGCTTTTCGTTCAGTGCTACCTGGCCGCCGTCCGCATTGAAGCCACCGGACTTGTAACCGGTGGAAGCGGTCGCGAACAGCATCGCGGCGTCGCTGACGTGCCAACTGGCGTTGGCGAACCAGGTAAATTTCGAGTCATTGCGACGCATATTCAGCACCGATTCCGGGGCCCGTAGAACCACCGACAGGGGGTTATACGCTGTCTGCACGAAGTCCCCCTTTTTGCTGTCGTCGGTGTAACGGCCACCGAGCGTCAGCGACCAGGTATCACTTACGTTCCAGGTCGCCTGTCCGTAAGCTGCCAGGCTCTCGAGCGACTGGTTGAAGACGCCCTCGGTGATACGCTCCTGTGGACTCGCCAGGCATGCAGCCGCAGCCCCCGGCCCGGCAAGGGCAAAGATGACGGGCACACAGAAAGTGTCCCCGGCGTCGAAAGACTGAACGATGTCATAGGACTCGTCGTAATAGAACAGGCCAGCCACCCAGTCGATAGTTTCACCACCGGGCGAGAGTAGCTGAAATTCCTGCGAGAAGGTCTGGGTCTGGTAGTCGGTAATGCGTGGCAACAGGTTGGTCGGAATACGGATTACGCTTTCGTACACATGTGCTTTCCAGTCACGATACGCGGTGATGGAACGCAGGCTGATGCCGTTGGCGAAGCTGTGGTTCAGCAGCGCTGACACCCCCCACTGCTCATCTTTCAGGTCGTCGCGATGGTCCTGGTTGACTATCTGGTCGAAGGAATCCCGGGTAGTAGCCGTGTCGCCAAACAGTGCGATCAGCGTGCCATCGAACCGGGGGTTGGCGGATGAGTTCAGGACCTCAATGGCTGTACCTTCGCCGTTGATTCTGGCGTAATCGGCAGCCAGCAGTAGCGACGTGCTGTCACTGAAGTTGACATTCAACTTGCCGCGCAGGACCAGATCATCGCGGTCGCCGAACTTCCTGCCATCGAACGTGTTCTTGCCGTATCCATCGCGGCTCTCGTACTTGAGCGCCAGACGCCCGGCGACATTGTCGGTGAGAGGCGTGTTAACCACGGCATCCAACTGCAGTGCGTTGTAGTCGCCGTAACCGAGTGCGAACATGCCTTCCTTTTTGTCGGTGGGGTCGTTCGTGGTGATGTTCAGCGCTCCCATCGGCGTGTTGCGCCCGAACAGCGTGCCCTGCGGGCCGCGCAGGATCTCGACCGTCTTGATATCCGTCAGCTTGCCGATGACAGAACCCGGCCGTGGGTAGTAAACCCCATCGATGAACACGCCCACACTCGGTTCGATCGCACTGTTGCCGACCGAACCCACGCCACGCATGATGATGCGCACGCCCGTCTGCTGCGAAGAATGGTTTACGTAGAAGTTGGGTGATATGCGGGCCACTTCCTGGAGGGTCTCAATGCCGTTGTCTTCAAGAAAACTGCCCGAAAAGGCTGATATCGAAATGGGTACGTCCTGGATGTTCTGCGCGCGCTTCTGCGCTGTTACGGTGATCTCTTCAAGAGTATTCCCGTACTCCTTGTCCTGTGCAGCCAGCGGCATGGACATCACCAATGCCGCGATCGCTGTACCTGCCAGTCTCATGTCAATCATCTGCTATTCCTCCTGATTATGACTGTCTGATTGGTGTGTTTATCACCCTTGTTGGATAGGAAGTATATCAGCAACCAATTTCGCGTCGAACAATATATTTTCTTTTACGTTAACGTAAACGTAAGGTATACTTTTGCCCGCACTGAACAGGATGCTTTGTATGAGAAAAACCTACACCATCAGCGATCTGGCCAGCGAGTTTGACGTGACCACACGAACCATACGGTTTTATGAGGAAAAGGGTTTTCTCAAGCCGGGACGGGAAGGCACGCGGCGCGTTTACAGCCCGTCCGACCGCACCCGCTTGCGGCTGATTCTGCGCGGCAAGCGCCTCGGCCTCAGCTTGGATGAAAGTGCTGAAATCGTGATGATGTATGGCTCGCCCCGGAACAATCGCAAGCAGCTTGAAAAGCTGATCGTCCGGATCCGGGAAAAGCAAACTGAATTAAAAAGCCAGCAAAAGGATCTTGAATTCATGTTGTTGGATTTGCAGGAAGCAGAAAACAACTGCATGGCAACACTGACCAGGATGGACAGCCGCAAAAGTCTGCAGGAAAAGACATGAACCCTATTTTTTCCGGAGATCGTGAATCATGAGTAGCAATTACCCCATGCTGGATTTTGATCTGGGTGAGGACATCGACATGTTGCGCGAAGCGGTTTACCAGTTCGCCCAGTCCGAAATAGCCCCGCGTGCGGAACAGATCGACCGGGATAATCTTTTCCCGGCCGACCTGTGGCCCAAGCTGGGCGAGATGGGCCTGCTGGGTATAACCGTGGAAGAAGCCTGCGGCGGCACTGAACTGGGTTATCTCGCCCATTGTGTGGCGATGGAAGAGATCAGCCGCGCTTCGGCATCGGTTGGACTGTCCTACGGCGCGCATTCGAACCTGTGCGTCAACCAGATCCGGAAAAACGGTACGGAAGAACAGAAGCACAAATATCTGCCCCCGCTTTGCTCCGGAGAAAAGGTGGGCGCACTGGCCATGTCCGAACCCAATTCTGGTTCCGATGTGGTCAGCATGGGGCTGCGCGCCGAGCGCCGGGGCGATCACTATGTATTGAACGGCCGGAAAATGTGGATTACCAATGGTCCGGAGGCCAGCACCTTCGTGATCTACGCCAAAACCGATACCCAGGCAGGGTCGCGGGGCATCACGGCTTTTATTGTCGAGGGCGATACACCGGGGTTTTCCCGCGAGGAGAAACTGGACAAGCTGGGTATGCGTGGTTCCAACACCTGCGCGCTGGTTTTTGAGGACTGTCATGTACCGGCCGAAAACATTATGGGTCAGGAAAATGGCGGTGTCCGGGTGCTGATGTCCGGGCTGGACTTCGAGCGTACCGTGCTGGCGGCCGGGCCGGTGGGCATTATGCAGGCCTGCCTGGACGTGGTGCTGCCCTACGTTCACGAGCGCAAGCAGTTTGGCCGCAGCATCGGGGAGTTTCAGTTGATGCAGGGCAAGCTGGCGGATATGTACTCCGTGCTCAATGCCTCCCGCGCCTATGTGTACGCGATGGCCCGGGCCTGTGACCGGGGGCGGGAAAGCCGCAAGGATGCCGCCGGCGTGATCCTGTTTACCTCCGAACGCGCCACACAGATGGCGCTGGAGGCTATCCAAGCGCTGGGTGGTAATGGTTACATCAACGATTACGCGACCGGCCGCTTGCTGCGGGATGCCAAGTTGTACGAAATCGGCGCCGGCACCTCGGAAATCCGGCGTATGCTGATTGGCCGTGAACTGTTCCAGGAAACGATTTGATATGAGCCGGATTCAATCAAAGCTGAATACCCGTTCGGAGGAATTTCTCACCAATACGGCGCACATGGAAAACCTGGTCACGGATCTGCATGAACGGCTGGCGGAAATCCGTAAGGGCGGTGGGGGTAAATACCAGGAGCGCCACACGTCCCGCGGCAAGTTGCTGGTGCGTGACCGTGTCAACGCACTGCTTGATCCGGGATCGCCGTTTCTCGAACTGTCTCAACTGGCGGCTTTCGAAGTCTACGGTGAAAACGTGGCAGCGGCCGGAATCGTTACCGGTATCGGCCGGGTAGCCGGCCAGGAATGTATGATCGTCGCCAACGATGCCACTGTAAAAGGTGGGAGCTATTTTCCGCTGACGGTCAAAAAACACCTGCGGGCCCAGACCATTGCGGCTGAGAACCACCTTCCCTGCATCTACCTGGTCGATTCCGGCGGTGCGAACCTGCCCCGCCAGGACGAGGTCTTTCCCGACCGGGATCATTTTGGCCGTATTTTCTACAACCAGGCCAATATGTCGGCGCAGAATATTCCGCAGATCGCCGCGGTGATGGGCTCCTGCACGGCCGGTGGCGCCTATGTGCCGGCGATGGCAGACGAGGCCATTATCGTGAAAGAGCAGGGTACGATTTTTCTCGGTGGCCCGCCGCTGGTCCGCGCCGCCACCGGTGAGATCGTCAGCGCTGAAGAGTTGGGCGGCGCCGATGTGCATACCCGCCAGTCCGGCGTGGCTGATCACTACGCGCAAAACGACCACCATGCGCTGAAATTGCTGCGCCGGACGGTCAGCCACCTCAACCGGGTGAAGCCGGTCAGCCTGGATATCCGGGAAACCAGAGAACCGCACTACGACGTCAATGAATTGTACGGGGTCATCCCGGCCGACCCGAAGAAATCCTACGATGTTCACGAAGTGATCGCGCGGATCGTCGACGGTTCGGACTTCGATGAATTCAAAACGCTCTACGGCACCACGCTGGTCTGCGGCTTCGCCCGTATTTTCGGCTACCCGGTCGGAATCGTTGCCAACAACGGCATCCTGTTTGGCGAGTCGGCTCAAAAAGGCGCGCATTTCGTGGAACTGTGCGGCCAGCGCAAGATTCCGCTGGTCTTTTTGCAGAATATCACCGGCTTCATGGTGGGTAAACAATATGAAGCGGACGGCATCGCAAAGCACGGCGCCAAGATGGTGACTGCGGTGGCCAGCGTGCAGGTTCCCCGCTTCACCGTAATCATCGGCAATTCACATGGTGCGGGCAATTACGGTATGTGCGGGCGTGGCTATGATCCCCGTTTCCTGTTTACCTGGCCCAATGCGCGGGTTTCGGTGATGGGTGGTGAGCAGGCTGCCGGCGTGCTCGCCCAGGTCAAGCGGGACCAGAAAGAACGAGCCGGGGAGAGTTGGTCGGAAGAAGAAGAAAAAGCGTTCAAGCAGCCCATCCTGGACACCTACGAGGAGCAGGGGCATCCCTATTATGGTTCCGCCCGCTTGTGGGATGACGGGGTGATTGATCCTGCGCAGACCCGGCAGGTGCTGGGCCTGGCTATTTCCGCCTCGCTCAACCGGCCCATAGAAGACACCCGTTTTGGCCTGTTCAGGATGTAAGGAGCGGAAGGCATGTTCAAGAAAATTCTGATCGCCAACCGTGGTGAGATTGCCTGCCGGGTGATTCGAACCGCCCGCCGGATGGGGATAAATACCGTAGCGGTCTATTCCGATGCGGACCGTGATGCCCTGCATGTTGCGATGGCGGATGAGGCCGTGCATATCGGTGCGCCGCCACCGCGCGAATCTTATCTGGTGGCTGAGCGGGTCATCGATGCCTGTGTTCAGACCGGCGCTGAGGCGGTGCATCCCGGCTATGGTTTCCTGTCGGAGAATGCCGGATTTAGCCGTTTGTGCAAAGAAAACGACATCGTTTTTATCGGTCCGCCCGAGGCGGTGATCTGCTCGATGGGCTCCAAATCGGCCGCCAAGAACATTATGACGGCAGCGGAGGTACCGGTGGTGCCGGGTTATCACGGTGAGGATCAGTCCGATGCGCGGATCAAGGGCGCCGCCGGCGAAATTGGCTATCCTGTGCTGCTCAAAGCGGTGGCCGGTGGCGGCGGCAAGGGCATGCGCGTGGTCCGCAGCGTGGCGGAATTTGATGAGGCCTGCGCTTCCGCGAGGCGCGAGGCGGCTTCGAGTTTCGGTAGCGATGATTTATTGGTGGAGAAATACCTGCCCCGGCCCCGTCACGTAGAATTCCAGGTGTTTTGCGACCGCCACGGCCATGCCGTTTACCTGTTTGAGCGGGATTGTTCGGTACAGCGCAGGCACCAGAAAGTGATCGAAGAAGCTCCCGCGCCTGGCATGAGCCCGGAGTTACGCCGGCAAATGGGCCAGGCAGCGGTAAAAGCAGCACAGGCTATCGACTACGAGGGCGCAGGCACGGTGGAGTTCCTGCTCGATCAGGACGGCTCTTTCTACTTCATGGAAATGAATACCCGCCTGCAGGTGGAACATCCGGTGACCGAGATGATCACCGGGCTGGACCTGGTGGAATGGCAGTTACGGATTGCCTCGGGTGAAGTCCTGCCTTTGCTGCAGGACGAATTGTCCATCACGGGCCATGCCTTCGAAGCGAGAATTTACGCGGAGGATCCGGATCACGATTTTTTGCCCGCCACCGGAACCCTGAGCTACCTGCAGCCTCCCGAAGAAAACCGGCATGTTCGGGTGGACACCGGCGTGCTGCAGGGCGATGAAGTCAGCGTGTATTACGACCCGATGATCGCCAAGCTGATCGTGTGGGATGAGAACCGTGAACGAGCGCTGGTCCGCCTGGCCACAGCCTTGTCCGAGTATCGCATCAGCGGCGTCACCACCAATATTTCCTTTTTGTACAACCTGGCCACCAGCAAGCCCTTTATCGCCGGAGAAGTCGACACCGCTTTTATTGAAACGCACCGGGGGTTACTGTTTCACGACTCGGAAACAGACCGCGTGCAGGACCTGCCCCTGGCCTCCCTGTATCTGTTGTTGCGCATGGAGCAGGCCGCCCGCGCCCGCGCCAGCAGCACCGATCCCTGGTCGCCCTGGAACGCCAGCAATGCCTGGCGGCTGAATGAAGCGGCCAGGCACAGTGGGGCGATTGTGCTGAACGGGACGGAGTACGAAGTTCCGGTGGAGGAAATCGGTAGCGGCAGCAAGCGCCGTTTTCGCATCAGTGTCGGTGCAAAATCCGTGATGGCGACCGGTGAGCTCAGGGGTAATGAACTCTATGCCGATATCGACGGCTACCGGCGCCGCGTGGTGGTGGTGCCGCACGATGGGCTCTTTACACTTTTCACCGAGCAGGGCGCAATGCAGTTTTCGCTGGCGCAGGCCGACTACGGGGAAGAAGACCTGGCGAGCGGGGCAGGTGTGTTCATTGCACCCATGAATGGCGTGGTTGTAAAACTACTGGTGGAGGCGGGAACGGCGGTCAGGAAGGATCAGGCAGTCATTGTTATGGAAGCCATGAAGATGGAACATACGCTGTGCGCACCGGCCGATGGCCTGGTGCGCGAATTTTACTTCCAGCCTGGCGATCCGGTAGACGGCGGCGCCCTGCTGCTGGATTTTGTGTAAGAGCGCGCTTGCGCGCGACGGGTGCACCGGAACCCATAACGTTTTTTTCGCCCGCAAGCGGGCTCTTACGGGGCGTTGTGTAAGAGCGCGCTTGCGCGCGACGGGCGCACCGGAACCCATAACGTTTTTTTCGCCCGCAAGCGGGCTCTTACGGG
>JAJRRA010000007.1 GCA_024279945.1 Gammaproteobacteria bacterium
ATCGCCGGAGCTGGTACCGGAACTGAGATCGCCGGAGCTGGTACCGGAACTGAGATCGCCGGAGCTGGTACCGGAACTGAGATCGCCGGAGCTGGTACCGGAACTGAGATCGCCGGAGCTGGCACTGGGTCTGAAATTCTAATTGCAGGTGCTGGAACAGGAACCGATGCAATCACCATTACCCTACCCCAAGGAACCGGGATGTCTATGGAAGTCTCCATAGGATGTGGCGTTGCAACTGTCGCGATAATTGACACGAACTCCGTACCAATTGTTGCCTTTTAAAATGTTGCCGTTATTGGCAACCCAGGATTCTGTGACGGAGGCAGGTTTGGCAACGACTTCTGAAATAAGCCTGATAGAGATAGGTCTACACTCCGACTGACGGAGTGGATTCCAGATAGTCGAATTTGACATAATTTGCTAAATCCAACGAACAAACTTGGCCCCTGCACCACGCAGGGGCATTTTTGCCGTTAAAGCCGGTTGCATATTGCTGTTTTGCTATTCGGTATTTGTAGGTTTACCAAAATCAGATCAAGGATGAATAAGTTTCGGCTCCGCTGTATCATGACCGGCGCAAACCATGCCCCGGTAGCTCAGCTGGATAGAGCAATCGCCTCCTAAGCGATAGGTCAGAGGTTCGAATCCTCTCCGGGGCGCCATGGTGCATTGGGTGCTTTCTTGGCACATAGGTAACAGTTTATTGTGTCGGGAAGTTCATTTATGAATAGGATATAGTTTACATATCCTCAAAATAGTAAAGTCCAATACCAGCAGTAATCAAGTCTGTGCCATACTCATCTCTTTCCCATGGGCGAATTTTTTGTCGCGCTAGCTTATCCGCCTTTCGTAAAAATTGCCCCATTGTCTCTCGGAATTTCATCTGATCCCCTGGCTTTAAGCGAAAAGTCCACGACTGTCTCTGGAACATCTTTTGATCGTTTGGAGAATTTACATTGTATTCGATAGTGGAAATTAGATTTGAAATTGCGGAAAAAGCAGCATTTACAATATTTGGCTCGTCATTCGAAAGATAAGGAGAAAATTGATCAACCATCAATCGGAGTGTTTTTTTTGACTTGTCTTGCTCAATACTATTTGTGGCAAGAAGTCGCTTAATAATTGAATGTGTCGTTATCCCTCTGGTTGAAATTGTAGATCTAACAAGACTATCAAATTCAGAATTTTCATTTCCATATGTTAGAACTGATCTAGTCGTACTACCGCGTCCAGCTAAATTAATTTGATCAGCCCACGCTTCGACAATCGCACTTTCAGGAGTCAGGTCTTTAAGAAATTGTTGTTTATATATTTCACCTTCAAGAACCAATTTTCTTTTCACATGCCGAAGCGTCCTGGTATCTAGCCCAGTTATTAGAGCTAGTCTTGTTAGAGGTACATTTTTTCCAGGGTTTTCTGCTCGAATATTTCTTTCGGCTTCTTCAACGTATATAAATCGAATCATCTCTTGCAGTTTTACGAGCGAGATTCTTCCCACCAGGAAGCGAATCAGTTTTCTGAATACATTTTCAACAGCTTTGGTGAGGATAGCGGCATCGTGAAGGTGTTCTTCTTTAATCAGGGGCATGTGGATCTCCTTTTCTCTACCGATAGTCCCTTTTAACGGTGCAAGCACTTTTTCTTCGCAAAGGCAGAGCCCGAGCCATATGGCCCGGACCCTGCTTCAACCGACCGGAGAACCATTCTGTCCGCACATACCGGCGATTCCTTCCCCCTTCCCTATCGCCGATAAACAGAATTGGTTCTGTCGGTTTGCACTCCCCTTGCATTGACAATGATGTCAATAATTGCCATAGATGTCAATCTTTTTTTAAAAGAATAATTATTTGAAGCGGTTTTCCTACAGATTTTGTGCAGACTGGCCCTACCCTTTTACCCGAATCTTAAAGATTTCTTGCGATTCGAAAACCTATCCGGCCATCGTGGCTGTGAGGTTTGGCGGCCAGCCTGAATGCAGATCGGGTCTGATCCGGTGAACTGGCCCAGTAGCCTCCGCGGATGACACGAAGTCTGCATCCCGGATTGACCCAGCTTGAGCCATCAAGTGGCGCGCGCAAGTAAGTATCATGCCAACAATCCATGACCCATTCCCCCACATTGCCGCCAATATCAAACAGGCCATAAGGTGAAGCCTCGAAAGATCCGACCGGCGCGGGGCCCCAAAAGTGATCCGTGTAGCCCTTGAATGAAGTTGCCCAGTTACGGCGCCCCCGGGTGGTATCGCCTTCTCCGGTAATGTTTTCCACAACACGTTGAGGCGAACCACTTCCCCACCAATACCGGCTACTCTTCCCCCCGCGTAACGCATATTCAAACTCCGCTTCGCTCGGCAGGCGATAAGACTTGCCCGTACTGGCAGCCAGCCAATTTACGTAAGCCTGGGCATCATTCCAGGAAACATGTACCACCGGGTCGTTGTCGCCGGCCTTGCGGCCTTCATAGTCCATTCTCCAGTTGACATTGTCCTTTCTGGTCATCCGACCGGAAAGCTGGTGATAAATCATGGAAAAGCGATCGTTCTCAGCATCGGTCTTGTACCCGGCTGAGTCGACAAAATCCCGAAATTGCGATACGGAAACTTCGTACTGGCCCAGAGCGAAACCGCGTGAAAAAGTTATTCGATGCTGAGGCCCTTCGCTGTGCTTGCGGCCTTTTTCAGAAGTCGGTGATCCCATCATAAAACTTCCGGCTGGAATAACCACCGAACTGGGTGACCAATGGTCTGGCTGATTATCCTGCTGGAGAAACGGATCCTTAATGACCTGACCGGGCCGGAATCCACCATACACCCGCGCCTCCTCCATGCGGCGCCTAATCCGGGTCACCTCATTATCCGCACCACCAAGAGCAACCAACTCAATCAGGATACGCCCAACGCGATCGAAATTTCCGGCATCCATCGCCGACCGGGCATCCATGCTCAATTCCTCCGCCCGTAACGCCCTGAAACCGGCAATTTCCGAGCGAGCTTGTTCGATCAGTTCCGGGGACTTCCGAACAGCGGATGCATCCTCAAGCGCGCGCTGTGCAGACTCAAAATCGAGTTCACGCGCATACTCAAGTGCCCTTGACACCATCTGTTGTTGCTGTACAAGCTGCACAGGATCTGCATCGGAAATATCCGTGTTGCCACTGACCTCCGGCACCGCCGGGGCACCGGAAGCACCTTGTTCCCCCTCCTGGGCATCAATGCTGGCGACACCCAGCAATGCCCCCAGCAGCAAAGACAGGGAGATATGTCTTTTCACCGGCACCCGACCCGACCGGTTCACCCCTAAGCTGGACAAAACAACAGTGTGCATGCAAATTCCTTTGCCTGTAGCATTCATACTAAATGCTTTTAGCGCCTTGCAGAAGTACCCACAAAATGTTTTCTCTGAATTCCAATGCTTGATAATACATCCATAATGCAGGCGCTTTCCGCCGGAGAGCATCCTATCCTGCTCGAAACAGCCACACAACTCGCCAATGCTGCAAAGCAGTGGGAGCGCAGCGAAGTGCTGGGTATCGATACCGAGTTTGTGCGGGAGCGAACTTATCGTGCGAAGCTAGGCCTGGTCCAAATTTCAGATGGCCGGACCGCGTGGCTGGTCGATCCGCTGACTGCAGGCTCCCTGGAGCCCCTGGCACAGCTCATGGCGAATACGGACATCACGAAAATCCTTCACAGCAGTTCCGAGGACCTGGAAGTGCTCATGTATGCTCTGGGACAACTCCCCCAGCCCATGGTAGACACCCAGATTGCCTGCGCCATGCTGGGGCAATCATTGCAACTGGCTTATTCTCATGCAGTAAAATGGCTATTCGACATTTCCATAGACAAAGACCAGACGCGATCAAATTGGTGCCGAAGGCCGTTGCATTCCCGCCAGCTGCGCTATGCTGCTATGGATGTTGTGCTTTTACCCATGATGTTGCAGAGGTTAAAGCCACAACTTGAGGAAGCCGGGCGCTGGCAATGGCTAGTGGAAGATATTACGCGAATGAAACGCAACAGCCTGATACCCGTTGATCCGGAAAAGGCTTACTTGCGTTTCCCGGGTATCGGCCGGATAGACCAGGCGGGTTTAAGGGCGCTACAGGCACTGGCAGCCTGGCGAGAAAGGACGGCGGAAGCGAAGGACCGTGCCCGTGGTTTCGTCATTTCCGATGCCGGCCTCATGCAACTGGCCCGCCTGAGACCTGCAAGTGCAGAAGAAATTCGCCAAATCCAGGATATTCACCCCAGCGAACTCAAGCGGTATCAGGCTCAGATACTGCAGATAATCGCTGACTCCAAAGCTTCAACATCCGTGGTTGGAAATATCATGAAACTGAACAATCTCCAACATAAGCAGCTTAAAGCCATGCGACTTATCGTCGGCGAAAGTGCCGGCAAACTGGGCATCGACCCTGCTCTGCTGGCATCGAGGAAGGAACTGGAGAAATTAATCAGGGCAGTTGCAAGTGGCGAGAATATTCCCGAAAGGTTTCTCGGCTGGCGAACAACAATCATTACCGATGGTCTTATGACAATCCTGGCGGGTTCGCCTGCAACACCGGCGGCATGAATGAGGCTATTCGCTGGCGTTAAACTTGATCATGAGTTCACACCACCTTTAAGCTGATCGACAAACCAGCGCAAGACCCGACCCCTGTTATTCGTCTTCCAGACCATATAAACAGGCGTATCAACAGCAGGTATTTTCACTGGTACTTCCACAAGTGATCTGTCCGCCAACAAATATTCAATACGGTGTCGGGGCAAAAATCCAACCCCTAAACCCAGCTTCTGAGCACGAATTTTTCCGCTATTGTCGGTACGCTCAATACCGGCTGCTTACTGAAAAGACGATGGCTCAAAGGTGCAAAATGGCGGGAACTGTCGCGCACCACTACCGCACGATAACATTCAATGTCCGCTTGTTTAAGCGGTAGAACATGCTGGGCCAACTCATGCTCTGGCGGTACGACAAACACCCACTGAACCGTTTGCATCTCGTGATATTTATAATCCTGCGTATGGCCCGGCTGCATTCCCGCCCCCAGGACCAAGTCAACACGGTCGTCTGTCACCGCTTCCCAACTGCCTCCCAGCACTTCCTCATGCACATTGATTTCAAGGTCCGGTTTAAGCCGGTAGAACTTACGGATCAGATGATAGTAGGGCTCAAAAGCCAGGATGGAGTCGATGGCGATATTGAACCGGGTTTCCCAGCCGCGATCTACCTGCCGCGTGGCTTCCGCCACTCGTTCGGCCGCCGCGATCAGTTCACGGCCTTGCTCCAGCAACACCTTGCCCGCTGGTGTGAAGAGAGAGCGCCGGCCTTCCCGTTTAAATAAAACAACGCCCAGGTCTTCTTCGAGTTTTTTTACCTTATAGGTGATCGCAGACGGCACCCGGTACAAGGCATTGGCCGCAGCAGCAAAGCTTCCTTTACGATCAATGGCATCCAGGACTTCCAACGATTCCAGGCTAATCAGTCGTTTCATTTTGTAGTCCAATAATAGTTCAAATATTTTGAATATATTAGTTAATATAACTCGATTTATTTGTTTATGTCGATAAATAACAATATGCAAACACAACAAACTCTTTGAATACATAGGGAGATAAATATGGGACTACTGGTCGACGGCAATTGGCGGAATGTTTGGTATGACACCACATCTACCGGCGGCGAGTATATCCGTCAGGACGCTCAGTTTCGCCACTGGATCGGTGAGTCGGGTTTTGAAGCCGAGGCCGGACGCTACCATCTGTTTGTGTCCCTGGCTTGCCCCTGGGCCCACCGTACCCTGATTTTTCGCAAGCTGAAAAAGCTCGAACAGTTCATCGGAATCACCATTGTTGATGCCAGGATGCTGGAGCACGGCTGGGAATTTTCTGAGGTCTCTGAGGACAATCCTATCGAAGGCATTAAATACCTGAGCCAGGTTTATACGGCAGCCGAGCCCACTTACAGCGGCCGGGTCACCGTACCGGTGCTGTGGGATAAAAAGCGGCACACGATTGTGAACAATGAGTCCTCAGAAATCATCCGCATGTTTAACCGTGCTTTTAACAACCTAACCGGAGATCACAGCGATTATTATCCCGCACCGCTACAGGCGGAGATCGATGCCCTCAATCATTTGATTTATGACGACATCAACAACGGTGTTTACCGCGCAGGCTTCGCCACATCTCAAACAGCTTATGAAGCTGCCTTCCGGCGCCTGTTTGATACTCTGGATGCGATTGAGCAACGCCTGGGGCAACAACGATACTTAATGGGCGACCGGGTCACCGAAGCCGACTGGCGATTGTTTACCACCCTGATTCGGTTTGATGCAGTGTACTACAGCCACTTCAAAACCAATCTCAAACACCTTGAGGACTTCCCCAATCTTTCCAATTACGTGCGCGACCTGTATCAAACCGCCGGCATTGCAGAGACGGTAAATTTTGAGCACATCAAGACGCATTACTATGTCAGCCAGACCACCATCAATCCTACACAGGTCGTACCGGTGGGCCCCACGCTGGATTTCTCAAACAAGCACAATCGCGATCAATTGCGAAGCGACAGATGATGGCTTCCCGATATTGTCAACTACCGGCTGCCGAAAAAATGGGCAAGCCACAGTATCGGGATTTTTCGGCGGAATAAATCGAACAGGCCACTGAAGACTACCGTCATGGTCGATTGGTGTGAGGAGTTCCCAAACAGTTGTTTCAGCCAGGCGGCCACGTCATTTGCCTCCCGCCAAGCAGATGCAAATGGATATGGTACACCGCTTGCCCGCCTGCCTGGTTGCAGTTCATCACCAGGCGGTATCCATCTTCAGACAGACCTTCTTCCCGGGCGATTTCCACCGCTGCTAAAACCAGTTTTCCGACCAATTCTGCGTGCCGTGACTTGAGGTCATTTGTGGTGGGGATCCTTTCTTTGGGGATAATCAGAACATGCACCGGCGCTTGGGGGTTGATGTCACGGAAGGCCAGTATTTCATCCGTTTCATATACGATTTCTGCCGGTATTTCACGATTGATAATTTTCAAAAACAGCTCATCAGCCATGGCGATACAATCTCCGTGGAAAATCCAAGAGGAAGATGGAAGATCAGGACACCCATTTTTCGTCCATTATCCTACAGAACTCCAAGTCATTTTGCTCTACCGGGGAATTCCGAATAGGTTCAGACTGGCCTCATGCCACAACCCAGAAAACGTTTGGTGTCATTAGATGACACACCGTATTACCATTGCATCTCTCGCTGCGTACGTCGCGCCTTTTTGTGTGGCAATGATCCGGTAAGCGGCTTTGATTTCGAACACCGGCGACAGTGGATTGTAGACCGTATGAAGTTGCTTGCCTCGGTCTTTGCGATTGATTTATGTGCTTTTGCCGTCATGCATAATCACTACCATGTCGTACTTGGAATCGACACTCAAAAGGCCCATCAATGGACGGATCATGAAGTCGCCAGGCGTTGGACAACCCTGTTTTCCGGGCCAATCGTCATCCACCAGTTCTGGGCTCAAACAACGCTCAGCTCGAGCGAGGATGCCAGTGTAACCAACTTGATAGTCACCTGGCGTGAACGCCTGATGGATTTATCCTGGTTTATGCGCTGTTTGAATGAGCCCATTGCACGCATGGCCAATCATGAGGATCGGTGCAGTGGTCGATTCTGGGAAGGACGCTTCAAGTCTCAGGCTTTGTTGGATGAGCGAGCGTTATTGGCCTGTATGGCTTATGTGGATCTCAACCCCATCCGGGCCGCAATCGCATTAACACCGGAGCAGTCTGATTTTACCTCGGTGCAACAGCGTATTCTTCATCCGGAAGATGGATCCTTGCAGCCTTTTGCTGCAACGACTGATGGCGCGTTCGCAATTCCATTTAGATTAAAGGACTACCTGGAACTGGTGGACTGGGCAGGGCGTGAGATCAACCCCGGAAAGAAGGGTTTCATTCCAGCCAACACACCACCCTTACTGACCCGCTTGGGAATGGATGCGGCACCGGTGTTGGATTACCTCTGCCGGAAAGAAAAGCAACCGTACGGTGCTTTGGGGCCTGTGAGTAGGCTACGTGCCTTCGCCCACTCCATTGGGCAACAGTTTGTTAAAGGCCTGGCAGTGGGACGAAGGCTCTGTCCCGAGTCTTGACATTGTAGAACCAGTTTCAATTGATGGCGACCTATCGGGTTGCCAATTCACTTTTTCATCCTAATCCGGTTAAACCCCCTCCATTTCTGTCTTGACCGGGCAAATAATATTGCGAGTCTTCTTGTGGATTCTAATTCCTCGAAAAATTCCACGTATTCGGCTGGAATGAACGATGGGTGTCCGCGTTCTGCGTCCCCACGTATTCGGCTGGAATGAACGATGGGTGTCCGCGTTCTGGCGTTCGTTCTGCGTCCCCACGTATTCGGCTGGAATGAACGATGGGTGTCCGCGTTCTGGCTGCGCGTTCTGGCGTTCTGCGCTGGCGTTACGATGGGTGTCCGCGTTCTGTCCGTTCTGCGTCCGGTGTCCGCGTTCTGCGTCCGGCGTTCTGCTTCGCGTTCTGCGCGCCGCGTTCTGAGGAAAAAGCTTTCTCTGCATTGACGGATGATGAAGTTCACACATTGGAAGGTATTGTTCAGGACGTATGTGAAAGATCTGACGATGCCTGGGAGGGATTACCCAACAGTTAAGCCAGCCCCAATATTGGGGCTAGATCAGGTCAACGAAAACTGCTTCGGGGGTACGTTCGCCCGATAGAAACTCCACAATTTTTGCCGCCGCGATTGCCGGTTCCTGACGAAAGCCCGGGTCTTCGCCGTGGAATGCAGTGGCCCGAAGTCGGGTTCTCATGGGGCCGGGATTAATTCCCAGCACCTGAATTCCCGAGGACGTATATTCTTCTGCAAACTGGCTGGTGAGCGCTTTGAGTGCGTGCTTGCTGATGCCGTAGGCGCCCCAGAATGCACCCGACACCCTTTCCAGATCCTCAAGGATAAAATATAGACTGCCGGTGTCGGACTTGCGCAGCAAGGGGAGACAGGAAACACTCAAAAGCCAGCTTGCATTGATGTTGACCTGCACCTGGTGCAGCCACTCGGGGGGTGGAATCTGGTCCAGTGGTCTCAGGCCTTCAAACCGTGCGGCGCAATGAACCAGGCCATCGAGACCACCCAGTTCTGATTCCAGTGCACTAACCAGCTCGTCAAACTGCTCCGGACCGGCCGCGGCAAGATCAATGGGGTATAAAACGGGTTCCGTCAAACCCTTTTCGATAATCGAGTCGTAAGTCGATTCCAGTCCTTTTTGGTCAACATCGAGCATAACGGTATTAGCTGCCTCAGCCGCACAAAGTAATGACAGCTCAGATCCCAGGCCACCGGCGGCCCCGGTGATCAGTATCGTCTTGTTTTTCAGCTTCTGATTCATTTTTTGCTTTCCTCCTGGCGCCGCAGCAGTGTACCGGCTTTGCTGAATTTTGGAAATTGGCGTATTGCCTGCACGTATGTCTGGGGCATAATATCTATCACAGTGTGCAACACGGAACCAGGATGCCCATTTACGAATACCAGCCTGAACGGGAAAAAGGATGTGACTTCTGTTCAGATGGATTTGAAATGCTGAGAAAAATCAGCGAACGCCGCTTGCTGACCTGCCCGCAATGCGGTGTGGCAGTAGAGAGAGTTATTTCCGCACCCAATCTGACGAAATCCAGCCCTTCACTGGATACCGCAAACCTGGAAAAACACGGCTTCACCCAGTACCGGAAATCCGGCAAAGGCGTTTACGAAAAAACCGCGGGCAAAGGGCCGAAAGTTATTTCCGGCGACTGAGCTGGTATCGGTCAGCCGTCTTCGCTTAACTGCTTCAGCGCTGCAGCGTTCCGTTCCCAGTTCTGACCATCAAATTGCTCTACCGTAACGGCAACTTCCCCGGGAAGATCGAGGCAGTTGACGTTGACACTGAAACCATCGGGATGGGAACGGGGAACATAAAAAGATTTGATTCCGCAGTGCTTGCAAAATAAATGCCTGGCCACACCCGTGTTAAAACGATATTCACTTAAGTCGTCTTGCCCCTTGAGAAGGTGAAAATCCCGGGCGGAAACAATCAGGTGAAGGTATGCGCTCTTACTACAGATCGAACAGTTGCATTCACGTACCGACAGTTGCCTGCCCACCCTGACTTCGTATTCAACGGCTCCGCAATGGCAGCCTCCTTTCAGGCGTATTTTGCTATTGCTCATATTTTTTTCCGCACTCAAGACCAGATTCCATGTTCGATCAGAAATACGGCTTACCGCGGCCCCGCCCAGCCATCCTTCACCACCACGATCAGTTCAGACGGGTGGTGAATCTGGATGCTGTCAGCAACCAGGGGCTCATCCGGATCATGAGAACCGTAGCCATAATGTACAACCGCTGTTTGGGTACCTGCCGCCTTGCCTGCAACAAGATCCTTGTTGTCATCTCCAACGAAAAGGGTATTTTCAGGCTTCGCATTAAGTATTCCGCAAGCCAGGCTGACGGGTGCCGGGTCCGGCTTGCTCCTGCTCAGAGTATCCCCGCAAACCACGCAGGAAATCGTATCGTTCAAATGGGACGCCTCGAGAATCGGCAAGGTAAATGCTTCAACTTTGTTGGTGACGATACCCCACGGAATAGCGGAAACGTTTAAAAAATCAATCAGTTCACGTACGCCTTCATACAGGGATGATTCACGGTAAAAATTCTCAGCATAATGATCGAGGAAACCGCCACGCCAGGATTCAAATGTGGCCGGGTCGGTGGCCGGCATGCCTGCGTTCAGCAGGCCGACAGCGCCATGGGAAACATAAGGGCTCATTTCCGCCACCGCCAGCGGGGGGAGGTCTTCGTTTTCACGTACCTGGTTCAGGGCCGCAACCAGATCCGGGGCGGAATCGAGTAAAGTCCCATCAAGGTCAAACAGCACCGCCCTGATCATGGATGTCATGCCGGCTTCATCACGTGCATCAGGTAATTCACCTTGACTCCGCCACCGAGCATAACGCTTCGCGTCAGCGGGTTGTAATGCACTCCGGTGATATCTTCAACGGTAAGGCCCGCTTCACGCACCCAGTGACCCAACTCTGAGGGACGAATAAACCGATCATAACGATGCGTCCCTCGTGGTAACAAGCGGGCAAGGTACTCAGCTCCCACGATGCCCAGTGCAAATGCGAGTGGTGTGCGATTGAGCGTAGAAAAAAATCCATGGCCTCCCGGTTTCAGCAACACCTGGATGGAGGCGATAATGGATGCAGGGTCCGGAACATGCTCCAGCATTTCCATGCAGGTAACCATGTCGAACTGACCCGGGTTTTCCGATGCCAGCGATTCCACCGTTTTCTGCTGATAATCAATGTCCAGGCCCGATTCGTGCAAATGAAGTTCTGCGACGGAAAGAACCCGGGGCGCTACATCTATGCCGCTGACCCTGGCGCCTTCCCGGGCCATCGCCTCGGACAGGATTCCACCGCCACAACCGACATCGACAACCCTGGCTTTATCCAGTTCACATCGCTCGGTAATAAACCTGAGCCGGGCCGGATTGAGATCGTGCAAGGGACGGAAAGGCCCTTCAGCATCCCACCAGCCCGAGGCTGCATCATCAAATTTCTCTTGTTCCCTGGGATCAAAATTCATTTCATCAGCTTGATTCACAATACCCTCACTTCCAACCCGCACCATGCATGATTCACGCCGGGTTTTTCCTGTTTCCAAATCCGGATAAACGGCTTTGCCATTGACTCGCTTTCCCGGTGACTTCCTTCAGGTCGATTGTTGTCAGTTGACCGCTGTCGAGCACCCGTCGCCCGGACACCCAGACATCACTGACCTGCCTTCGTGATGCAGCATATATCACCTGGGACACCACATGGTATAACGGCTGTGTCTCGGGGCAACTCAGGTCAATAGCGCACAGGTCTGCCGCTTTGCCAACTTCGATACTGCCGGTCAGGCTTTCCAGACCCAGTGCTTTGGCGCCATTGATCGTCATCATCTCCAGCGCCTGGAATGCATCGACTGCCTGGGCATTCCCTGAAATACCCTTGGCCAGGAGTGCGGCTGTCTGCGCTTCAGACAACAAGTCGAGGTCGTTGTTGCTGGCCGCCCCATCCGTTCCGAGTGCGACATTAACACCGGCCTCGAGCAGGGAATCAAGCGGACAGATCCCGCTGGCAAGTTTCAGGTTGGATTGTGGGCAATGGATGACATGAACACCCGACTGTGCAAGCTGGTCAATATCGCCGGCAGATAACTGCGTCATGTGGACGGCCAGTAAGCGGGAATTGAGCAGATCCAGATTCTTAAGGCGTACCAGCGGGTGTACATCATGGTGCTGGAGGGAGTGCTTGATGTCCCATTTTGTTTCCAGCAAATGCAGGTGAACCGGCACATCCAGTTCCTGCGAATAAGCGGCAACCCGGCGCAACGTTTCATCTGAAACCGAATAGGGAGCATGCGGGGAAAAAGTGATGTTCAGCAGGGGTTCCGACCGCCAGTCCTCATGCAGCTTCAGTCCCTGCTCGAAATAGCTGTCTATGTCCGATGCCCAGGCGTTTTGGGTCTCAATAAGCGGCACACCGATACGGGCTCTGATACCGACTTCCCGGCAAACCTCACCCAGAACATCAGGGAAAAAATACATGTCATTGAAACAGGTGGTTCCGGCCCGGAACATTTCCGCGATGGCCAGCCTGGCGCCATCGGCAACGAATGCAGGGCCTACAAACTCCTGCTCTGCCGGCCAGATGTGCTCCCTTAGCCAGACATCAAGATCCATATCATCGGCATAACCCCGCAGCAGTGTCATCGGTGTATGGGTGTGTGCATTGATAAAACCGGGTAGCAGGACATGCTCCGCAAGCTCAATGGATTCAGCCTGCGGATAGGCTTGAGCGGACTCACTTCTGCTCATGATTGAAACAATCATGCCCTGCTCGATTGCAACTGAATACTCTTCCAGCACGACACCCTGTGGCCTCACGGCCACCAGATAGCGGGGATGAATCAATGTGAGTCCCGAACCGGGGCTGTCCTGTGGAGCGCCAGTCTCTGTCATTGGAAATACGGGCTAAGCCTTAACCCGGGAGACGTATTCACCCGTGCGGGTATCAACCCTGATGACTTCTCCATTATTGACGAACAGCGGAACGCGCACGACAGCGCCGGTTTCCAGCGTTGCGGGCTTTCCGCCCCCGCTTGAGGTATCTCCTCTCAGGCCGGGATCGGTTTCGACAATTTTCAACTCGGTGAAATTGGGTGGCAAAACGCTGAGTGGCGTTCCGTTAAACAGGGTGATCTGGCAAATAGCTTCTTCCCTGATCCATTTCGTACCTTCACCAACAGCTTCACGGGAACAGGCGTGTTGCTCGAAGGTTTCCGGTTCCATGAAGTACCAGAATTCTCCATCGTTATAAAGATACTGGACATCCATTTCAAAAACGTCCGCCGCCTCCACGGACTCACCTGACTTGAACGTGCGCTCAATCACCCGGCCGGTCTTCAGGTTGCGGACACGTACCCGGTTGAACGCCTGTCCTTTACCCGGTTTAACAAATTCATTCTCAACCATGTTATAAGGATCGCCGTCGAGGATAATTTTCAGCCCACTCTTGAATTCATTGGTACTATAACTTGCCATCGGGTCCTCCCTCGCGGCGTAAACACGGCGTCTGCCGGGTGTAGCGGCAACTCCGCTCAGCCCGGCCCGTTTGCCGTCCCAAAGGTGAATGATAGCGCGAACCAAGCCGGCACGTCAGCCGCTATTGTCATTTTATTGCGCTGGGAAAACCTTCTGCACAGCGATTGCCCCCGCGAATCACAGAAATGAATTATTTTGCTTACCGGACAACCATCAAATTGTGCTGGAAATGATATTCAGTTACAGCGATAATTAATTGATTTATTGTAGATAAATGTGGTAAAAACTTCCTTGTGTGTAAAAGGCAGAGGAGGCCCATCCTAAATGCACAGCGTCAATATTCTAGTCGTGGACAGGTCCCCGGAGTCTGCAGAGAACATTAATTCCCTGCTTCGTAATTCCGGTATTGATGTTCATGTGATTCACGCCCAAACCAGTACTGAAGTCAAACGCGCACTGGACAATGACTCCCCTGTTCTGATTCTTTATGTCGACCCGGAGCCGGATGATGCCAGCCTGGCCGAAATGAGTGAACTGGCCGGGGTGCTTGATGTAGCGCTTGCCCTGTTCACCAATTTGGAAGAACCGGAATTGCTGGTCAACACACTGAAAACAACCGCTTGCTACGTCATCAATTCCACCCGGGAAGGACTTCTGGCAGAAACGGTCAGCCGCCTGATCAAGCGCAGCGAGGCCTATCGAACCCGGATGCAACAGCAACAACATCAGGAGGAGCTTGAGCATCGCTACAATCTCCTGCTGGACAGTTCCCATGACGCGATCGCATACATTCATGAGGGGTTTCATGTGTATTCCAACCGCGCCTACCTGGAAGCACTACAGGTCAAGGACGAATCTGAAATCACCGGATTGTCCCTGCTGGAGATGTTGAAAGCGGGTGATATCAATCTGAAGAAACTGTTCAAAGGCCTTGCGAAAGGTCAATTTCCGGACAAGGCGCTCGAGGTCGATGTCCTGCGGCCCGACGGAAGCCAGTTTAAAGCGAGCCTGGCATTCTCACCGGCACGTTTTGATGGTGAAGACTGTATCCAAATGATGGTTGAGAAACGCGATGCGGCAACGGACCTCAAAGCAGAAATTGAACGCCTGCGCGTCATGGACCCGCTCACCCAGCTCTATAACAGAAGGGCTTTTATGACGCGGCTTGATGAGTTCATAGGCAGTAAAACCGCACAGGGGAATCGTGCAGCCGCCGTACTCTATCTTGAACCGGATGGCTTTACCAAGCTGCAAGAGGACCTGGATGTTGAATCATCCGAATCGTTCCTTGCTGACCTGGCGACCCTGCTCAAAAGTTGCCTGACGAACGAAGATATTGCCGCCCGCATCGGGGATCAGGGATTTGCGCTGCTGATTCAGGAAGCGGACAAGAGCAAACTGGAAAAAACAGCGCACGACATCCTCCAGGCATACCGCAGCCATATTGTGGAACTGGGAGACCGGGCAATCTCCACGTCCTGCAGCATTGGTATGGCTGCGATCGACCGACTGGCCCTGAACGCCGGTGATATCATTTCCAAGGCACGCGATGCCTACGCAGAAGCTGTAAAAGCGGGTGATACCGTCGTCATCTTTCGTCAAAAACTCGAAGCCGTTACCCTGGGCGATGACGACCAGCACTGGATTGAGCGAATCAATTGTGCGCTGGGCAATCAGGATTTTTATACCGTCCAGCAACCTATTGTCGACCTGGATGGTGAAGGCAAGCAACTGATAGAAAACCTGACCTTCATGCGTGAAGAGGTCGGCGATCATCCACCGGCGGAATATGAGCAAATTGCAGATCGCAATGACCTGGCCGGCATGATCGACAGGCATGTCATTCCCGGCCTGTTGAAGACTTTCGTTGAAAGCGATGAAACACAGGTCATCAGTGTGAGCAATAACTCCATTCTCGACTACGGATTCCCCGGTTGGTTTGCCGATCAGATGAAGGAAAATTGTGTCGAAGGCCGGCATATCGTTCTGCAGATTGATGCCACTGCGGCTCAAGCCAACCTCAAGCCGGCACAGCGGCTGATGAAAGAGCTGAAACCACTGGGTTGTCAGTTGGCCATCAGCCATTTTGACAACGGCCGACGCAGTTCCCAACTGCTCGAACACCTTGATGTCTCCTACGTCAAACTTCATCCGAAACTCACGGAAAACCTGACCACGGATAACGTCTGCCAGGAGTCCATTCGAAAAGTTGTCGATGAAGCGGAACTCCACGGCGCTTCGGTTATAGCAGACGAAGTGGCCGATACCTCCAACCTGGCTGTCTTGTGGCAATGCGGAGTGAAGCTGATTTCCGGCGCCTTTCTGCAAGAAACCTCCCAGGTCATCGCACAGTAACTACTTATCACCATTCAGGCCGATTCGCACCGTCACCGACGGGTGATCTGCATTTCGGATCACTGGTCTCTGCGCTTGCCAGCTTTTTGCAGGCAAAACATGTCCATGGGAAGTGGCTGATCCGGATGGAGGACATCGACCCGCCACGTGAGGTTGCCGGCAGCGCAAAGCGTATCCTGCATGACCTGGAACGGCTGGGCATGACTTCCGACCTGCCGGTTCTCTACCAGAGCACGCGATGCGGCGCTTATCAATCGGCAATAGACACCTTGTTGAGCGAAGGCAAAGCTTTCTGGTGTAGCTGTTCAAGAAAGGACCTGCCGCCTTCGGGTATTTATCCCGGCACCTGCAGAAATGGCCTCGCGCGCGGCAAAACGCCCCGTGCAGTCCGGCTTAAGGTCAAGGGCAGCACGGTACAATTTACTGATCTTGTTCAGGGCGCCGTTGTGGAAAACCTGGAACAGACGGTCGGAGACTTTGTTATCCAGCGTGCTGATGGACTGACCGCCTATCAGTTGGCGGTCGTGGTTGACGATGCCTTCCAGGGCATCACTGAAGTGGTAAGAGGTTCAGACCTACTCAAATCCACCGCCAGGCAGATCCATTTGCAGCACGTCCTTGGTTTACCCACGCCAGCGTACCTGCATCATCCGGTTGCAGTCGATGATCAGGGCAGGAAGCTTGGAAAACGTTTTGAATCCGACCCCCTCGACAGACTCCCCGCTGAGGAAGCTGTGCGTATGGCCCTGCAATTTCTGGGGCAAGGACCACCGGATGGAATGAGACTGGAGGAACTCTGGTCGTGGGCCTGTGCGCACTGGCGGACGGAATCCATACCAGCAGTACAATGCATCCCTGCGGATTTATCTCCACACGCCTGATTATGTCTTCTCAGGCTATAATGTGATCCGGATCCAGCGAGCAGAGCAATGAACCCCAATTACCTTGATTTCGAACAACCGATCGCCGAATTACAGGCCAAAATTGATGAACTGCGCAACGTCGGTTCTGACAACGCGATCAATCTCGATGAGGAGATTCGGCGACTTCAGATCAAGATGCGGCAAAAAATCAGGGGAATATTCAAGGACTTGACGCCCTGGCAAATTTCCCAGTTGAGCCGGCACCCACTGCGTCCTTATACACTGGATTACATCGAAAAAATCTTTGATGAATTTCATGAGTTGCACGGCGACCGCACTTTCGCCGATGACCATGCCATCGTCGGTGGACTGGCCCGGTTCCGGGGAAGGGCCATCATGTTCATTGGACAGCAAAAGGGGCGTGATACGAAGGCAAAAATATTCAGAAATTTTGGTATGGCACGGCCGGAAGGTTATCGCAAAGCGCTTCGATTGATGAACATGGCAGCCCGGTTCCGGCTGCCACTGGTCACCTTTATCGACACACCGGGCGCCTATCCGGGCGTGGGTGCAGAAGAGCGGGGGCAATCGGAAGCGATTGCCCGTAATCTGCAAGTCCTCTCCCGCCTGCCGGTGCCTGTCATCTGCACCATTATCGGCGAAGGTGGATCCGGTGGTGCACTGGCGATCGGCGTCGGTGACCGTGTGAATATGCTTCAGTACAGCACCTACTCCGTAATTACACCGGAAGGCTGCGCCTCTATTTTGTGGAAAGACGCCGCCAATGCGCAAAGCGCCGCGACCGCGCTGGGCATCACTTCCGCTCGCCTGAAAGAACTTGGCCTGGTCGACAAAGTTATTCGGGAGCCACTGGGCGGCGCGCACAAAAACCCGGATAAAGTAGCCATACGGGTTGCGAACTGCATCGAAGCACAACTTGAGGTGCTGGGCGCACAGACAACCGATCAACTCCTGGACACCCGCTATAAGCGCCTGCTCTCATTTGGCGAATTCAACGGCTAACATTGGCTCATCCGGATGAAAGGTTTAACCATCATCGGCTGCTGCAGTCGATGGCCCGCCTGCCCCAAACCAGGATGTACTGGGTCGGCTTCAGTGGCGGGGCTGATTCAAGCGCATTGCTCCATGCCCTGTATCAATGCCGCGATGAGTTACCGGCGCCGATACACGCAGTTCATTTTCACCATGGCTTAAACGCTGGAGCGGATGCATGGCAATCTCATTGCCGGATTTTTTGCCGGGAACGGGGCATCAGCTTCACCAGTCGTAAGCTGGATATCAGGCAAAGCAATAAAAGCAGTATTGAGGAAGAGTCGCGAAACTGCCGCTACCGGGCTGTTGCTGAACTATTGCAGGCCGGTGATATTTACCTGACGGCACACCATGCGGACGACCAGGCTGAAACCCTGTTCCTGAACCTGATGAGGGGCAGTGGTATTGAAGGCCTGGCCGGTATTCCGGAACTGCGCAAGCTCGGCCAGGGTCAGGTCGCCCGGCCCTTGCTGTGCACCACAAGATCTGAACTCGAGAGCTATCTGGTCCGGCATGGCATCGATTGGCTGGAAGACCCGTCAAACAAAGACCAATCGTTCGACCGGAATTTCCTGAGAAATTCCCTCTTTCCACAACTGGAAAGCCGCTGGCCCGGGGTCATTCGGCGATTAACCCGTACCTCGAGAACGGCGAGAATAAGCGCAATGGCCCTGGCGGATTTTATCGACAGCCACTGTAATGAGCTCCTGCATTGCCGGCACCAAATGCCCCTTGGCCCTTTTCTGCAACTGGAACCACCTATGCGGGCCCTGGTGTTGCGCCAGTGGCTGCGACGGCAGGAAATCCCGGCATTATCCGAAGTGCGTCTCAATGAGTTCATCAAGCAAATTGCCGAATCCACCCGCGCCAGCCAGGCGGAAGTGCGCTGGGACAACTGGCAAATGAAACTGTATGGCGATCTGATCTGGCTACAGGACCAGGCCATCCCTGGCCTTGCATCCGATCAGGAGTGGGCCACCGGCTCAAAACTGGAATTGGGCGATTCACTGGGGTGTCTTCAACTGTCTGGCGCCACAAGCAACATTCCTGGTGGCTGGGTCATTGGAGCCCGCCGCAAGAGCGAGCGGATCAGGCTTCACAAACAGGGTGTCCGGCGTAAGCTGAAAGACCTTTTTCGAGAATCCGCCATTCCGCCCTGGCTCAGGTCGAGCATTCCGGTGCTGTATTGGGATGGAGAGGCTGTGGCCATCGGTGACTGGATTATCGCCCATCGCTTGAAAAGCTGGCTCGAAGCCCAAAATGTGGAGTATCGCTGGGAGCCAGATTCGCCCCTGCTGTCAGATCTGAGAGCAGCTTGCCATCATTTGGCGGTTGACCACTGTAAGTCCCTGGGTTAGTGTCCGTCAGTCAGTCACAAATTGGGGCCTGACATCGTTGACAGCCCCTGAAGAACCGCTGCTTTACTCTGCATCAGGCAGATCAAATGTAATGAATAAAAAACCTACACAGGAAACCAGTTTTGAACAAGCGCTCAGTGACCTGGAAAATCTGGTCGAGCAATTGGAATCGGGTGATTTGAGCCTTGATCAGTCCCTACAGCAATTCAAGCGTGGTGTGGAACTGACCCGGCACTGCCAGGGTATCCTTGAACAGGCGCAGCAAACTGTTGAGCAACTGATTGAAGCAAATGATGAATCTTCAGCGGTCCCATTTGAAAGCAACGACTGAACAACGGGCAGAAATCTCCACCTGGCAGCGGCACTTCGAGGCGATACTGGACCAGCATCTGCCTCAGGCCGACGTGAATCCAGGCACCCTGCATCAGGCCATGCGCTACTCATCTCTGGCAGGTGGAAAAAGATTCCGCCCCGTGCTGGTCTATGCCTCGGGCAAGGCTTTTGGCCTGGCAATGGATCTGCTCGACCCGCTGGCCTGCGCCATAGAGCTTATTCATACCTACTCGCTGATTCACGATGATCTGCCCGCCATGGATGACGATGATCTGCGCAGAGGACAGCCAACCTGTCACCGCGCCTTTGACGAAGCCACCGCAATTCTTGCCGGAGATGCTTTACAGGCCCTGGCGTTCGATATCCTGGCAAGCGCTATACCGGGCGAAGCCGCAATCAAGCTGACACTGATCAGGGAACTGGCCAGCGCCTGTGGTTCGACCGGAATGGCCGGTGGTCAGGCTCTGGATTTGGGTGCTGTAGGCAATTCGATCAGCCTGCCGGAACTGGAAACCATGCATCGCCTGAAAACCGGGGCGCTTATTCAGCTTGCCGTCACCGCGCCCTGTCACATGGCTGATGTCGGTGCCGACACCCACAAGCAGTTTTCTGATTTTGGCGACTGTCTCGGCCTCGCATTCCAGGTCCACGACGACATCCTTGATGTAACCGGGGACAGCGCACTGACAGGAAAAAGCACGAGGGCTGATGCCGCACTCAACAAGCCGACCTTTCCATCCATCCTGGGCCTTGCAGAGTCACAACGGCGCGCCGTTGCACTGCGGGACGAGGCAATCTCAAGCCTGGACAGTTTCCAGGGCGACACTTCCACGCTGATCTGGCTGGCCAACTACGTTGTCAGCCGCGATTGTTGACCCTCAACAGGCCGACGAATTCAATTATGAACAACCCGGAAAAACCAAAATCCCGATACAGGGTTAGCCTGTGCGGGCGAACAGGGATAAGATAGACTAGATGAATACACAGCTTTTTCCACTCCTGAGCGCCATCAGTTCCCCGGCTGACCTGAGACAGCTCGAAGAAGATCAGTTACCCCAGGTCGCTGACGAACTGCGTTGCTTCCTGATCGAGTCTGTCGCTACCAGTGGGGGGCATTTCGGAGCCGGCCTGGGCTGTGTCGAGCTGACTGTAGCTCTGCACTATCTGTTTGATACCCCAAGGGATCGGGTTGTATGGGACGTAGGACACCAGGCCTACCCCCATAAAATTCTCAGCGGCCGCGCTAATGAGATCACAACCATCAAGCAAAAACAGGGTCTGGCGCCCTTCCCGAAGCGTTCGGAAAGTGAATACGACGCATTTGGCACCGGCCACTCGTCCACTTCGGTCAGCGCAGCCCTGGGCATGGCCATCGTTGCAGCAATGCAGGAAGAAGACCGAAAATGCGTAGCGATTATCGGTGATGGCTCAATCTCTGCCGGCATGGCATTTGAAGCTCTCAATCACGGCGGCGATCTGAATAATGATCTCCTCGTGGTTCTTAATGAGAACCAGATGTCCATCTCACCCAACGTGGGGGCCATGACAAAAGCTTTAGGGCGCCTGATGAGCGGTCCAACGGTTACCGGTATCCGTGAACGCAGCAAGAAGCTGATCCAGCGAGACTCCAGAACCTGGCGATTTATGAGCCGCTGGGAAGAGCACATTAAGGGCATGGTCATGCCCAGCACACTGTTCGAAGAGTTGGGGTTCAACTACCTCGGCCCCATCGACGGTCACGATCTGCCAACCCTGATTCGCACCATTCGCACCGCGCGTGACGTGAAGGGCCCCAACCTGCTCCACATCATCACCTCGAAGGGAAAGGGCTACAGTCACGCAGAAGAGGATCCGGTCAAGTATCATGCCGTCGGGCCTTTCGACCCGGATACCGGCGTTATACCCATGCCCTCCCCTGAGCCGCGCAAGCCCAAGTTCACCGAAGTCTTCGGTCAATGGCTTTGCGATATGGCGGAACAAGATAGCAGTTTGCTGGCCATCACTCCTGCCATGCGCGAGGGCTCCGGCATGGTTGAATTCCATCAGCGTTTCCCCGACCGCTATTTTGATGTTGGCATCGCTGAGCAGCACAGTGTCACCCTGGCGGCCGGTATGGCCTGTGAAGGTGCTCATCCGGTCGTTGCCATTTACAGCACTTTTTTGCAGCGCGCCTACGACCAGTTGATCCATGATGTTGCCTTGCAGGATTTACCGGTGTTGTTCGCCATTGATCGTGCCGGACTGGTCGGACCCGATGGCCCCACCCACGCCGGCAGTTTTGATCTTAGTTTCATGCGCTGCATCCCCAACATGGTCATCATGGCGCCTGCAGATGAAGATGAATGCCGGCAAATGCTGTACACCGGCTTCAGGCACCAGGGGCCTGCGGCTGTTCGATATCCACGCGGAACCGGTCCTGGAATAGAAGTACAAAAAGAAATGACCGCCATACCCATTGGCAAATCGAAAGTTCTCAGGGATGGAAAGGATATGGCAATCCTGGCTTTCGGCAGCATGGTCGAGCCCTGCCGAAAAGTTGCTGAGCAACTTAACGCGACACTGATCAACATGCGATTCGTCAAGCCACTGGATCGGGAGGCCATCCTGGCTGCGGCTCACAATCACTCCTGCCTGGTGACCGTCGAGGAGAACGCGATTGCCGGAGGAGTGGGCAGTGGTGTCAACGAAACCGTGCTGGCCAGCGGGGCTTCAATCCCCATGCTCAATATCGGCCTGACCGATACCTTTATCCAGCATGGCACGCGCGGGGAATGTTTGCGTCTGGCCGGCCTGGATGCCAACGGCATTATGAGGCAGATCACCCAGTTCCGGGAAGCCCAATACCGCCAAAACCAATCGCCTTCAACAGCGAGTCACGGCATAAGCTGAGGAAGCTCTGATGGACCCTGTGCAGATACTATCCGGATTTGGCGGTCGTGAATTCGCGCAAGCGTGAACAGGGCAAGAATTGCACCCAGCAGCGCCAGAAACATGTCTGACTGGGTATCCCAAACATAGCCCTGGGTTCCCAGGAAAGCATCAGCACCCTCGCTACTGAGCAGGGCAACCCACCACTCGACCAGTTCATAGAATGCGCTGATAGCAAGACAAATGCTGACCACGATTACAGGCAGCCAGCTTCGTTTTGCAAGTACATAATTTCGAAGCAGTATTTCCCGGGCCACAATCGCAGGAATGAATCCCTGCGCCAGGTGCCCCAACTTGTCGTAGTTGTTCCGGTCACCGCCCATCAGGTCACGAACCCAGTCCCCAAGGGGAACCTCAGCATAGGTGTAATGCCCACCCACCATCAAAATAATGGAATGGATCAGGATCAACCAGTAAGCCAGAGGGGTCAGCGGAAAACGCTTCCGTGTTAAAAACAGTGCGATCAATGCCACCAGGGCCGGCAGCACCTCCAGCCACCAGGTTGGATAATCATGAGGCTTCCACGCTGACCAGCCCAGCGCCAGAAAAAAAACTGCAAGCCAGATGCCTGGCGCAAGCCGTGAATTAGTCGGCATCAAAAATCCGTACGGCCAGCACATCACAGTTGGAACCATGAAGCACCGAGTTTGCCGTGGCTCCCAGGAGCAACTTCACTCCTTTTTGTCCATGCGTACCCAGTACAATCAGATCCATGCCATTTTCTTCGGCGAAACGGTGAATTTCACGCGCCGGTGTGCCGTTCAGGAAGTGCCTTGAGTCTGGGGCAATGTTGAACTCATCAGCAATATTATTCAGTTTCTGAGTCAATTCCGCCTTGAGGTTCTCCTCGACCTCGTCCATTCCGACAAATACCGGACCGTAGGGAACCACCCCCATGTACACGGAATCCATTGGTTCCTGCACATAGATCAGGTGAATTTCACTCTCGGACGCTGCCACATCCAGGGCACGTTTCATAATGATCGCGGACTCAGTGCTAAGGTCAACCGCAACGACGATCTTGCTATATCCTGACATGTCTTTCTCCACTTTGGGTTGAAACGATCCAACCCTGATTATACTCGTGTGCTGTAACGTATAAATAGTGTCTGTTTCTTTCCGGTACTCTTGGCAGTCGCGAAAAATATCTGGATATATTACGCACTCAGCACACGGAGATCGGCACCGGTGGGATATTGATACACACGTAGATCGAACTCTGGCAGTACGGCCAGGATATGGTCGAAAATATCTGCCTGAATCGCCTCATAATTGGCCCATACTTTATCTTTGCAGAAAACATAAATTTCAATCGGCAGCCCAGTTTGAGTCGGTTCCAACTGCCGAACCAGAAAAGTCATATCTCTATTGATCATCGGGTGGTTGCGCAGGTATGCCTCTACGTAGGCCCGGAAGGTGCCGATGTTGGTCATGCGCCGGCCGTTGGCCAGGCTGGCGTTATCGACATTTGCAGACTGGTTGAATGCTTCCAGTTCATCCTTCTTTTTCTGGATGTATGCGGAAATGTACTGAATTTTTCCAAAGCGCTCCAGCATTTCCTCATCGCAAAACCGGATGCTGCTCATATCGATGCTCACCGCTCGTTTGATGCGCCGTCCACCGGACTCATCCATGCCGCGCCAGTTCTTGAAGGATTCACTGATAAGGGCGTAGGTGGGAATTGTGGTAATCGTTTTGTCCCAGTTCTGTACTTTGACTGTGGTCAGGGTCACTTCCAGTACATCGCCATCGGCACCGTAGTCCGGCATTTCGATCCAGTCACCCACCGCCACCATCTTGTTTGCAGCCAGTTGAATCCCTGCCACAAAACCGAGGATTGCATCCCGGAACACCAGCATCAGCACTGCGGTGAGCGCACCAATCCCACTGAGCAGGTAGACGGGGGTTTTGTTCAGAAGTATGGAAGTAACGAAAATGGCTGTCAGGAAATACACCACCAATTTCAGTATCTGTATGAAGCCCTTGATAGGAATTTCTTTGGATGCCCGGAAACTTTGGTAAACATCCTCAACCGTATTGAGCAATGAGTCCAGCACCAGCATCAGGATGATAATCATATAAATCAAAGTGGCGCTTTTGGTGAATGTAATGGCTGCATCAAGGCCTGCCAGTGCGATTGGCGTGAGCACATAAATAACCAGCGCCGGTGCAAGGTGCGCTAGCCGGCTGAGGGTTTTTTGACGCAGGACAGCATCATCCCACTGTGTTTTGGACCTGGAGATAACGTAGGTGAGCGCTGACACGATATAGCGTTTGGCCACAAAGTTCGCGATAGCACTCAGAATCAGCAGGGCTACAACCGCAGCACTGCGCGCAGCATAAAACGCCAGGCTTTCATTCAGGCCATAACTCAAGAGCCAGTTTTGTAGTAATTCCAACATCATGTTCTATTTCCCGCGCAACGGTATGTGCATTAAGCAAATCTGAAGGGTCGGCAAAGCTGAAGTAATCATGCTCAAATCTGGATATGTGGACTTTGAGTCACGAATACCAGCCATCATGCCCCAATCGCAGAAACATAGTCATAGCTAAGGTTCAGGCATGCTGGTTAATATGGTGGTGTTTTGGCAAACAATACTGGAACGCCGTTGAGTGCTTTACATATACTGGATAGCAACAGAGGATTCAGCCTTGAGAGAAACCGAAAATAAATCAATGAGGGCCATGCGTATTCACCGGCTGGGTACGGTAGATAAATCCTGTCCCCCACTGCAGTGCGATGTTATCGCCCTACCCCACCCACATAACACTGAAATACTGATCCGGGTCCATGCCTGCGGGGTCTGCCACACCGAACTGGATGAGATTGAAGGTCGTACCGCACCGGTTGAATTGCCGATGATTCCCGGCCATCAGGTCGTGGGCACGGTTGTCGAAGAAGGCCCGGATTGCCACCGGGGCCTACGGGGAAAAAGGGTAGGCGTGGCGTGGATTCACTCAGCCTGCGGGGTATGTCAGTGGTGTACCAGCGGCAGAGAAAACCTCTGTCCTGAGTTTGTTGCCTGCGGCAGGGATGTATGCGGCGGATATGCGCAGTTCATGGTAGCGCGCGAAGAATTTGTTGTGGCGATACCGCAGGGTATCGGCGATTGTGAAGCGACTCCACTGCTGTGTGCCGGTGCGGTTGGTTACCGGGCGCTCTACCTGTGTGAACTCAACAATGGCCAGGCTCTGGGGCTGACCGGTTTTGGGGCTTCCGGGCACCTGGTCCTGCAAATGGCGAGATTCCTCTACCCGGACACAGCTATTTTTGTTTTCGCACGGAGCCGGAAAGAACGGGAATTTGCCGCGAAACTGGGCGCATTCTGGACCGGGGATACACGTGAGAAGCCGCCTCAATTACTCGATTCCATTATAGATACAACGCCAGCCTGGCTCCCTGTTCTTGCCGCAATGGAAAACCTGGCTCCGGGTGGTCGCCTGGTCATCAACGCCATTCGAAAAGAGGCAGGTGATCAGGAAATATTGATGCAACTGGACTATGAGCGCCATCTCTGGCAGGAAAAATCCATCCGGTCGGTCGCGAATGTTACCCGTAAGGATGTGCGGGAATGCCTGCGCCTCGCAGCACAAATTCCATTGCGGCCGCGCGTGACGAAATATTCTCTTGACGAGGCCAATAAGGCATTAATCGAACTCAAACAGGGGCATATCGTCGGCGCCAAGGTTCTGCACCTTGCCTCTTCCTGATAGCAGGATCACCTTTATCCATCAGATATTTCGGGAACAAACGGGTCGGGTAAATACTCCTTCCGGGTCCATACTTTGTACACATCTCCGTCGCAACACGAAATGACCCGGCTCTCCCGGGCCATCATTTCATGCATGACCTGGCGGCAGGCGCCACAGGGTGGACACACGGTGTCCCCCGGTGTGTAAACCAGCAGTGAAGTCAGAGTTCCAACACGCACTCCCCCTGCTATCGCAGCACTGATTGCATTCCGTTCAGCGCACTGGGTCAAACCATAGGATGCATTCTCAACGTTGCAGCCGGTGAAAACCTCACCATCCACTCCGCTTACGGCAGCCCCTACCCTGAATTTACTGTACGGCGAGTAGGATCGGGAGGCTGCACTTTGCGCATGGGGTTTGAGCCGTGCGGCGATCTCCGGTAATGGTTTCATGACATCTGTGCTCCCTGAATACGCTCATGGATTACCGGCTGAACTCCGGACATAGGCTGATCCATTTGGATTGCGGACTTCAAACGGGCCGCAGCCTGCTGCCAGTCTGATTCACTCGACGCGTGAACCCTCGCCAGTGGGGTGTGTACATCCAGTTTCTGACCCAGCGTACACAGGTCCGCCAGGCCCACAGCCGGATCAATACTGTCATTCACATGTTGCCGACCACCGCCAAGATGGACGACCACATAGCCTATTGATTGCGTATCCATCGTCGTAACAACACCGGGTGAGTCCGGGAACACTGGCCTGGAAACAGTCGCTGACGGCAGATGCTTCGCAGGCCGGTCCAGCAGGTCATGCGGCCCGCCCTGAGTGGCCACCATGCGCGCAAAACACTCAGCCGCAGCGCCTGATTCCAGTGCCCTGCATACTTTGTCCTCTGCCTGTGGGCTGCCGGCTGCCATACCTCCCAGAACCAGCATCTCGGCGGCTAATGCCTGAACCACAGCTAAGAGTCTGTCGTGCTGCGGTCCGCCAGTCAAAAAATCAATGGCCTCGCGAACCTCCAGGGCGTTTCCTGCCGACCACGCGAGAGGAGCGTTCATGTCCGTGATCAGCGCATTGCAGGGCAGACCCGAGTCAGTGGCAACCCGGCAAATCCCGGTTGCCAACTGCCTGGCTTCCCCTGGCTCACGCATGAATGCACCGGAGCCGAGTTTGATATCCATCACCAGGGCATCCAGGCCCTCCGCCAGCTTTTTAGATAGTATGGAAGCAATGATCAGCGGAACAGAATTGACCGTGGCCGTGATATCGCGTACCGCGTAGAACCGCTGATCCGCAGGCACAAGTTTTTCGTTTTGTCCAATGATAGCAATTCCATTGGCTCGGACCAGTTGTTGAAATTGATCGATTGCGATGCTGGTGCAAAAACCCGGAATGCTTTCCAACTTATCCAGCGTACCTCCCGTGTGCCCGAGGCCACGACCGGAAATCATCGGAACAAACCCGCCGCAAGCGGCGACTACCGGACCCAGCACCAGGCTGACGAGGTCACCGACACCACCGCTTGAGTGTTTGTCCAGAACCGGACCTTCCAGCCCACGCCAATGCAGAACTGCACCACTGTCGCGCATGGCAAGCGTGAAGGCTTTCAGTTCACCCGCTTCCATGCCCTGGAACCAAACAGCCATGGCAAATGCGGCGATCTGGGCATCGGACACTGTTTGCGCAGTCACTCCCTGAATGAATGCAGCAATCTCGTCTGCCCCCAAGGGTACACCGTCACGCTTTTTTGCTATCAACTCCTGAGTCAGGTACATGATTTATCTTCAATTGGGAGCGGATTACCATACTTCATTCAGGACAATGATTCATGTTTTCCGTACTTGCCAAAAGGCCGGCGTTGCTGCAGTCTGTAGCGCAAATGTCCATCAGATACCAGTGAGACTCCCAGATGAAATATCCAAGCAGTCAATTTATCGTTTCGTTCCTGTTGTACTGTGCTGCAACTCCACTTGCTGCCGATGGCTCATTGCCGCTGGAAACCATCAACAGCCTGAGTAAAGATCTGTCAGAGCAGGTTGTTACCTGGCGGCGTGACTTTCACCAGCATCCGGAATTATCCAATCGGGAATTCCGTACCGCAAAAATTGTTGCCGATGAGTTGAAAGCGCTGGGGATGGAGGTGCAAACGGGTGTAGCCCATACCGGAGTCATCGGTGTTCTGAAAGGCGGAAAACCCGGGCCTGTTGTGCTGTTACGCGCGGATATGGATGGGCTGCCGGTACCGGAGCGGAGCGACTTGCCGTTCAAGTCCGTGGCGATTGGTGAATACAATGGAAAAGAAGTCCCGGTGATGCATGCCTGCGGCCACGATTCGCATGTGGCCATGTTGCTGGGTGTGGCAAGACTGCTCACCCAGATGAAAGACGAAATGCCCGGAACCGTCAAATTCCTGTTCCAACCGGCCGAAGAAGGCGCACCAAAGGGTGAAGGTGGCGGAGCGGAGATGATGGTTGCCGAAGGCGCCCTGGAAAACCCAAAGGTTGACGCCGCTTTTGCCCTGCACATCAGCGCCATCCAGGATGCCGGGGAGATTGGCTGGGCAGCCGGTCCTCGTTATGCCAGTGTGGATGATTTCAAAATCACGGTTCACGGCAAGCAGGCACACGGAGCGTCACCGTGGATGGGCATTGACAGCATCGTTGTCTCTGCACAGATCATCAACGCCCTGCAAACCATTGTCAGCCGCAACCTGGAGATCACACAACACGCCGGTATCGTGACCGTTGGCAGCATTCATGGCGGCTTGCGTTCCAACATCATTCCTGAAACGGTGGAAATGGTGGGCACCATCCGGGCGCTGGATACCGACATGCGCACTCAAATTCACCAACGGGTCCGTGAAATCGCCGAAGGGGTTGCGCAATCCATGGGAGCCACAGTCGAAGTACAGATTCCGTATTCTGCGTCTTACCCCATCACCTACAATGATCCGCAACTGGCCCATGAAATGCTGCCGGTGCTTGAGGCCGTGGCCGGTAATGATAATGTGAAGGAACTCAAGCCGGTTACGGGCGCAGAGGACTTTTCCTACATCGCGCAGGAAGTACCCGGTTTCTATATCTCCCTGGGCGGCAAGCCACGGGACAAACCACTCAGTGAAGTTGCCGCACATCACACACCCGGGTTCTTCATTGATGAGAGTGGCTTCGACAACGGTGTCAAGGTCATGGCTGCCATGGCCTGGCAATACATGCTTGATCATCAGAACTGACTAAACTCATGATAAAGGTAAACCGTCACAACCACTTTATCTGGCTGACAGTGGCACTGGTGGGTATGTTGATTGCCGGGGCGCTCACTTCTGAGTTCCCGGAAAGGTTCACCTTCTCAATCCTTCAGTACAGCAATATTGCTCTGCTGCTTTTGGCTCTGGTTGATATACGGGAAGATCGGCCCTGGCGAACAGGGCTGCTGATTCTGATTGGAATCATGGCCCTGGCTTCTATCGCGCGTGATGTCACCGAGTATCCGTATTTAGAGTATGTCTACTTGTTTCTGCGACTGGCATTTTTTGTCTCTGCAGCCTGGCTGGTCGGGCGGCGGGTGCTGCTGACCGGCCACGTTGATATTAATATCATCACCGGTTCCGTTGCCCTGTATCTGATCATCGGGTTGATCTGGGCGACTATTTACACCCTCCTTGTTCAATTGTCTCCGGAGGCCATCACAGGACTGGAAGCTGGAGATTGGAGCGACATCTTGTCCGCCATGACCTATTTCAGCTTCGTTACACTGACCACGCTCGGTTATGGTGATATCAGCCCGGTTTCGCCGATTGCCAGGGTCCTGGTCATCCTGGAGGCGGTTACAGGAATGTTCTACTTTGCGATTGTGGTGGCGAGCCTGGTCGGTTCCGCCAGGAGCGGAAAAAGCACCCGCTGAGCTGTACTATCTATTGTTTGAGAATCGATCCTTTCTCGGCCAGAGAACGGCATTTCTCCAGCGCCAACTGAACTCTTGAGCCGCCCGGTTCATAACAGGAACAACGCCCGGTATCCGTTGACCAGGCACAAATCAGTGAATCCTGCCACAATTCCTGTTTGCTCTTAAGCCGGCCATCCGGGTGAAATTTCTCCGGCACAAGCCTCTTGTCTGAACCTTCTTTCATACTACCCACCCATTGGGCCAACTCGTCATCAAAGGCAACCCATGCGCCTGCTATCAAGGTAACGATCAAAATCAGACGAAGCAATACCCAGGTATCAGCCAATACTCCCTGATGAAATCCGAGCCGGACTCGATCAATCCGGGCGAGCGCCTGTGTGGTTTGTTCTTCAGTCAGTATCTTCAACCGGCGCCGGCGAATATACGGAATCACTTTCTCTGCCGGCAACACATTGCCTGGCATACTTTGTTTGAAGCCCCTGTGTCCGGTAAAAACCACGATAGAATGAATCTTCGAATCAGGTAACTGCAATATGCGCGCCAGCATCTGCACGTTCAGATAGTTCTCGTGCATGGGGTTTGGAAACTTTGCAGAACGCTTGAATCTGCTTTTTGTCCATTGCTCCTGGAATTCAGTTCCGGAAATCCAGCCACGATGAAATTCCGTCATGATCACAATAATTCCAAACTTCGAAATCACCACGTGATCAAGTTGCATTGTTCCGCCATCACGAGGAAGGATCACATGGTTGAGTACCGTGTAGTGTTTTCGTTCGAGGGCGGACACCAGCGCCCGCCCCACGCGGGATTGTCCCATGGTCCCCTTGAACCGGGGTGAACCCAGGTAAGCGATTAACAGGATGAGAGGTATCAACCATAGAAAATGCAGAAATACGGGGGGTATGCCTTCCATAATCCGGCTAATTTGTCACAAAGCGCCCCGTATGAAAAGCATTTTTTACCAGCCGAAAAATCACCAAATTGCCGTAGCCATAGTCAGGCCGTAGCAGCGGCAAAGCCAGTTTTCGTCAGGCTGTGGTACTGATTTTTCGAGCAGCACAGTTGACGCCAGTCAATGAGCACGCGCAGAACAGTCATTAACGCAGCCTGGCGGAAACTGGCGCAGCAGCTAGCCGCATTTGGAGTAGCCGCAGGATAAACAAGTCGCACAATTATCCATAACCACCACCGACTTGGTCTGGCACTTGCCACACAAGGTTGCCGAGGCCGGGTAGCTTCCGCCAGAATCCTCGTCAGCAACGGTCTTCCCGTGCTCTGCAGCCTCTGCTTCAGCACGCTTCTGGTCGAGCATGAGTTGCTGCTGTTCCGACAATTCTTCTTTTTCCATCATGCCGATCTTTTGCAGGTGGTGCTCAATGACGGCACCGATTTCAGCAACAATGGATGGCATGAACTTACCGCCAGGTTTGAAATAGCCACCCTTGGGGTCGAACACAGCCTGTAACTCTTCGGTAAGGAAAGTGACATCACCGCCCTTCCTGAAAACTGCGGACATCAGGCGCGTCAGGGCCACAATCCACTGGAAATGGTCCATATTCTTTGAGTTGATGAAAATTTCGAATGGCCGGCGCTGTTCGTGTTCTGTACCCTGATTGAGAATCATGTCATTGATGGTCACGTACATCGCATGATCATCCAGCGGCGTCTTGATCTTGTAGGTTGAACCCTCCAGGGCTTCCATCCCTTCCGGCCGGGCAATTCGCTCGGTCATACGGATGATTTTCGCCGACTTACGTTTTTCTTTTTCCGCCAGTGCTTCAGCTAATGCCGCTGCCTCTTCTTCTTCCTTGACGACCTCGTAGCCGACAATTTTTGTTTCAATTTTGATACTCATGATAGTTCAATCCTGCTTGCCCGGACTCCAGGCTTGTTTATTCAAAGGCAGTGGCTTAAGGAAAAAAGAGGTGTACGTCCTTGTACGTAACACCTCCGTACTTTTGGTGGTTCCCGATACTTCCCTGGCCACCACTTTATCCCTGACACTTATTATTATTTACATCCGTGTACCTCGGTACACTCTTCCTTGTCCCTAAGAAACCCTAATTCAATTAAGAAACCAAGATCAGGAACTATAACTGTCTCCTTGTTACAGGTCCCTGTCTTCTCGCGGTAATCTATTTCAAAACTTGCCGTAATAGCCTTCCTTTAATGCATCGAACAGATTGGCTGCGGCATGCACCTCACCGTCATATTCGATTTCTTCATTACCAGGCACTTCCACCGTTTCACCATTTTCCAGTACGAAGCGATACGTCGTATTTTCCAGATCCTTTTCTTTCACCAGCACCCCCTGAAACGCTTCGGGATTGAAACGGAAAGTGGTACAACCCTTCAGGCCTTTTGAGTGAGCGTATGTATAGACTTCCTTAAACTCATCATAAGGGAAATCAGTCGGCACGTTGGCCGTTTTCGAAATGGACGAGTCTATCCACTCCTGTGCGGCGGCCTGGATATCAACGTGTTCTGCCGGGGAAATATCTTCTGCTGTGATGAAATAATCCGGCAGCTTTGCTGAGGCTTCTTCTGCTCCCGGCATTGCCCGGGGATTTACCAGATTGCGGTAGGCCAGCAGTTCGTAACTGTAGACTTCAACCTTTTCCTTGGTTTTGCGGCCCTCGCGGATTACGTTTCGGCTGTAGTGATGAGCAAAACTCGGCTCAATACCGTTGGCGACATTGTTTGCCAGCGATAAAGAAATCGTCCCGGTGGGTGCGATGGAAGTATGGTGCGTAAAACGGGCCCCTTCATCAGCCAGCGCTTCCACCAACTCCGGTACGTGTCCGGCAATTTTTTGCATATAACGGCTGTACCTGGCATGAAGCACTTTACCCTTAACCCAGTCGCCCACCTTGTATCCGTCCAATTGCATTTCCGGCCTGCGCCGCAGCATATCGCCAGTGACTTCGAAGTTTTCTTCCATGATAGGCGCGGCACCTTTTCCCGAGTCAATTCCAGTGCTTCTTCCCAGCCAGCCAGGGCCATTTCGCGGGCCACTTTTTCGGTAAATTCAAGAGATTCCGCACAACCGTATTTCATGCGCAGCATGGTCAGCGTAGAACCCAGACCAAGGAAACCCATACCGTGCCGGCGTTTGCGGGCTATCTCCTCTCGCTGCCTGGCGAGTGGCAGACCGTTGATCTCTACCACGTTATCGAGCATGCGCGTAAAAACCCGTACTACCTTGTGGTATTCGTCCCAGTTAAAACGAGCTTTTTCTGTAAACGGATGCTCAACAAAACGGGTCAGGTTGACCGAACCCAGCAGACAGGCTCCATAAGGCGGAAGAGGCTGCTCGCCGCAGGGATTGGTGGCCCTGATATTTTCGCAGAACCAGTTATTGTTCATCTCGTTGATACGGTCAATCAGGATAAAGCCCGGTTCCGCATAATCGTAAGTGGAAGACATAATCATGTCCCACATGCGCCGCGCCAGAACGGTTTTATAAATCCGGCATGCCACCAGCCCATCCTCCCGAGTGACATAGGATTTTGTTTCCGGCCATTCGCGCCACAAAACCTGCTTCTCATCATCCAGGTCAAGTTCCTGCGCTTCCTGTTCGCTGACTGGAAATACCAAAGGCCAGTGCTCATTCTCCGCCACAGCTTTCATGAACTCATCGGTAATCAGCAAGGAGCAGTTGAATTGCCGCAAGCGCCCGTCTTCCCGTTTAGCCCTGACAAACTCCATGGCGTCCGGATGACCTACCTCGAATGTGGCCATCTGCGCTCCGCGGCGACCTCCTGCGGAAGAAACCGTGAAACACATTTTGTCGTAAATATCCATAAAGCTGAGCGGTCCGGACGTATAGGCGCCGGCACCGGATACATAGGCGCCTTTCGGGCGCAGGGTGGAAAACTCATAACCTATACCGCACCCCGCTTTCAGGGTAAGACCCGCCTCATGCACCTTGTCCAGAATGCCGTTCATTGAATCCGTGATGATTCCGGACACCGTGCAGTTAATGGTTGAAGTAGCCGGCTTGTGCTCTTGCGCTCCGGCATTGGAGATTATCCTTCCTGCCGGAATGGCCCCACGACGCAGAGCCCACAGGAACGACTCATACCATTTTTCCCGCTTTTCATCGCTGTTCTCAACGTCAGACAGGGCGCGCGCCACGCGTTGATAGGTTTCATCGATAGTTTTGTCAATAATTTCGCCAGTTTTTGATTTCAGGCGATATTTTTTATCCCAGATATCCAGGGATGCTTCCTGGAAAGGAATCTCTTTTAAATCAGTGCCAATGACCTCAACCTGCACGCTGCTCATTAAATTTTCCGTGTAATTATTTGGTTTTATTTATTTATACGGCACAATCTATTGTGCTCTGATTTTTTATTAGACACAAGATATTGTGCCAGTGGGGATAAACGATACCCCCATGATTCCGAACTGTCAAATGTCTTCGGGATGAAAATATTTTACAAAAAAATATATTTTCTATTTATATTTCAATTAGATAAACTATTATAAACACATATCTCTTCTACCTCATCGCCTCTCTGACAGGCTGAAATCCGCACGGTTGCTGGATTTCGCTTTGTCGCAAATGATAAAACCCGTGGAGAACATCTTGAAATCCCAGGCCGGGGCATTCATTGTTCAGATGGCGATAGCCACAAAGTAAAACACTTCAGCGTAGATAGCTGCTGGAAATATTGGCCGCATGGACAAACATACTCTTGATCAATATCGTCCTGTATCAACCTGAAATACCGCCGAACACAGGCAATATCATACGCCTGTGCGCCAATACCGGCGCCCGGCTGCATTTAATCGAACCCATGGGTTTTGTGCTGGATGATACCCGGCTACGCCGTGCCGGGCTCGACTACCGCGAGATGGTGAACGTGACCCGTTATATGAATTGGGACTGCTTCATGCAAGCGAATCCCGAAATGCGCCTTTGGGCCGTCTCGACCCGTGGCACAACACGCTACGACCAGGTTGAATTCTGCGGAAACGATGGCTTGTTGTTTGGCCCGGAGACGCGAGGTTTGCCTGACGACATTCTCCAACAAATGGGCCAGGGACATGTTTTACGCTTACCCATGCAGCAATCCAGTCGCAGTCTCAATCTGTCCAACACGGTAGCCATCGTTCTTTACGAAACCCTCAGGCAACTGGATTTCGGCATGCTCTCGTGAAATATACGACTTAAATATTTTCTGCTTTTTGTTGGCGGGAGAGAAGTTCACGAACGCTCCGGCTGGGATCCCAGCCTTTGTGAATGATGCCGTTGATCTGCTCGGAAATCGGCATTTCCACGCCATGTCGCTGGGCCAGGCGCCAGACCTCCTCTGAAGTACTGACACCTTCTACAACCTGGCCAATCTCAGCTATTGCTTCCTCCACTGATTGACCCGCACCCAGCGCCAGGCCCAGTCTGCGATTTCGCGACAGGTCGCCCGTACTGGTCAGAACAAGATCTCCCATTCCGGCCAGGCCAGTGAGGGTTTGTTCATGTGCACCCAGTATTTGCCCGAGCCGCATCATCTCAACCAGCCCTCTGGTGATCAGGGCGGCCCTGGCGTTATAACCAAAACCCATGCCGTCACTGATCCCTGTTGCGATGGCCAAAACATTTTTAACCGCCCCCCCCAGCTCGGCGCCAACAATATCTTCACTGGTATAGGCGCGAAAATTACCGCCGTGGAGAGCCTGGGCAATCCGGGCACAGTAGTGTTTATCCGTACCAGCCACAGTAACTGCGGTGGGCAGGTTGGCAGCTACTTCGGTGGCAAAAGATGGCCCGGTGACCACAGCAAGGGGACGGCTTGTGCCAATTGACTGCATCGCCGCATGGTGCAGAAAATGGCCACTGCCGGGCTCCAGACCGTTGCAGGCCCACGAAATACCCTGACCGGGCCTTAGCCAGGGCACGACCTGATTGATGAGTCCAACGAAAGCGTGGGAAGGAACGACCAGCAGGACCTCGTCAGCGGAACGCACGGCTTTTTTCAGCACGGGCTCCAACTCAAGACCATCAGGAAACCGAATGTCCGGCAAGAATCGCTGGTTGCATCCAGCCGCTCTCATCGCTTCGATATGGACTGGATTTCTGGCCCAAAGCAATGCTCGTACGCCACCCCGGACCAGTTGCATCGCCAGTGCGGTGCCCCACGACCCTGCACCTAAAACGGCAACGCTGCACACCCCACCATCGGCTGCAGCCGCCGTCGAATCAGCACTCATACATGGGCCTTGCCCTCCTCCAATGTTGCTGCGAAGGTCTAATCGTCTATGGGGAACTCCGCGTCTACGGCTTCACCGTTGCTTTGGTCTGCGCCGGTCTCACCGGATTTTTGTTGCGCGATCTCCTGCATACGCTGGGCGTATAGCTGATCGAAGTTGACCGGCTGCAATGTGAGTGGCGGAAATCCACCATCGGAAACCAGTTCTGAGATCGCCCGCCGTGCATACGGAAACAGGGTATTGGGACACATGGTATTCATCACCGCGTGAGCTGCCTGCTCGTTAAAGCCGCTCAGCATGAAAATACCTGCCTGCGCCACTTCAGCCAGGTAGGCAGTCTTTTCACCAATTGTAGCGGTAACAGTAACAGTCAATACTACTTCATGCAGATTGTCACCCAGGTCATCCACACGCTGAGCCAGGTTCATCTTCACATCCGCCTGACCGGTTTCCTGAAATATATGCGGGGCATTCGGACACTCGAAAGAGACGTCCTTGGCATAGAGCTTCTGTATCTGAAACTCAGCCGAGGCAACGTCATCGGGCGTCATTATCGGTTTTTGCTCTTCTGACATGGTTAAATCACTCTTCTGAAATTGACCCACTCACTACCCAGAGTGGTAAAAGGGGAATTATCACACCTGTTCGGGCGTAAGACCAGCATGGGGGTCGGCAGATGCTGATACGGATTATCTTCCGGCTCCGGGATTGTTGCAGGGCTGCTGAGAATATCTATTTTGTGGTCACCGGAAACTGATCGCTGCGCCACTGGGCCATTCCACCCTTTAGTACGGCGACGTCGCCGGCACCCATTTTCAATAAACTTGTCGCTGCGGGAACAGCCGTGGCGCCGGTCTTGCAAACCAGCAACAGCTTTTTGTCTTTGAGTTTCAATATTTCTGCATCGGGCTTGGCCAGGCGTGAAGCCGGCAAATTACGCGCTTCCACGATATGCCCTTTGTTGAAATCTGCCACTGGCGATACATCAATAACCACCGCATCAGGGTCATTGATCCAGAGCACAGCCTGTGCCGGCGACAGCTCTTTGACACCCCGTAGCACGCGCATGACCTCGGTATACACCAGTGCCGCCAGGACAACGACAAACCCGCCGGTCAGCAGTGCGTGGTTTCTGACAAATTCGATTACTTGATCCATTTCATTTTCTCTTGACGTTACACCGGCCAGCCCGATCAGGGGCTCAGTGCAATTGCAGTAATTAGCGCAAACTTCTTCTGTTTATTCATCCGGGATATGGAATAATTGTTGTATCCTGCACATCATATTTCGCTGAGTAATTCGGCTGCCTGCAGCCACTCCGATGTGGAGTCGGTCAGGTAAAAAAGCAAGGTCTGACCATTAATGAAAACTCCTATGTCCGGGGTCCGTATGAGCAACAAACAAAACCGCAGGCCTCTTGTGTTAATGATACTGGATGGCTGGGGCTATCGTAGCAAAAAAGATAATAACGCTATCGCTCTGGCTAAAACACCATGCTGGGATAACTTGTGGAAAAAAGACCCGCACAGCCTGATCAAAACATCGGGGGAGTCAGTAGGCCTGCCGAAGGGCCAGATGGGCAATTCCGAGGTTGGTCACATGAGCATCGGAGCAGGACGGGTCGTGCTCCAGGATTATACGAGAATTGAACAATCCATCCGCGACAACAGCTTCCGGCAAAACCGCGCACTTGGACGGGCAATCGATGCATCCCGGGATTCTGGATGCACCCTGCATATCATGGGCTTGCTTTCATCCGGAGGTGTTCACAGTCACGAAGACCATTTTTTGGAAACGGTAAAACTGGCGGCCGGGCGAGGCGCCACCTCCATCGCAGTCCATATCTTCCTGGACGGACGAGACACGCCACCGCGCAGTGCACAAGCCTCTATCGAACGAATGCAGCAACTGCTAGACCAGACCCCCGGCGCGAGGATTTGCACTGTTACCGGCCGATACTACGCAATGGACCGCGACAAACGGTGGGAGCGCGTACAAAAAGCCTACCATGCAATCAGTTCCAGCCGGGCCGAAATCACAGCGGATTCCGCCATTGATGCATTGCGAAAAGCCCGCGACCGCGGAGAAAACGATGAATTTGTTCAAGCCACACAGATTGGAAACCCACCCGGTGTTCAAGATGGCGACAGTATTATTTTCATTAACTTCCGTGCCGACCGTGCCAGGGAACTGACCATGGCTTTCGTGCTTGACCCGTTCGATGGTTTCACCCGACGACAAATCCACCTTGCCGAATTTGTGTGCATGACAGAGTATATGGCCGGCTTACCCGTCTCCGTGGCATTTCCACCGCAAACTCTGCCCCACCTTCTGGGGGAAGAACTGGCAAGAAACGGCATGCATCAGTTACGGATTGCCGAGACTGAGAAATACGCCCACGTGACATTTTTTTTCAACGGAGGAGAAGAATCACCTTTCGATCTGGAAGACCGGATCCTGATCCCATCGCCCCATGTCGCCACCTATGATCTGCAGCCCGAGATGTCCATAGCAGAATTATCCCGGCGACTGCTTGAAGCCATTCACTCAGAAAAATACGATGTCATCATCTGTAATGTGGCCAATCCGGACATGGTGGGGCATACCGGCAACCTGCCGGCCGCGATAAAGGCGGTCGCGTCGGTGGATGCCTTCCTGGCCAGGGTTACCGCAGCAATCGACGATATCGGGGGAGAAATACTGATCACAGCGGACCATGGCAATGTGGAGCAGATGCTGGATGAATCTTCAGGGCAAAGTCACACCGCCCATACCAACAATCTCGTACCGTTCCTGTTCCACGGCCGGTCAGCCACGATTGCTGATGCCGGTTCACTCAGGGACATTGCGCCGACCATGCTCTATCTGCTGGGTTTGAGCCAGCCCCAGGAAATGACCGGTAGCCCGCTGACGGTTTTGACAGGTGATGCAGGCAAGCGATAGCTTGTCTGCTCCCGCAGCGATCCCGGCTCGCTGCGGGCTCGCCCGGCAGTCCGTGATCGCCGTCCTGTATTGCGGCCTGCTGTGCTGTCCGGGACTGGTAGCCGCGCAAGGTGCCGGAGAAAGAGTAAACGCGGAATCACGGCTGGAAGTCGTCAGAAAAGAAATCGTGGTTGCGCAGAAAAATCTTGAAAAATCACGGGCAAAACACGCCAGTGAACATGACCACTTGCGTGAAATTGACCTCAGGATACAGGCAGCCAACCTGGAATTCCGAAGCCTGGAAAAGCAACGCCGGTCACACCTGGATGAACTGGCCACCCTGGAACGCCAAAGGGATGACTACCTGGTCCGGCTGAAGCAGCGCAACAAACAGTTGGCAGACCAGGTAAGGGCTTCTTACCGGCTGGACAGCCAATCCAGGCTGAAGTTGATTTTCAATCAGGTCAGCCCGGCTCAACTGGGCCGCATGCTGGCCTATTACGAATACATCAATCGCGCACAGATTTCGAAAATATCTGGTTTGAGAGAGGCTTTAACAACTCTCAACACCATGCAACAATCAATCACTCAGGAACTGTCACGGCTTGAAACCGTGCAACTAGAGCAGCGTGCGGTCATGAATCAACTGGATCAGCAGCGCCAACAGCGCAAAATACTGCTGGCTAAACTGGATCAACAGATCGACAGCGAAGAGACACGACTGAGGGAACTGGAACGTAACCAGCAGGATCTTGAAACGCTGTTGGAGCGTCTTAGCGACGTGCTGGCGGATATCCCGGCTGATCTGGGGAAGCACCTGGGTCTTGCACAACAAAAGGGACAGATACCCATGCCAATTGACGGCCCGGTGCGTCATCCCTTCGGACAGAGCCGGGGGGGTGGTTTACACTGGCAGGGCTGGCTCATTGGCGCCGATCCGGGCGGTGAAGTCAGCGCAGTTGCCTATGGCCGTGTAGCCTTCGCTGACTGGCTTCGCGGTTATGGCCTGTTGATTATTATTGATCATGGCGAAGGTTTCATGAGTCTCTACGGACATAATGAGAGCCTGCTCTATGAAGTTGGAGACTGGGTGGAACCGGGTGACATTATCAGTGTCATTGGTGTACGCACCGCGAATGACCAGGGCCTGTATTTTGAATTGAGGAAAAATGGGAAATCCATTGATCCTGCCGCCTGGCTTGAACGATAAGGAAAAATTATTCAGATGTATAAATCACTTGTAATGACACTGATATTACTGGCCTTTGCGTCAGTAGCCGTTGGCCAGGAAAATCCGGATGAAGCAGCGCAGGCAGGGACGGAGTCAGGCCAGGCTCAACTCACTTTGGATGACCTGCGAAACTTCACCGATGTGTTTAGCCAGATTCGCAGAAATTATATTGAAGAACTGGATGACAGGACGCTGCTGAACGCCGCCATCAATGGCATGATGTCGGAGCTGGATCCGCACTCGTCCTATTTGCCTGCCGATGAATACAAACAACTGGACGATACCGCCCGTGGCCGCTACAGCGGTGTCGGAATTGATGTGGGCATACAGGGGCAGAAAATTATCGTGCGCAAAGTCATCACTTCCAGCCCTGCTGACAAAAGCGGACTCAATCCCGGAGACATCATTACCGCAATCGATGGAAAACCGGTAAAGGGGCGCATTTTACAGGATGCAATCGATGAAATTCAGGGCGAACCGGGCAGCTCTGTCACACTAACTGTCTTGTCAGGGGATCAAGGCAATAAAAAGCGAAAAGTGAAGCTGGTCCGGGAGTATGTCGACATCCCGACCATGACTTTCGAGTTGCTGGATCAGCAGTATGGTTACTTCAAAATCTTATTTTTTCATAAAAACAGTGCAACAGAACTGGAGGAATCGCTGCAATCTATCAAGCAGGACGGCATTGTTTTGCGCGGATTGATAATCGACCTCAGAAATAATCCGGGCGGCGTGCTTCAGCCGGCCGTGGAAATGGCTGACGGTTTTCTCAATGAAGGCCTGATCGTATCTACCCGGGGACGCAATGCTGCCATGCAACTTGAATTCAAGGCCAAACCAGGTGAGTGGCTACCTGGGGTGCCCCTGATTGTGCTGGTAGACCGTGGTTCGGCCTCGGCATCGGAAGTGCTGGCCGGCGCACTACAGGATCACGGCCGTACCCTGATCGTGGGTGAACGCACTTTCGGCAAGGGCTCGGTTCAATCGGTCCTGCCGCTCAGGAACGGAGCCGGGATCAAGCTGACGACCGCACTCTATTACACACCATCCGGTCGCTCTATCCAGGCCGAAGGTATCCTTCCCGACCTTATTGTTGAGCAAACCGAGAGCACGGATGCACATCATCAACGACCTCGGGAAGCAGATCTTGACCGGCATCTGGATAAAGATGCGGATGTAAAATCCACCCTTCATGAGGTGTCAGTGCTCAGCGCCGAAGATTTTTCACTGCAGGAAGCACTCAGCGTCCTGCAAGACGCTGGAATACTCTCCGGCATTACCCAACCGACTGACCCGGAACTGACAGAACAGGAGGAATAATAATGACTCGTGTGCTTGTACCTTTAGCCCAGGGCTGCGAAGAACTCGAAGCGGTAACCATCATTGACCTGCTCAGGCGGGCCGATATTGAAGTGGTTGCTGCCGGGCTGGATGACGGGCCCGTAACCGCCAGTCGGGGAGTCAGGATACTGCCTGACATGCCACTTGAGGAAGCACTGGAACTGGATTACGACATGGTTGCCCTGCCCGGCGGTCTGCCCGGAAGTGATCACCTCGCAGCAGATGAACGCCTGACCTCCCTGTTGAAAAGCATGAACGAATCCGGCCGCTTTGTCGGCGCTGTTTGCGCCGCACCCAAAGTACTCGCCCGCAGTGGAATTCTGGATGGCAAGCAGGCGACTGCTTACCCCGGTGTACTACAGGCGGAACAGCACCCGGACATCAGCGGTAAAGCCGTAACCCGTGACGGGTGTGTTATCACCTCACGTTCGGCCGGCACCGTTATGGATTTTGCACTGGCCATCATTGAAGCACTGCAGGGGCAAGAATCCCGTGACCGCGTGGAGAGCAGCCTGGCTCGGAATTAGCGAGCCGCATGCGCAAAGATATCAACGAATTTTCTGGTAATATTTAGCCCTTCAGGTTCATCTGATGAGTCGGCTTGCTGTAAACTTGAAGCTCAGGTGAATGAGCCACTGTACAGGCTTTGGTGAGACCACTAAAAGCAGTAAAGGAAACATCATGGATAAGGGATTTAAAGAAGAAAGAGTCAAGTCTTTAAGCGAGATTACGGCCCGGCACGAGTATAGAGAAATTGAGGGGTGTGCAAGCTGGCGGCACTACGCTGTACACCAGGATCGTGCGTGGCTTTTGAATGCTATAAAGATAATTCGGAGTCAGGTAGAAAAAATCCGCCAGGCCGACAGCGATGACAAAGAAAAAACGTCTCTGGAAGCGGAAGTCAATAAGCTATTGGGGATGTTTAAGGAAGAAACCCTGAATCACATTGGGGACGAAAACCAATAGTCAGCCTAAACGCCCGGCAATGCGAATGAACCTTTTTTGGGGGACTGCTGGGTATTAACGGGAACGATTCGGCGGCGAGACCGGGAACGGGGTGACTTTCTCGCCTGATTCACGGTCACGGATCAGGCACTGACCGCGCTTTTCCACTTCTTCTACACGGAGCACGCTCTGAATGGGCAGGTGCAGCACCCTGGCGCCTGCAAACTCCTGGCGCATTTTTTCTTCGGTGGGATCCACCACCAGGCCTTCACCCGACTCGAACACCAGGTCGGAAACTTCGATAAACCCCCACAGGCCGCTCGAAGTAACACCTTCGCTGTACAATTCGTATACTTTGCCCTGATTAAGAAAGATAATCTTGTATAGTGGTTTGTCTGCTATTTTGCCCATCACAAACTGCCTGCTCCAGAATTATAATCGTATTTGCGCCAGCGCTTTGCCCATCAGGGTAATACTCAGACCCAGAGCGAAGCCGGTCACATGTGTCCACCAGGCCACAGCAGCGTTAATGGGGCCAAAAACCGTATAAAGCAACTGCAGAGTAAACCACGACCCAATCACCAACAGTGCCGGCACTCGCGCAAACTGCAGATACAACCCAAGAGGCAGGAACAATCCGATCCTGCGCTTGGGGAACAATCCAAGATAAGCGCCCACAAGCGCTGAAACCGCCCCGCTGGCCCCGATGATGGGTGTATCAAGCTGTGGAACCTGCAAGGTTACGATCACGTTGGCCAGCGTTCCGCCAAGCAGAAACACTGCCAGTAAACCGAAAGAGCCAATACGTTGTTCCACCGGCATACCAAATACCCACAAATAGGCAAGGTTGCCCGCCAGGTGTAGCCAGTTTGCATGAATAAAAATGGATGTGACCAGAGTCAGCATGGACAAATTCCACCACGAATCAGCCGACTGCTCCAGGATCTGCGCCAGTTTATAGGGGTGCATCCCACCCATTTCTATCATGGCCTGCTGAAGGGCGGGACTGATGCCGAAATAAGCCAGCAAAACCAGCAGGCAAACCAAACCGATGCCGACCGTCACAATGGGAGAATGAGGCGAAGTCTCTGTCCAGTTGGTAACAATGCCATCAGCCCGCATTACGGTGGTTTCAGCCCTTCACAAGAAATCTGTAATTTCTGAAGCGGAACACGGCGCCGTCGCGCCTGATCTCATCAAGCACAACGCCTTCAAGCAACTCCTGTTTTTCCACCAGACGCAGGCCATTGATCAGCAGGAAACGATCCTCGGGTTTCTCGGCGTAGACAAGTACGTTGATGCGGAACTCTGGTAATCCGTCCCGCAGTGCCTGGGGAATCTGCCAGAAACTGATCGGTTCGGACTCATGTGGTTGCAGGCGGGACGAACGCCTGGATGGAGTCGAAACCGGTGCCTCTTGTGCAGGGACGGGCCGATCTGCAGTCGCTTGAGCCGTGACCGGGGCTGATGAACTCTTTGCGGTCGAGGCCGGGGGTAACCTAGCATCTGCAACTGCTGCGGAGTGAGGGGGTGCCTCATACGAATTGAAAGACTGTTTCAATTTTTCCTTGTGCTGCTGGGTCTCCTCGGGAGTCCTGGCGGGGAGTACGGTTAATCCGGTCAGATCTTTTTTCGTATTCCATAGTGATGCAACCGCTGGGCGATTTAAGTTTTCAGGTTCCGTTTCCGTAGCAGGCGCCCGGGTTCCCTGGGCCGGAACTTCCTCAAGCTGTGGCGTTGCAACAACATCAACGCCGGTTGCGGCTATCCTGTCGGTCGGTTCACGAAACTGCTGCCAGCCAAACCAGGCAATGGCCAGCGCGCTCAGAGCCAGCATGGATAAGGAAATCCATTGTGGCTCCGTTACCTTTTCTCCGTGCGGAGCCTTAACAACTGTGTGAATCGTGGGGGTTTTGCCCAGTTGACGCTGCGTTTCAGATTTTTTCAATGCATCGAGTAATATCGACATACCTGAGACTCCTTCAATGTGATACTGGCGCAATGATCAACCGGGGTTCTGCAATGGTGGGCGCCATCAGATACAGCAGCGTATTCGGACCGACGATACCGTCAGCCTTCAAGCCGTTGCGCCGCTGAAACGCCATCAGCCAGGACTCAAAATTTTCATCGAATTCACTGCCACCGAGCCAGGCTGGATCAGCAAAACCAGCCATTTCTGTAATGATATCCACTGCCATGCCGGTTTCTCCCCGGCGGATCTGGAGCGGCCAGTCCGGCGCCTGAGGCCAGGGAACAATAAACTCCCCCAGCCAGCGACTCTCTACTGCTCCACGCGAAATTTCCACAGGAAAATGTGCATCTCCAACCAGCAAACCATCGTGCGTTATTCCGCGCAACAGCAAGTGTCTCGATTCTTCTCCCTGTAGAACCAACAGGACCGGCAGTCCCAGTCGCTGCACCCGGGCCCAGTTACCGCGTTCCCTCAAGCAGGCGTAGCCCGTAGCAAGCCCGCCTTCACAAGCCAGGCGCATGTCATTGGCCCGGCCACCGTCATGCCAAAGGTCCGCCAGTGCCTGCCAGGCTGATTCATGTTGATTATCCAGCCAGGACTGGTCCAGGGTAGTGAGGAGTGCCCCGCGAGCGCGCTGGCCGTTGCTGGCGTTAGCTGTGCTTCCCACAGCGCCCACAGCATTGGCCTCCACTCGGGGCGGATCAGGCGCAACGGCCTCAAGAGTGACGGAAGATACACCTTCCCCCTCGGGCGGTGGTTCAGTTGATGAACGTTCAGGCTGCGCCACTGGAGGCAAGCTTTCTGTTCCAGGCGGGCTTACCCGGGTCACTCCAATCGTGACGATAATCAGGGCCACGGCAGCTACCGCCGCGACCAGCCAGGGCCAGCGATTGTTCCGCACCCGGATTTCGCTGGGTTGTACCTCGTCTGCGGCCTCACGGACCAGCCTGGCGCTCACGGTGAGAGATTCTTTCGCATAAGCGCCGGCCAGGGCGCGATCTGCAATGATGTTAATTAAACGCGGGACACCCCCGGAACGCTGGTACAGGGCGTGTAGCGCCGCCGGGCCAAACGGGTTTTGACTGGCGCCGGCAACTTTCATTCTATGCCGGACATAAGCATATGTTTCATCCTGTCCCAGTGGAGCCAGGTGATAACGTGCCGTGATTCGTTGTGATAATTGACGGAGATTCTGCCGTTCCAACAGTTGCCGTAATTCCGGCTGGCCCAGCAGAACCATTTGCAATAATTTGTCCTTGGTGGTCTCCAGGTTGGTCAGTAAACGCACCTGCTCCAGAGCCTCCGGGCTGAGATTCTGAGCCTCGTCGATCACCACCACGACGCGCCGGCCCTGGGTATGCTGTGCCAGGAGGTAGTGATTGAGTGAATCAACCATGGCCTTGCTGCTGTGCGATATCCCCTCTGTCTCCAGGCCCAGTTCTTCACAGATCGTAGCCAACAATTCCTGTGGTGTGACCAGTGGGTTCAGAATCAATGCGATCTGGGTGCTTTCGGGCACTTGCTCCATCAGGCAGCGGCACAGTGTCGTCTTACCGGTTCCCACCTCACCAGTCAGTTGAACGAAGCCACCCGCCCCACCCTGGCCAACGCCGTATAACAGGTGAGCCAGTGCATCCCGGTGAGCAGCGCTCAGGTAGACGAAAGCCGGATCAGGCGTAATCGAAAACGGAGCTTCGTTCAGGTCAAAAAACTGCAGGTACAAGACATATCCTCGTCATTTAATCCAGGTCCAGCAGATCGGCATTCCCACCAACCGCGGCGGTGTTAACGGTCAGCGTACGTTCCGTTGCAAAGCGGAACATGTAATGTGGACCTCCAGCTTTCGGTCCGGTTCCGGACAGCCGTTCTCCACCAAAAGGCTGCACACCCACGACTGCGCCGATCATATTGCGGTTAACGTAGCGATTTCCGGCTCGAATCTGCTCGGAAATGTACTGCTGTGTGCGGTCTATTCTACTGTGTACACCCAGGGTAAGGCCGTAACCGGTGCTGTTAACATCCTCAATCACCCGGTCAAGATCACGGGCGCGGTAACGGATAATATGCAGAATCGGTCCAAACACCTCGCGTTCGAGTCGCTTGATGGTATCTATTTCGAAAGCACAGGGTGCGAAAAAATGACCATCCAGTTTCCTTGGCATGGGTGTCCTGGCAATCAGCCTGCCTTCATTTTCCATGCGCTGCGCATGTGTCTGCAAGGTGTCCAGCGCGACTTGATCGATCACCGGGCCAACATCCGTGGCCAGCATTCCCGGATCACCGATCACCAACTCATTCATCGCGCCCGCCAGCAAATCCATTATCCGATCCGCAACATCATCCTGCAAATACAGAACTCTCAGTGCGGAGCAGCGCTGACCCGCGCTGTGGAATGCACTGCTGATGACATCAAGAACGACCTGCTCCGGGAGTGCTGAACTGTCAACCAGCATGGTGTTCTGACCACCGGTTTCAGCGATCAACGTGGCGATGGGCGCATCCCTGCCCGCCAGGGCGCGATTGATCAGTCTTGCAGTCTCGGTGGAACCGGTGAACGCCACACCGTCAATGCGCGGATCTGCGGTCAGCATGGCACCAACCGATACCCCGTCACCCGGCAGCAACTGGAGTGCGCGTTTCGGCACACCCGCACGGTGCATCAGGGAAACAGCCAGTGATGCAATAGCCGGTGTCTGCTCCGCCGGCTTGGCGAGCACCGTATTGCCGGCTGCCAGGGCGGCGCTGACCTGACCGGTGAAAATAGCCAGGGGAAAATTCCAGGGGCTGATACAGACAAATACACCCTTGCCGTGCAAACTCAGTTCATTGTGTTCACCCGTAGGGCCGGGCAAGATCGTGGGTGAAGTAAAGTTTTTTTGGGCCTGCAAAGCGTAATATCTCAGAAAATCAACTGCTTCTCGAATTTCAGATATTGAGTCATGAACCGTTTTTCCAGCCTCTCTGGCGCACAAGGCCATCAGTTCCGGCTGGTTTTCCTCCATCAGGTCCGCTGCTTTTTTCAGCATGCTGGCCCTTTCACCTGCTGCAGTCTGATCCCATTCAACCGCATACGCGCGGGCATCGGCAATAGCCTGATCCACTTGCACTTCACTGCTGTGATAAACCCGTCCCACCGAATCAGAAAACCTGGCTGGATTGACGATTGCTTGTGACGGGCCTTTTTCACCAGACGCACTGGCCAGCAAGGGAACAACATCCCAACGACTGTGGGCAAACGGCTGCATGGAAAGCGCCAACATATTCTGCTCGAGCCCGCTGGCCAGGTTCACACCGGATGAATTCAATCGCTCATCACCGTACAGGTTCCGGGGCAAGGGGATGGCAGGATGGGGGATGGGATCAGTACGGGATACCCTCTCTACCGGATCTTCCGCGACCTCTTCCACTGGCAGGCCTTCGTCTACCAGACGGTTGACAAAAGACTGATTCGCACCGTTTTCCAGCAGGCGACGCACCAGGTAAGGCAACAGGTCTTCGTGATTACCCACCGGCGCATAGACCCGGCAGGCATGGCGAAATCCTTCCTGCGACATGACAATGCCGTACAGATCTTCGCCCATGCCGTGAAGGCGCTGGAACTCGTAATCCCGGCGGTCGCCCGCCAGTTCTGTGACCATGGCGATGGTATGCGCATTGTGGGTGGCGAACTGGGGGTAGAAAGCCTGCCGGTTAGCGAGCACCTTCCTCGCACAGGCGATATAGGAAACATCCGTATTGGCCTTGCGGGTAAACACCGGGTAGCCCTGGAAACCTTCTACCTGGGCATGCTTGATTTCGGTATCCCAGTATGCCCCCTTCACCAGGCGAATCGGAATTCTCTGGCCCGTGCGTGAAGAAAGCTCAGCCAGCCAGTCAATAAGTGAATCTGCCCGTTTCTGGTAAGTTTGCAGGGCCAGGCCCAGACCATTCCAACCTTTGAGACTGGGATCGCGTAGTACCTGGCTGAACACATCGACCGTCAACATCAGGCGATCGGCTTCCTCGGTGTCAATAGTCAGCGCCATCTGATTGGCCATCGCCATCTGCGCCAACTCCAGCACTCGCGGAACGATCTCGCGCAGAACCCGCTGGCGCTGGCTGAATTCAAAGCGTGGATGAAGTGCCGAGAGTTTTACTGAAATACTCGCTGCGGCAAATATGTCTTGTGGTTTATCACGTGAACCGATTGCCGTAATTGCCTTGCGGTAAGCATCCTGATAGCGGTCTGCATCTTCAGCCGCCAGCGCCGCTTCACCCAGCATGTCGAAGGAATACCGGTAGATCCGGTTTTTTTTCTGCAATGCCCGATCCAGTGCCTTGTCAATGGTCCGGCCCATCACGTACTGATGGCCCATGATGCGCATGGCCTGACGGATCGCGGTGCGCACCATCGGTTCACCGCTGCGGTTGATCAACCGCCCCAGTGTGTGCCTGAGACTGTTACGGGTATTTCCAGACAAGGCCACGAGTTTGCCGGTCAGCATCAGGCCCCAGGTTCCAGCGTTAACCAGGATGGACGAACTTTTTCCCAGATGGGACTCCCAGTCGGCATCACCCAGTTTGTCGGCAATCAGCTTTTCCGCCGTTTCGTCATCAGGAATCCGCAGCAGGGCTTCGGCGAGGCACATCAGCACAACACCTTCCTCGGAAGACAGGTCGTATTCCTGCATAAATGCATCCAGCAGACCCTGCTCGGCTTTCTTCGCCCGGACAGCACTGACCAGAGAGCAGGCCCGCTGATTCACGCGTTCCATGGCAGCAGACCCAAGCCGGGCTGAGGCAAGCAGTTCTCTTACCAGCTTGGACTCATCAGCGTGGTAGTGACGGTCGATTTCAGCCCGCAACGGTTCAGGTCTTGCAAGCTCTGAATCAAGAAAATCAGAGGCCTGGCGGTCGTTCAAAGTCATTCTCCCAGAACCAATAAAAAGCTGCTGTCAGTTTACTCTCAGGGCACCAACAAGAAAACGTAACAGGAAATTTTCTTGCTCAATGCTTGACATGGCGGATACAATTGGCCGCTTGAAGTTTACCTTACCGGTACTTTGGCCCGGTAAAGGTGTTGGTCAATCCGCTTGAAAGCGTTGCTGTGATTGGCTTGATAGATAAAATATAAAAAGATCGAAAAGTACGGCGCCATAAGGGCGTATAAATTTCTTGAGGCAGAAAATCCCGATGAAGAAGCAAAATACTTTCATTGTTGCCGCCGCTGTAACAGCAGCAGTGATTGCCGCCTTCTGGTTATTACTGGCCGCACCCAGTTACACCGGAAACGCAATTAACATGACTCAGGGTGTGACCACCCAGTCTGCAATCAACTATCAATTGCACATGACGGTCCTGTGGGTCTGTGTCGTGATCGGTGTGATTGTATTCAGCGCCATGTTTTCCTCAATCGTACTCCATCGCAAATCCAGGGATCACGAGGCAGCACAATTCTCACACAGCACCGGGGCGGAGATCATCTGGACCATTATCCCCATTTTGATCCTGGTTGTGATCGCCATTCCCGCCACCAAGGCATTGGTCAATATGGAAGTGGCGCCTGAAACCGAAATGACGGTGAAAATCACCGGGTTTCAGTGGCGCTGGAAATATCAATACGTGGAAGACGACATCCAGTTCATTTCTTCCCTCGATGCCGTTTCAAATGCTGCCCGCCGCCTTGCATCGGGTACAAACCCCCGTTCTGTCGACAACTACCTGCTGGAAGTGGATCACCCTCTGGTCCTTCCGGCGAACACCAAAATCAAGTTCCTGATCACGGCCGATGACGTGATTCATTCCTGGTGGGTTCCGGCGCTCGGCTGGAAACGTGACGCGATACCCGGCTTTATCAATGAGGCCTGGACTGAAATCCTGGAACCGGGAACCTACCGCGGCCAGTGTGCAGAATTGTGTGGCAAGGACCATGGCTTCATGCCCATTGTTCTGAAGGTGCTGCCAAAGGCTGAATACAGGCAGTGGGTACAGCAACAGAAAACCCACATGGTTACTCAGCAGGCAGACATTGAACGCCTGTGGAGTCGCGAAGAACTGATGAAACTGGGTGAAAATGTGTATGCCTCACAATGTGCCGCCTGCCATCAATCAGACGGCATGGGGCTTGCACCCGCATTCCCAGCCCTGGCCGGAAGCAGTGTAGCCAATGGCCCGGTCAGTGAACATATCGATATTGTTCTCAATGGACGGGACGGCACGGCGATGCACGCTCTGGGAAATATGCTTTCCGCAGCAGATATTGCCGCCACACTAACCTATACACGAAATGCCTTTGGCAATACGTCGGGTGACGTGGTTCAGCCCCGGACCATATACCGTATCAAGAACGGATAAATACACAGGAAATAAATTCATGAGTAACGAAAACACTCATAAGCACGCGCATGCGCACGACCATCACGATGACAAGCCCACCGGTTTTCTGAACCGCTGGCTGTTCACCACCAACCATAAAGACATCGGTACGCTTTACCTGATTTTGGCCCTGGTGATGTTCTTTGTCGGTGGCGCTATGGCGATGATTATCCGGGCTGAATTATTCATGCCGGGATTGCAACTGGTTGAGCCGGATTTCTTCAACCAGATGACCACCATGCACGCACTGATCATGGTATTCGGCGCCGTCATGCCTGCCTGGGTGGGCTTTGCCAACTGGATGATCCCGATGATGATCGGCGCGCCCGACATGGCCCTGCCCCGGCTGAACAACTGGAGTTTCTGGATCCTGCCGTTCGCTTTCACCATGCTCGCAAGCACACTATTCATGGATTCGGGCGGTCCGGCAGCAGGCTGGACCCTGTATCCACCGTTAAGCCTTCAGGGTGGCCAGAGCTTTGCATTTGTTGTTTTTTCCATCCACATGATGGGCATTTCTTCCATCATGGGAGCCATTAATGTGATCGCAACCATCCTGAACATGCGAGCGCCTGGTATGGGCTTGCTGCGGATGCCACTGTTTGTCTGGACCTGGCTAATCACGGCTTTTCTGCTGATTGCCGTGATGCCGGTTCTGGCAGGTGCTGTCACCATGTTATTGACCGATCATTTCTTCGCCACCAGTTTCTTTAACGCAGCCGGTGGCGGTGACCCCGTGATGTTCCAGCACATTTTCTGGTTCTTTGGCCATCCGGAGGTCTACATTCTGATTTTGCCGGCATTCGGCGTGGTTTCCGAAATTATCCCGACTTTTGCGCGCAAGCCGCTGTTTGGTTACTCGGCCATGGTTTATGCAACGGCCAGCATCGCGTTCCTGTCATTCATTGTCTGGGCTCACCACATGTTCACGGTCGGCATGCCATTGACCGGTGAGTTGTTCTTCATGTATGCCACCATGCTGATCGCCATTCCAACCGGCGTGAAAGTTTTCAATTGGGTCAGCACCATGTGGAAGGGATCAATGACCTTTGAAACACCGATGCTTTTCGCCATCGGTTTTGTTGTGTTGTTTACCATTGGCGGCTTATCCGGCCTGATGCTGGCGATTGCTTCGGTCGATCTGCAATACCACGATACCTATTTTGTAGTCGCGCATTTCCACTATGTTCTGGTACCGGGTTCCGTATTTGCACTGATGGCTGGCACCTATTACTGGCTGCCCAAGTGGACCGGACACATGTACTCCGAGAAATGGGGCAAGATCCACTTCTGGCTGTCAGCGATTTCCGTCAACATCCTGTTTTTCCCCCAACATTACCTGGGCCTTGCCGGCATGCCCAGGCGCATTCCGGACTACTCCACCCAGTTTGCAGATTTCAATATGATTTCTTCGATTGGTGGCTTTATTTTTGGTGCATCACAGCTGATTTTCCTCGGCGTGATCATCCACTGTGTCTACAAGAGCCGGGTTAAAGCACCTGGCCGGGTCTGGGAGGGCGCCAAGGGCCTGGAATGGACCCTGTCATCACCACCGCCCTACCATTCTTTCAATACGCCGCCGGTGATTGATTCGACCACGGTTGCGCATGCTGAGGGGACCCATTGAGCGCGGGAATGGAAATGGCGGGCCAGGATGATTTCAAGAAGCGGCGCAGACAGGCCGTGAAAACCGCCTGGTTACTGGCAGCCATTGCCACCCTGATTTTCATCGCCTTCATCCTTTCAGGGGTGCTGGGGTCTTGACATGAACCAGCCTGAACACATTGAAGGCCGGAACATACACCGGAAACTGGTCCGGAAACTGGTGTTACTGGCGGTTGCAATGTTCGGTTTTGGCTTTGCGCTGTGGCCTCTGTACAACGTGTTCTGCGATCTGACGGGGCTGGGTGGACGGGGCGTACAGGTGGTGGAAAACGCCGGAGTTCTTGAGCAATCAGCCCGGCAGATCAAGATCCGCTTTGACGCCAACGTCAATTCCAGCCTGCCATGGGAATTCGAGGCCAAAGAAAAAGCCGCGATGGTCCCTCTGGGAGAAATGAACGAGGCCCTTTATGTGGCCATGAATCCCACTGATACAGTTATGGTGGGCCAGGCAATTTACAATGTGACTCCGCCGGAAGCCAGCCTCTATTTTGTCAAAACCGAGTGCTTTTGCTTTACGCTGCAGGTATTGCAGGCAAAGGAAAGCAGGGAAATGCCGGTGTACTACTTTATCCAGGCCGACCTTCCCGAGTACATAAAGGAAATAACCCTTTCCTATACCTTTTTCAGGAACACAAGTGCGGATGCTGTGGCATTGAGTGACGATGAGACATCATCTGCGCGTACAGTTTTGAAAGACCGCCCAAAGTAACCAGACTTAATGACGAGGTTTGTGGATGTCACATCACGCTAGCGATTCTTACTACGTACCACACGGCACCCGATGGCCGATCATCGGCTCACTGGGCCTGATCACCATGATGTCCAGTGCGGCATTCTGGGTCAACAATTCAGAAGTTGCGCCCTGGACATTCCTGGCTGGCGTACTCATCCTGATCGTTATGCTTTTTGGCTGGTTCGGTGAAGTCATCCGTGAGAGCGAGTCAGGCCTGTACAACGCACAGGTGGACCAGTCTTTCCGTATGGGAATGATGTGGTTTATTTTCTCGGAAGTCATGTTTTTTGCGGTATTTTTCGGTGCCTTGTTTTATGCACGAATGTTTGCCGTTCCGTGGCTGGGGGGAGAGGGAACCGGCGCCCTCACCAATGATCTCCTGTGGCAGGGATATTCGGCCACCTGGCCCACTGCAGGGCCCGCTGAACTGGGCGGTGAATTCCAGACCATTCCCGCTTTTGGTGTGCCGTTCATCAACACCCTTATCCTGCTTTCATCCGGCCTCACCGTCACGCTGGCCCATCATGCGCTGAAAATGGACAATCGTCCCCGCTTGATTTTCTGGTTACTGGCAACGGTATTTTTGGGATTTTTCTTTGTCTACCTGCAAATCAGCGAATACAAGGAAGCATACCAGCACCTGGGTCTGACCCTGGGTTCCGGGATTTACGGATCAACTTTCTTTATGCTGACCGGATTTCACGGCATGCACGTTACGCTGGGCGCCATTATGCTCACGGTCATCGCCGTGCGCAGTATGCGCGGGCATTTCAAGCCTGAAAATCACTTTGGCTTTGAAGCAGTGGCCTGGTACTGGCACTTTGTGGATGTCGTGTGGCTGGGTCTGTTTATATTCGTTTACGTTTATTGACGCCAATACCTGTAGTGGCAAACAGAGCCTGCCGTCTGCTGGGCTGTTCAGATCACTTATCTAACTGAATGACCTGAGGCACATGAATGGGTCCACTTTTCGGCTCAATCCAGCCGAGTTGGTAAGCCCCCCAGAGAAACAGGAAGAGTACAATGGAAAGGCTGATTCGCCAAGTCAGACGTTTAACGGTCCGGTCGCCTTCACCCTTGTCCTTTACCAGGAAAATAAGCGAAGATGCCAGACTGTAAAGTATGGCAATTAAAAACAGGATCGTCAGAATTTTTATGACCATTAAGATCACTCCAAAAAAATAGCAGTCCGCTTATTATATCTACATAAAAAAATGCAATTCAAACCCTCGTTGGGACTCAGTGTTTCACTTATTACAATCGCGCTTGCCAGTCTGTGGCTGGGCAACTGGCAACTTGAACGCGAAGAAGAAAAACGACTGCTGTTTGACCAGTTCGAGCATGCCCCTTTGCTGAGCATCGAACAGGCGCTGCAACAGGGTAATCGATTTGCGCGCGTGCAGGCTTACGGGCACTTTGACGGCACCCGCCATATACTGCTGGACAACAAAATCCTGAACGGACGGGCCGGTGTGCATGTCCTGACACCTTTTGTGCTGAGCAACGGGAGCACCATCATGGTGAACCGGGGCTGGTTACCGCTGCCACCTGACCGTCGCCATCTGCCCCCGGTACCCACCGATTCTTTGCCCCGCACAATCAACGGCATACTCAAACAGCCATCGACAGATGGGCCGCGGCTGGGCAAGCCCGATGAACTGGTCACAGACCAGTGGCCGCAACTGGTCACCTACCTTGACCTGGAGACCGTCGGCGAAGCCCTGGGAACCACCCTGCCTCCCTGGATAATTCAGCTTGACCCCGATGATGCGGGTGGGTTCAAGGGCCGGCAATGGAAAGCGGCTGTGATGGGGCCAGAAGTTCATGCCGCCTACGCTTTTCAATGGTTTGCCCTGTCGCTGGCAACGATTATTATCTGGCTGACACTGGGGATCCGGCGTGCGCAGCAAATAGACTCAAGCGACTAATCCATTCATGAAATTTTCACTCTCCCCCCGTATCGCTTTGCTGATTATCGCAGCCATGTTCCTGTTTCCGCTGCTGTTGGCCTGGTTGATGTACAACGGTTCACTGGATTTCAAGCCAGGCGCGCCCGGTAACCTCGGAACGCTGGTCCAACCCCCTGCACCGATCGACTGGTCGGCAACCACTACCCTGTCCGCCGAAAAGGGTGCGGCGGTCGAAGCTGGGCACAGTGCCGGTATTTTTGCCGAGCACTGGGTGATTCTTCAACCCGTACCGGCAGTCTGTGACGACTCCTGTCTGAAAAGAGTTTCCTACTTACGCCAGATCCACCGTGCCGCCGGCCGCCAGGCTTTGCGCATCCGGTTAGCACTTCTGCTGGAAGACAGCAGTTCGACAGACCAGGCTCAAAATCTGCTGGCCATTTACCCACAATTTCATTTAATCCGGGATCCATCAGGGCGCTTATGGGATGCGCTGGCCGAAATTCAGCAGAATCTTGCCGGTCAGTCCGGACCGGCAAGGGGTGTCTACATAATAGACCCGCTAGGGAATATAATGATGTATTACAAAACCGGTAGTGATCCCAACTATATTAAGCAGGATCTTAAGCGGCTATTGACCTGGTCTAAACTGGACAAACAATAATGCATACACTTTTTCATCGACTCGCCGTTATCGCTTCAATCATCGCCTTTTGTGTGATTGTTCTTGGCGCCTTTGTGCGTCTCTCAGATGCAGGTCTCGGGTGCCCGGACTGGCCAGGGTGTTACGGACATTTGTCCTGGCCAATAGAAGCACACGCAGTGGAAAAAGCCAACCTGGCTTTTCCCGAACGGCCCGTGGAAAGTCACAAGGCATGGAAAGAAATGGTGCATCGCTACCTGGCCGGTTCACTGGTGATACTGGTACTCGTGCTCAACTTCATATCATGGAGACCTGAAAACCGCCGCGCCGGATTCCGGCTGCTGAGCGCTATTTTGCTCGCCCTGATTCTTTTTCAGGCGGCACTGGGTATGTGGACCGTAACTCTGAAACTGTGGCCCATTGTGGTCATGGGTCACTTGATGGGCGGCCTTGCCACATTCAGCATGCTGCTATGGCTCGCGTACCGTAGTGGATCAGCCGCACCAAACCGCTCATTGATGCAGATCCGACCGCTGATTATTACCGGTTTGTTAGCGCTGGTCATACAACTGGCCCTGGGCGGCTGGACCAGCGCGACCTATTCAGCACTTGCATGCCCGGATTTTCCGACCTGCCACGGCGTGATGTGGCCGGATGCAAACTTTACTGAAGGTTTTGCTTTGTGGCGTGAAATCGGTGTTGACTATGAAGGTGGAGTACTTGACCTTCCCTCGCGGATAGCCATCCACATCACTCATAGAACGGGAGCCCTGCTGGTCTTTATCATTCTGGGGTGGCTCACGTTCAAAATGTTGCGAAATTTCCAGACTCAGTCTGCCGGATACGTGCTGGGCACTCTTTTAGTGGCGCAGATTACACTGGGTATACTGAACATCCTGCTCTATCTGCCACTACCTAATGCAGTGGCCCACAACGGGGTCGGCGCATTGCTGCTTGCCATGATGATCTGGCTATTGCACCGTTCGACACCCAGGAAGGCCTGAACTGATGGCATTTTCTGTTGGTCGTTACTTCGAGTTGTGCAAACCGAGGGTTGTCTACCTCATTGTATTTACCGCAGTCGTTGGAATGTTTCTTGCCGGGCCGGGCTGGCCACCATTGAATGCCCTGATCGCCGGTACGCTGGGGATTGCTCTTGCCGCTTCTTCTGCGGCTGCAATCAACCACTTGCTGGACCAGAGAATAGATGCGGTGATGGCCCGTACCCGTGACCGACCGTTACCGTCAGGTCAACTGGGTATTCATCAGGTACTGTGGTTTGCACTTACGCTCTGTGTCATTTCCATGACCTTGCTCTTTGTCTGGGTAAATTCCCTGACCGCAGTGCTGACATTTATCTCCCTGATTGGCTACGCCATCATCTATACCCTGTGGCTGAAGCGTGCCACTCCGCAAAATATCGTTATCGGCGGTGCCGCTGGCGCTGCGCCACCTGTGCTGGGCTGGACGGCGGTAACCGGATCAATCGCCCCCGGCGCCCTGATCCTATTCCTGATCATCTATGCCTGGACGCCTCCTCATTTCTGGGCGCTTGCGATCCATCGCCGGCATGACTATGCAGCGGTGGACATACCCATGCTGCCGGTTACTCACGGCGTAAAATTTACCCGATGGCATATCCTGTTCTACACCATCCTGCTGATTATCGTCACCATCCTGCCTTACCTGACCGGCATGAGCGGACTCCTGTACCTGTCTGGTGTGAGTGTTCTGAACATCGGTTTTCTCTGGTATGTCCTGCGTATGATGAGAGGTAAAGACGACAGCCTGCCCATGCAAACTTTCGGCTACTCCATCATTTACCTGATGCTGCTTTTCGTCTTCCTCCTGGTCGATCATTACCTGCATTTCATCATCTATTGATCGACAGCAATCAGCGCTAACATGGACCAGATGAATCGCGACAACGTGGGGCCAGTGTCCGTTTCCCTGACCTGCATAACCATGCAATGGTGGGCACACAGATATTCTGACGGAAGCGGCAAAATTTTAGGATAAATTGGGTGAAAAGCCGGGAAAACAGGTTGGTAGATAAACTTTGATTCCTTGAAAAAGAACTTTTATCCTATACTCAGGGTGGCTTGGTAACGATTAACTGACAAAAGGTGCACTGGTTTGATGATGGAGGATCGCTGGAAAAAAGTTTTTTCTGAAAGAGCCTGTGACATTATTGACTCCAATGATCTTGCCCCGGCTTCACTGGAGCTATTGACTTCTGAAATGCGGCTTGAGCCATATGTCCGTAAGCTTTCCACGGCATTCAAAGAGGAAAATCTTCCGGTGGCGGATAACCGTCGAAACTCATGAGCCGTCCCGCTGCAAGAATAGGCGACAGTACGGCACATGGTGGCGTTATAACACTCGGATGCCCGACCGTTCTGATCGGAGGTAGTCCCGCCTCCCGCGTCTCCGATATGCACACCTGTCCCATGGTGACGCCCGCCGTTCCCCCCGTCCCTCATGTCGGCGGCCCAATCATTCCGCCCTGTTCGCCAACTGTGTTGGTTGGCGGTATGCCGCAGGCGGCAATGGGCGATATGGCTATTTGTGTCGGACCGCCCGATGTGATCGTCAAGGGAGAGCCTACGGTTCTGATCGGTGCCGTGGGTGGCGCAGGCGGTGGTGCAGGCGGTGGTGGCCTGGCTGGTGCGATAGGAGGAATTGCAGGCGCCGTTATGGCAGCGATTTCACCACCTTATCCAAAAGCCGTTCTTCAGGAGGATGGCTCCGTTGTCACTGAGTATTCTAAAGGCATTGTCATTGAAGGAACGCCGGAATATCAGGCCAAGGTCACGGCTGCACTGGATCGCCTGAATCAGACTGCAACGGGTAAAGGCCTGATTGAATCTATCGACGACTCAGGCAAAAAAGTGACCATTAGTTCACCGGCTCCGGGCAAGGGAAATACAGAGGTCGCGGCCAATTGGGATGATGGACTTTATGATTTCACCAAAAATAAACCCGGGCCCGGATCAGACAGCACGGTCAGTTTCAATCCGGATCGCAACAAGATCAACGGTGAAGATTGGATGACCCGTGATCCGGCAATCGGTCTTGGGCACGAATTGATTCATGCGAACAACGATGCAAATGGTACGACTGATGGTCGAAACAGCGTTACGTATAAAGGCGCAGATAACAAAAATTACTCGGCACCAGGATATGAGCTACAGGCCGTTGGGCTTGGCCCATATAAAAACGAACCTCACACCGAAAACAAGCTTCGTAAGGATTTCGATGATGGTGGTGTCTCAACGGAAGGCGGTGAAAAACAGAGGCCACGCTATTGATAACTCCGTTTTCTCAAGCACTTTTCGGATGCCGGGGCCAGCATGTGTAACAATGACCAATTGTTCACTCCAAAGATTTGATGTTGAGGTGTAGTCATGCTTGTTGCAAAAATTGTAATTATCGCAGCGACAACGCTCTCGATTGAATTTTCCGTTAATAACACCAGTAATGAGCGGATATACGTATTTGATCGAGTGTTTGAGCGTACTTCCGAGGGTGAACCCATTGTCAATCTGGAACTGGCGTATCGGTCACTTGGCGATGATGGGGTTTTGCTGGTCGAAAAGGCCATGCAAAAAATTCCTGCTGGAATCAAAGCGGAGATTGCGGAGATTCCCTATCTCACTGCCCTGGAACCCGCGCAGGTTTTGAACGGGAAAATCATGCTCAAACTACCCATCCGTGAGTTTCATGCCTACTTGTCGGCACCGCAAGGCCCCAATAATCTTCCGGTTAAGCGAGTGCTGCTTCGCATCGGCTATTTGCGCGCCGGCGACATTAAGCCTGACATGGCCGTAATCATGCCGGATCCGCACGGCCAGGCTAATATTTTTGCGGCTCATTACGGATTTGCCCTCGAATTACAGCGATTCTTTGAAGCAGACCTGGGTCGTCCACCGGAAAATATATATGTCACGAGGGAACAGGACAATACCGGTGACTGATGACGCGACGGACGGGGCGCTGATTATCAGTTGTCCGCTTTCCTGGGCATCAGAAACCCAAGCACAAAGGCCACCAGAAACAGGGCCGGTATGTCCCCATGATCAAATGATGAAATTTACCCAGTTCCCCACAGCATGAGTGACTGCAGGCCAGCCGGAGGCGGCACGTAGCTACCCAGAATTCTGGCCGGCGCGAATGTCCATGGCTTCCGTTAAATTCTGCCCCACGATCTGCAGGGTTGCACCAATCCGGGCATAGTCGGGCGCGACGTCTGCTTCACGGGATTTATTCATAGTTTTAGCTGCTGTTTGGTGTGATGACCATTCCAGAATGTCGACCGGGAGTATGCTTGAGGCTGACGTGAAGATCATATGAAGATTGTGATTGACCCTGTTAAGCGCGTCCTTAGGATACAAGCATGCAATGTACCTTGAACAAATTTGAACTGGATACCTGCCTGTTTGAGCTACGGCTTGGCAATGAACCGATACCAATAGAACCTCAAACCGACAACGTTCTGACCTATTTGCTCAAACACCGGTATCGGGTCGTGAGCAAACAGGAATTGCTTGAGCAACTATGGCCCGGGCGCATTGGTCGTGTAAATGGCCTTGCGGACCATATGCACGATACAGAGCTGGATTAGTTGACTTCAAGAGATACATTGCTTACAAAGGGACAAGCAGCGGTACTGTCCATACAAAATGCAGCAAATCACTCACGCCTTTAACACCAACACAGACGGTCCGGGTCTTTATGAAATCACCACACCGGTCGTAAATTGGTGCCAAAAGCAAGGCATGAAGGATGGCCTGCTCACCCTGTTTATCCAACACACTTCGGCATCGCTGACCATTCAGGAAAATGCCGATCCGGACGTGTGTCGCGATCTGCAGGATTTTTTCTCCCGTATCGCGCCCCAGGACGCTTCTTACCGGCACGCCGCTGAGGGGCCCGACGATATGCCGGCCCATATCAAAACCGCCCTGACACAAACGCAACTTACGATCCCGCTTCGTCAAGGCCGGCTGGCTTTGGGCAGGTGGCAGGGAATATATGTGTTTGAGCATCGGGATCGCCGGCACAGGCGCCGGGTTGTTATGCATTTGTTAGGTGATTGAGCTGGTCCCTCTAGTTTCTTTTTTCACACCTTTGTCCTCTTGTGTGGTTCACGGATATAGATGTCCATGAGTAAAACCGGGAAAGGGAAGGAGGAAAACAAACCGGATCTGAGCGATAATTACATTCTCATTGCGGGGTTCCCTGGTCGCTTACACATAAATTATTGCCCGCCGGAGCAGGACATAAATGAAACATAACAAACCCCCGCAGATTGAGGACTCACCACTGGCAAAGCTCGAAGATCGTGGTGAGTTTGTGATGCAACACATCGGACCGCGTGCGGAGCACATTCAGATCATGCTGGAGGCAATCGATGTGTCGTCACTGGACGAATTGATTAGCACCACCCTTCCGCCGTCTATTCAACTGGATGAGCCACTGGATTTACCCCTGCCCCGCAGCGAAAGGGAGACCCTTGAGCGACTGCGGGAAATGGCCGCAATGCACACGGTTCAGCACAGCATGATCGGCATGGGTTACCACGATACCATCTTGCCTGCCGTCATCCAGCGGAATGTACTTGAAAACCCGGGCTGGTATACCGCCTACACACCTTACCAGGCCGAAATATCGCAGGGCCGGCTCGAAGCATTGCTGGTTTTTCAACAAATGATCAGCGATCTGACCGCTATGCCCATTGCCAATGCTTCTTTACTGGATGAGGCAACAGCAGCGGCGGAAGCCATGACGATGTTGCAGCGGGTTAACCGAAAAACCAGATCGCTGCGGTTTTTGCTGGATGAAAAAGTTTTGCCGCAAACCCGCGATGTGGTCGAAAACCGTGCACGCTATTTTGGCATCGAAATTGTTGTCGGCAATCCTGACCTGGAAATATCCAGAGGCGAGTTTTTCGGTATCTTGCTGCAATACCCCGGACTGAACGGTGAGATTGCTGATTACCGCGAACTGATTTCCCGTGCGCATGAAAGCGGTGCGCTGGTTAGTGTAGCGGCCGACCTGATGAGCCTGGTATTGTTGACGCCACCGGGTGAGATGGATGCTGATGTTGTCCTGGGCTCTGCTCAGCGTTTTGGTGTACCGATGGGATTTGGCGGTCCACACGCTGCATATTTCGCCACCCGCGATGCGTACAAGCGCGCCCTGCCGGGACGCATCATCGGTGTTTCACAGGATAGCCAGGGACGCCCTGCCCTGCGCATGGCGCTGCAAACCCGGGAGCAACACATACGCCGCGACAAGGCGACCAGCAATATTTGCACGGCCCAGGCATTGCTGGCCGTGATCAACGGGCTATATGGCGTCTGGCATGGAGCAGAAAGACTGAAAAAAATTGCAGTACGAATCCACCGGCTCACCTGTTTACTGGCCGAAGGCCTGAAATCAATGGGTTATGAGCCCCTGGCTGATAGCTGGTTTGACACCCTGACTTTTGAACTGGATGCCCACGATGCCGACCGGATCTGCCGAAGTGCCCTGGAAGCAGGAATCAACCTCAGGCGCCAGGGCAGGACCGTGCTGGGAATGAGTGTGAATGAGAAAACCACACGCGATCATGTAACGGCCCTTTTCCAGGCGTTCAGCGGGAAAGAAGAAGCCGAAACGGTACTGGATATCGATCGACGTCTGGCGGCTGACTACTCAGCGATTCCACAAACACTGCAGCGTGAGAGCGACTTTCTTCAGCACCCGGTGTTCTGCAATTACCATTCTGAAACAGAAATGCTGCGTTACCTGAAACGGCTGGAAAACAAGGACCTGTCGCTGACCCATGCGATGATTTCCCTGGGGTCCTGCACCATGAAGCTGAATGCCACCACGGAAATGATTCCGATCACCTGGCCGGAATTCAGTGACATTCATCCTTTCGCGCCTCCTGAACAAACCAGGGGCTACCAGCGACTGCTGCAGGAACTCCAGCAGATGCTGATCTCCTGCACGGGATACGATGCCGTCTCCCTCCAGCCCAATGCCGGATCTCAGGGTGAGTATTCCGGTCTGCTGGCCATCAAGGCCTGGCATGAATCCCGTGGCGAATCAGAGCGAAACATCTGCCTTATCCCGTCATCAGCACATGGTACCAACCCCGCCAGCGCGGCCATGGCCGGACTAAAAATCATCGTGGTTAAATGCGACCAACAGGGCAACGTAGAGCTTTCAGACTTACGCGAAAAAGCAGCAAGCCATTCCATAAACCTGGCCGCACTGATGATCACCTACCCGTCCACGCACGGTGTGTTTGAGGAAGGTATCACAGAGATCTGCGATGTAATTCATGAGCACGGCGGACAGGTTTACCTGGATGGCGCCAACCTCAACGCCCTGGTGGGCTGTGCCGCTCCGGGGAAGTTCGGCGCGGATGTATCACATCTGAACCTGCACAAGACTTTTTGTATTCCACATGGGGGCGGCGGCCCTGGCGTGGGTCCGATGTGTGTCGGCAAGCACCTGCAGCCCTTTCTTCCAGGCCACAGTATCGTGTCAATGCATGGAGATTTTGCAAACAATCAGGCGATCTCAGCAGCCCCGTGGGGCAGCGCCGGTATTTTGCCCATCTCCTGGGCCTACATCGCCATGATGGGGCCGGATGGCATGAAAATGGCTACTCAAGTAGCCATTCTGAGCGCCAACTACATTGCCAATCGCCTTGCTGATGCATTCCCCATCCTGTATACCGGTCGTAATGGTCGCGTAGCGCATGAATGCATTGTCGATCTGAGGCCGTTCGAGGAGTCCTGCGGCATCAGCGAGGAGGACGTGGCGAAACGCCTGATCGACTACGGCTTCCATTCACCTACCATGTCTTTCCCCGTACCCGGCACCTTGATGATCGAGCCAACGGAAAGCGAGTCTCTGACGGAAATCAACCGCTTTTGCGAAGCGATGTTATCTATTCGCGAAGAAATCCGCGCCGTCGAACAAGGTGAATCCGATGCCGAAGACAACCCGCTAAAAAACGCCCCTCACCCGGTAGAAGACCTGGCTGGAAACTGGGCTCATGGGTACGACCGTGAACAGGCGGTATATCCGGTCAAGGGACTGCGCCTGAACAAGTTCTGGGCACCCGTCAGCCGGATTGACAATGTCTTCGGCGATCGTAACCTGGTGTGCTCCCTGCCATCGCCTTAACCCTGGAATCATCCTTCCGGGTCAGGGTAGCTCAGCCACCCCTTCCTGGCTCGGACCTTGACAGGCAGGCCCCGGGAAATCTGGACAGCGCTATAAGTTGTTTCTTTGTTCACTATTGGCAATTTTTAGACTATATTAAACAGACAAGTCACCTTTAAAAGCCTTCTTGCCATGAAAAAATTATTCATTCTGATTTTTCTTCTTGCCACTTCAACCGCTTTTAGCCAGGAAAATGGATCAGCAACATTCAATGCCCTCCGTGATGCAATCATACCTTCCATTCCAGGAACTTTTTTAGTCAATTCAGAGCGCACCACAGATAGCAGGTGTTCCTACAAACTTGTATTTGATAAAGACGGATCTGAACTCAACAGATTGATTTACCCCCTGGACCCGGGCAGCAAAGATTTTTCTGAAATGGATGTAGCACTGGGCGGTAAGCCCTATACCTGGAAAGACAGAAAAACGTTATTCGCAGATGGTTCTCAAACAGGGATGTCCGGGATAGATGTAATCCTCAAAAATAGTGCGGGTAAATTTTCTGTTTTTCATCGTGTTTTCGATGGTTCGAAGCCTATGAACAGAAAAGAGCTGGAACAATTACTTGCTAAAATTTCATTTGACCAGTTGGAAAACATACAATAATTCCAACTTATTTCTCTGAGAAGGCCTGTCATTCCATAATACATTCCTCGGCTGGTGAGCGGCGGTTGTAATGCGATGACATGACCCTGCCGTAGGCGCCGGTGTTGGCGATGAGAATGATATCGCCCTCCTCGCTTTGCGGCAAAAAGCGGCTTTCACCCAGTACGTCACCTGATTCACAAATAGGCCCCACCACCCGGTAATGCCGTTCTGCAGGTTCGTTCAGACGACTCAGATTGGCAATGTCGTGATAAGCACCGTACAGGGCCGGCCGTATCAGGGAATTCATGCCGGTGCTCACACCCAGGTAGTGATACTGACCCTTGGTCTTCAGTTGGGTCACACGTGACAGCAGCACACCGCTCTCAGCAACCAGGTAACGTCCCGGTTCGAGCCACAACTCCACGTCCTGGCCTGCCAATGCCTCACCCAGCAATTGGTCAAGCCTGCCCAAATCAATACCTGCCTGGTCTCTGCGGTCCGGCACACCGAGGCCACCTCCAAGATCCAGTACCTTCACATCCGGAAATTCCGGTAATACTTCAAGGAAACGTTGTAATTGCTCGCCCCAGGCGTCGACATTATAGACACCGCTACCCGTGTGGGCGTGAAGGCCAAGTACGCGTATACCATAGTGTTGCAGTAGAGCCTGGACATCTGGAATGTGCTCCAGTGAAATGCCAAACTTTGAGTCTGCGCCCGATGTGATGACTTTTTTGTGGTGCCCATAGCCTGTATCCAGGTCAAGGCGCAGAAAAATATCCTGACCCGCGAACAACTCGGGCCACTGCTGCAACACCCAGAAGTTATCCAGGGTGAGACGAACACCCAGTTGCAGCGCTGCCTGGTATTCTTTTTGTGGGGCGAAGTTGGGAGTAAACAGAATTTTTTTCGCATCAATTCCCTGGATTGTTGACAGAACGTAACGAACCTCATTCATTGACACGCACTCGAAACCAAGCCCCTCCGCCGCGATCACCTGGAGCAGTTCGGCATGATCATTGGCTTTAACCGAGTAGAGGACGCGGCTTACGGAATCGAGTTCCAATAATTTCCTTGCCGCACGGCGTATGGTGTCCCGATCATAGACATAGGCGGACTCACGATCATTCATCAACCGTTGTAACTGCTCCGCCTTGCGCTTCCACCAGGGCTGGGGCAGATCAAGCTGGGTTTGCAGGCGAGTCAACTCGATCCAGCTTGGTCCAAGATCCGGCCGGTTATCTGCTTGCGAAGCTATCAATAGCTGGTGCAGTTTGCGCACCAGGCTTACAGCATGCTCAGGATCGATGACCAGGGTAAGATTCAGGTCGTTCGCAGACTGGGTCACCATGTGTATGTGCCGGTCCTGAAACACATCCAGCGCAGCCGATAAACGTCCGAGAATGGTTCGAATCGAATTCCCCACCAGGCTGATGGACGTGCAGGCTGACTGTACCTTGACCTTGCACAAGCCGGTCAGGTCTTCCAGGAAAGCAGACATACGTTTTTCATCCGAATGAACAGCGACCTGCGGGTCGAGGCTAACCGTCACGGTCGACTCGGAAGTCGAAATCAGGTCAACCGAGAAACCATGGCGCTTGAACACCGCAAATGCATCCGCCAAAAATCCGGCCTGACGCCACATCGCCGGATTCTCCATGCTGATCAGTGTGATGCCCGCACGACTCACAACGCCTTTGACCCGGGCCTCATCCCTTTGCTTACGTATTGCGATGAGGGTTCCCGGTTCATCCGGCCGATTGGTATCCTTGATATTTATCGGTATCCCGTTACGCCGGGCCGGCTGAACACTGGGTGGGTGCAAAACCTTGGCTCCCATTGAAGCCAACTCCTGAGCTTCCATATAGCTAAGCCGGTTAAGCAGGCGCGCCTCCGGCACGATGCGGGGATCGGCACTGAATATGCCGGGTACATCGGTCCAGATTTCCAGGCCCGTGGCCTGCAAGCGGGCCGCCAGATAGGCCGCTGAAGTATCGGATCCACCCCTGCCCAGCAGGCAGGTAATACCATCCGGCCCAGCAGCGATGAAGCCCTGGGTGATGTGTAAATTTCCCTGTGCTGCCAATCGTTGTTCCAGTACAGGGTCTGCATGGTCACCGCATCGTGCCGACAGCACGTCTGAATCAACACCTGCCACCGTTAAACCGCGCTCTACTTCGAGTAAGTCACGGGCATCCTGCCAAACCGGCGCCAGTTGGGTAGCCGATAATATTTCACTGCCAATTACGCTGGAAAGCAACTCGCCGTGGGCCAGCAAAACAGCTTTTTTCAAAGGTTCGAGCGCACAACCAGGCTCCGGCAGCGCATCCTGCAGGCTACTCCAGTAATTTTCAAACCCCCTCGATGGCGCCAGGCCAATCGCATCATATAAATGCAGGTGTTTTTCTCTCAATTCCGACATAATCCCGTCAATTTCCAGTTTTCCGGGACCCTCGGTCAAGCGGGTCAACAGATTGGTCGTACCCGACAGAGCAGAGACCACGATCATGACCCGCTTGCCACCCGCCAGGTTCAAACGTGCCTGTTCACAAATGGTGGACCAGCATGCAACGGAACTGACGCTGGTTCCCCCGAATTTCATCACCATCCATGGACTGTCGTTTTGAGTATTCACATTATTTTCCTTTTCAAGAAGGTTAAACGAAAACGGCCTCCGCTTGGGAGGCCGTTTTAATCATTAGCTCAGTGCGGGATCAGGCGGTTATTGACGCCCTCATCTTTCGCAGTGCATTGGCTTCGAGCTGCCGGATACGCTCAGCAGAAACTTCATAACGATCCCCAAGTTCCTGCAGCGTCATCTTGTTTTCCTGTAGCCAGCGGCTACGGATGATGTCCTGGCTGCGTTCATCCAGATCGTCCAGGCCCGCGTATAACAACTGGTTGTTATAAGTCGTCAAATCCTCTGATTCGGCTTCCAACTGAGGATCTCTTGAATGGTTTTGCAGGAAAGCAGCCGGTGCCACGTAAGGCATATCGTCATCGGCATTCGGCGGCAAATCAAAACCAATGTCCTGGCCGGAAAGACGGGATTCCATTTCAAGCACAACTTCCGGCTTGACACCCAGATCCTTTGCCACGGATTGAACTTCTTCGTAACTCAGCCAACCCAGACGTTTCTTCGACTTCCTGAGGTTGAAAAATAGCTTACGCTGGGCCTTGGTGGTCGCCACTTTGACGATACGCCAGTTGCGCAGGATGAACTCATGCATCTCAGCGCGAATCCAGTGCACAGCAAAAGACACCAGGCGTACACCATGATCGGGATCAAACCGTTTGACTGCCTTCATCAGGCCAATATTTCCTTCCTGGATCAGGTCACCCAACGCAAGACCGTAACCGGTATAGCCTTTAGCCACGTGTACGACAAAGCGCAAATGCGCCAGAACCATTCTGCGCGCGGCTTCAAGTTCACCTTCATCACGAAATTGACGCGCCAGCGCCTGTTCCTCTTCCAGGGTCAGGATAGGAACCTTGTTAACCCCCTGGATGTAGGCATCAAGGCTCCCGGTCGATGCGGGAACCAGCAGATGGCTTGGTACTAAATCTTTGTTCATTAGTCCTCCTCCGGGCAGCGGACAAGTCTAGCATATCTCTCGCTTTTAAAGCCAGCACAACCCCTTACGGAATCCTGGCTGGATACGCCCTCGTCACTAACTGCGGTTATATTTCCTCAACTGCAGCTTTGGACAAAGCCCAGCCAGATATGTTCCACAGAAAAGGTACTTATTGAGTCAATAATACTGCCCTGTTTCAGATCCGCCCCAGCATTCCATTCCGTTTCAAGTGGCGCAGATACTGCTGAACCGAAATCCAGGCTCCAAGCAAGCCGAGAATACCGCCGCCGAGCAAAATCAACAGCGCACAGGAAAAACCCGGAATTTTCATTTCCAGCCGGTTGCCGTAAGCATCCAGCAGGTCTTCGAGTGGCTGCTGCAGGTAAAGTACGGAGACACTGAGAAGCATCAGGGCGAACAATGCGCCGAGTAATCCATACCAGAATCCGGAATACAGGAATGGCAGGCGGATGAAGCTATCACCTGCACCAAACAGGCTCAACACCTGTATTTCCTCAGACCGGTTAGCTACATCGAGGCGAATGGTATTGGCAACCACTACAAATACCGCCAGTGAAAACATGACGCTGAGAACCATGACGAATGCCTGGCCAAGCTCAATCAAGCCGGACAGCCTTTGCAGCCATTTATGGTCAACCTGGGTAATATCCACAGCGTCCTGCTGCTGTAACCAGGCATCCAGTGTCGCCACCACCACGCCAAGTTCTTGACCGTCCCGGGGTTGAGGCGTTACCAGTAATACCCATGGAAGTGGATTGTCATCAAACAGGTCAAGTACCTGACCAAAACCGGAGGCCTGGCGAAATTCTTCCATACCCTGTTGGGGAGATACGGTCTCGGCTGAAGCATCTGCTCTTCCATTAATCACCCGGGCCAGTTCGGCAGCTCCTTTTTCATCGATATCGATATTCAGAAATACCGTGATCGCCCCCCACTCATCCTGCTGCAGGTCGAGTGCACGAAGGTTACTGACTGCCAGGTACAAACCCAGTGGCAAAACCATTGCAATCCCTAGCACGAGTACAGTCATCATCGTTGCCAGGCGGTGGCCCAGAAGCGTACCCAAACTCGAGAAAAAACTGTATAGCTGACGTCTGAACCAGGCTCGCAAACGCCTTCTGACCGGCTTAATCCGCATCTGCCTCACCCTTCCCCGGCCAGGGCATCACAGCGGGAAGGTCATCAATCAGGCGGCCAGAAGAGAGCACCAGGACACGCTGCCCCATGGAGCGGATCAATGCCAGGTCGTGGCTAGCAATCAAGACGGTGACACCCTGCGCGTTGAGTTGCCTGAACAAGCCAAATAACTCTTTGGACAATTGGGGATCCAGATTTCCGGTCGGTTCATCTGCAAGCAAGACAGGCGGCATGCTGACAATAGCCCGCGCAATACCGACCCGTTGCTGCTCACCGCCGGACAGAGTCAACGGCCACGACTTTTCCTTGCCGGTTAAACCCACTTTGTCCAACACCACCCGAACCCGCTTACGAATTTCTGCATAGCGCAGCCCTGCAATCATCAGCGGCAGGGAAACATTGTCAAATACGGTTTTGTCGCTAAGCAGTTTGTGGTCCTGGAAGATCATGCCAATCTGGCGCCGGACCTGTGGTATCTGCCGTGCGGATATATTGCTCAGGTTGAGGCCATTCACTGCCACTTGCCCGCCTGATGCTTTTTCCAGCATCAGAATCAATCGTAATAAAGTACTTTTTCCTGCTCCGGAGTGGCCAGTGAGAAACACCATCTCACCCGCATCGATATGAAAATTTACATCCAGCAGTGCACTCGCGCCGCCAGGATACCGTTTGCTGACATGTTCAAAAGTGATCACTCGTTACCAGCCAGTATTACCGCCCTCGCCTGCTCCGCCCTCGAGAAGAGTGTCTTTTCCCGTTGCCACGATGATGATCCGAACGCCGGGGGGCGGGTGGCGCCTTTTTGAGTACCGGCATCTGCTCATGATCAGACTGCTCAACCGGAATCGAATAACCAATAAAGGCTTCGATTTCGGGTAAATGGAAGGCATAGTGCTCACAGGCAAAACTGATGGCCTCACCGGTTGCTCCAAGCCGGGCCGTGCGCCCGATGCGGTGCACATAGTCAGGTGCATCCTGCGGCAGGTCATAATTGATAACGTGGGTAACGTCCGGAATATGGAGCCCGCGCGCCGCCACATCGGTAGCGACAAGAATCAGAATTTCACCATCATGGAAACGCCGCAACAGAGTCTGCCGCTTTTTCTGCGGCACGCGCCCCGAAATCGCCGCCGCATGAAGACCATTGGCGTTGAGTGTCCGCTCAACGAAATCGGTTGCGTGGCGCGTATTGGCAAACACCATGATCCGGCCACCCTCGAACCGGCGCAGCAGGCTGACCAGTAAGGGGAGTTTTTCTTCATTGGCGGGGTAGTATACCGACTGGCGAACATTTTCCGAGGTGATCTTTTCTGCTTCTACCTTGAGTAATTCCGGCTCGTTCATGTGCTCATAGGCAAGTTCCAACACACGTTGTGACAGGGTGGCGGAAAACATCAGGCATTGCCGCTGATCCAGGGGAGGCAATCTCCTCAATACATAACGGATGTCCTTGATGAACCCCAGGTCAAACATCCGATCTGCCTCATCCAGCACCATTACTTCAATAGAGTTCAGATTGAAAACATGCTGTTTGAAGTAATCAATAATCCTTCCCGGTGTCCCGATCAGGATATCGACACCATCTTCAAGGGTCTTTCGCTGCTTTTCATAGTCAACACCGCCGTAAGCGAGGCCAAATCGAAGACCCGTGTTTCCGCCGAGCAGCACGGCGTCTTTGTGAATCTGAATAGCGAGTTCACGGGTGGGTGCAAGCACCAGTGTGCGTGGGTGTTTGCCCGGTGTATCCGGGGCATTGCGGAGCAGTCGTTGAAAAATGACCAGCAGAAATGCTGCTGTTTTTCCCGTACCTGTCTGGGCCTGACCCGCAACGTCATTCCCCTGCAAGCCGGTGGGCAAGGTCAGCGCCTGGATTGGGGTGCAATAGGTGAACCCGGCCTGAGACAGACCTTCATTTACTGACGGCAGCAAATCAAGCGAAGAAAAAGCCAGGTCACTGAGGGGATTACTCGTTTTATTGTCGGACATCATTCATTTACTCGTTCCTGCCCGGCATACTTACCGAAAACCGGGGAAATCTTGAAAAAAAGAGGCAAGAGGGCTTGAAATTTGAAGCTGGTGCCTTGAAATCGTTTTGCAGTTCTTTGAAATAACGGTCCCGGCCTCGGAGATTGCCACATCGGCTTCCCGTTTCTTGTTTCGGGCCCTGAATTAGACCATATTAACCGTGCTGTTACCTTTGTTCCAGTAACATGACGATTGAAATCTGGAGAATAGATGTGAGCGAAAAAATTATGCACGTTACCGATGGCAGTTTTGACGAGGAAGTACTCAGCGCAAACGGCCCCGTTCTGGTGGACTATTGGGCAGAATGGTGTGGCCCCTGCAAGATGATTGGCCCGATCGTTGAAGAAATTGCTGAAGAGTATGGCGACAAATTGAAAGTCACCAAACTGGATATTGACAGTAATAATATGACACCAAGACAGTACGGCATCCGGGGCATACCAACGCTGATGATTTTCCGTGACGGCAAAGTCCAGGCAACCAAAGTGGGCGCTTTGACCAAGGGCCAGTTGAAAGCATTCGTCGACGAAGTCGTGTGATTAACATCATGACCGTACCAATAATCGGTACGGCCTTCCTGCGCTCCGTTGCAAAGTTTATATTCCTTTAATCTTAGCCTTAAGCAGTACAGCACTGGACGCACCCTCGTTATCATGCTAGTTTTAACTTATCTGTAACCGGGTCCTCCGCCCGGCAATTAAAGACTTCCCTGTTTTGTAAACCAGCATATTGGCAGCAGAGCATTGAGTCAGGCTTACAAAGGTTTCCACATACTCGGCTAGCGCCGCGGACAGCAGACTAAATCCATTGAAGTTCAGGCCCATGGCCGAATTAACAGCCCCATCATCTATTTTCTTACTGGAAAGGCGCAGACCTCAAACAGAGCTTTATTTTTATGAACCTTACTGACCTCAAGACAAAACCCGTTTCCGAATTAGTGGAAATTGCCTCAAAAATGGGCCTCGATAACGTAGCGCGCTCCAGAAAGCAGGACGTTATCTTTGCCATCCTGAAAGCTCATGCCAAAAACGGTGAAAGCATTTTTGGCAACGGCGTTGTCGAAATTCTGCAGGATGGTTTCGGGTTCCTCCGCTCAGCAGACAGCTCCTACCTTGCCGGACCAGATGACATTTACGTGTCTCCCAGCCAGATTCGTCGCTTTGCGCTGCGCACCGGCGATATGCTCGCCGGTAAGATCAGGCCACCCAAGGACAGTGAAAGATACTTCGCACTGCTCAAGGTTGAGGAGATCAACTACGAGTCCCCTGATGCGGCCAAACGCAAGATCCTATTCGAAAACCTGACCCCGGAATTCCCGACCAAACAGTACCTGCTGGAACGGGGTAACGGCAGCACGGAAGACATCACCGCCAGAATCATCGACCTGGCCGCTCCGATTGGCAGAGGCCAGCGCGGACTGGTGGTATCACCGCCAAAAGCCGGCAAAACTATCATGCTGCAAAACATCGCGACCAGTATCCGGGCCAATTACCAGGATTCCAAAATGATTATCCTGCTGATTGATGAGCGCCCCGAGGAAGTGACTGAGATGAAGCGGTCAGTCGATGCGGAAGTTATTTCCAGCACCTTCGATGAACCAGCATCACGCCATGTTCAGGTTGCAGAAATGGTAATTGAACGCGCCAAGCGGCTGGTTGAGCACAAACTTGATGTGGTCATCTTGCTCGACTCAATAACCCGCCTGGCCCGTGCTTACAACACGGTCGCCCCCTCTTCCGGCAAAGTATTGACCGGTGGTGTTGACGCCAATGCCCTGCAGAGGCCAAAACGGTTCTTCGGTGCCGCCCGTAACGTGACGGAGGGTGGATCCCTGACCATTATCGCCACGGCACTGGTTGATACCGGCTCCAAGATGGATGAAGTTATTTACGAAGAGTTCAAGGGCACCGGCAACATGGAAATCCATTTGAACCGCCGCATTGCCGAACGCCGCACCTATCCCGCCATCGACATCAATCGCTCCGGTACCCGCCGCGAAGAACTGATGATCGATCAGGGACAATTGCAGAAAATGTGGATTCTCAGGAAGTTGCTTCATCCAATGGATGAAGCACAAGCCATTGAGTTCATGCTGGACAAGTGGAAATCCACCAAGACCAATGCGGAGTTTTTCAATTTTATGAAACGCTGATCCGCAAGGCAATGCACCCTGCAATAAGCACATTGCGTGTGGAACAGCCGTTTTCTACAGGGCGATATCCGCCACGAAGCTCACTGATTCCTCGAGAGATTGCCGGTTAATCACCGCTTGATAGCGTGCCTCGTGGCCGGCGGCACGTAGCGTTTTCTTGATCATCCCTTCCAGGTTCGGCCGTTTTCCGTCGGGCTCACTGGCAGTACCTATCCCGCCGCCAAATTCAATGATCGTATCGACGCCGTCAGCGAATGCTGTTTGCAGATTCAGATTCCACAATACCGGATGAAATAGCTGGAAGAACAATCGTGCCCTGATAGCCACCGGGTCCGCTTCGTGATAGCCGCCGGTAAAATTGGACAATACCCGGGCTTCAGCAAGATCAAAGCCGGCCGTTTCCAGCACCGGGCGGAAAAGCTGTGCAGCCTTAACCATATAATAGGTATGAAAAGCGCCTTCGGTCTTCAATCTCACCGGTCGCTTGCGCGGAAATTGTTCCTGAACATCCTGCTCCACCCGCGCCAGATCTTCACCCCGACCACCGATCACAGTCTGCTGAGGCAGGTTACAACCGGCAATTGCACAGTGATAGCGCTCGGCAAGAGGTCGAATGGTGTCGATATCAAGCGGGAAAGCGGTCATTTCACCTTCACCATGAGCGCCCATCAACTCCCCGCGTTTCTTCACCAGTTTCAGCGCATTTTCAAAACTGAGGGCACTGGTTGCAACCAGCGCAGAGTACTCGCCAAGACTGTGTCCCGCAGCCACCAATGGCTTCAGGCGATCATCGCTAAGATCCCTGAACACTTCCAGGCAGGCAATGGAATGGGTCAGTATGGCGGGCTGCGTATACCGGGTCAGCTTGAGCTGCTCTTGCGGGTCCTTGAAGGAAAGTTCTGCGATGTCATAGTCCAGAACCTGACTGGCCTGCTCATAGACCTTTCTAGCCGCAGCATATTCCTGATACAGGTCTCTTCCCATACCTTTGTATTGCGATCCCTGTCCGGGAAATACAAACAAAACCTGTTGTTCAGCAAAAGACACAGCGCTTACACCTGAGATAGTGACGGCTCCGTAGAATAGCCAGCGCTACCGGCGAAAGCAAGCCGCCGCAGGCTGGGGTCAGGTTCCCGAACCTGACCCTGTCGAACTGGGTTCCCGAACCTGACCCCGGCTTTTCCGGTGTCAATAATCCCGCGCCAGTCGCTCAAAGGCTGCACACACTTCCGGTGGCGCCTGCACCAGTTCGATCAGTACGCCTTCCCCCCCGATGGGTGATTCTTCGCTGGCTTTCGGATGAATAAAACAGATGTCGAAGCCGGAAGCTCCCTTGCGAATGCCGCCTGGGGCAAAACGAACGCCATGAGCCTGCAACCATTTCACCGCCTCCGGCAAATCGTCGATCCACAAGCCCACGTGATTGAGCGGTGGTGTTTGCACCCTGGGTTTCCCATCGGGATCCAGTGGCTGCATCAGGTCGACTTCCACCGTGAGGGGGCCGGTACCAACTGCGGCAATGTCTTCGTCGACATTTTCCGACACGCTACGATAATTACTGCTCAGCGTGAGACCGAGGGTATCTACCCACAGCCTGCGCAAGCGGTTCTTGTCCAGACCGCTGACTGCGATCTGCTGAATACCGAGTACCTTAAATGGCCGCTTGTCCATAACTACCTCCAAGCCTGCATATCAGTCCCACTGTTTATGGCGTTTGAGGAAAATCTCCAACAATTGCCGTGCCGCAATGGTTGGCGGAATCTGCCCCTCGCTGGCTGCAGCCTCCAGTGCAGGAATTTGCTTGCGCACTTCCGGGTCACTTTGCAGAGCCGTAATCAGACTGTCGTTTACTTCCGACCACATCCAGTCCCGTGCCTGTGCTGCACGGCGTTCTTTGAATTGACCACTGGATTCGAGAACCTCGCGGTGCTTCAATGCAATAGCCCAGGCCTCAGCGATGCCGACATCATCCCGCGCGGAACAGGTCCGGACTTCTACCTTCCAGTCCGCTGAACGGGGGTGAGCCAGGCGCAGCGCATTGCGATACTCTGCCGCGGTTTGCCCGGCGAGCGCCTGCATTTCATCATCCGCCTTGTTGATGAGAATCAGGTCGGCCAACTCCATAATGCCACGCTTAATACCCTGGAGTTCATCACCGCCACCGGGCAGGAGCAGCAACATAAACATATCGGTCATATCCGCGACCCGGGTCTCCGATTGCCCGACACCGACCGTTTCCACAATAATGACGTCAAAACCGGCGGCCTCACAAAGGATCATGGCTTCGCGGCTGCGCCGGGTGATACCGCCCAGAGTGTTACCGGAAGGTGAGGGCCGGATGTAGGCCTCACGGCGACGGGACAGTAACTCCATGCGAGTCTTGTCGCCCAGGATGGAGCCACCGCTAATGGCCGAGGATGGATCCACGGTCAGCACGGCCAGCCGATGGCCTTCATCGATGATGTGATTACCAAAAGCCTCGATAAAGGTCGACTTGCCAACACCCGGCACACCGGATATTCCCAGCCGGATTGATTTACCGGCATACGGTGTCAGTCGCCGGAGTAAAACACTGGCGGCCGCACGGTGATCAGAGCGAGTGGATTCCACCAGGGTAATAGCCCGGGCAAGCGCACGCCGATTTCCCTCAATTACGCCTTCAACAAGTGCTGTCGTTTCCTGCATCAATTCAGATTCACTCTTCTGCTCCGACGCCACCTCTACTCAAACTCCATTATCCTGTCATCTACCGCCAGGCTGTCGCCGGGCCCGTAATGAATCCGGGATACCACACCATCACGCTCGGCATACAGGGTATTCTCCATTTTCATCGCCTCGACCACCGCCAGTTCCTGTCCGGAATTGATGCTATCGCCTTCCTTGACCGCCAGCGAAACCAACAAGCCCGGCATGGGCGAAAGCAGGTATTTGCTCATGTCCGGGGGAATTTTTACCGGCATGTAATGAAGCAGTTCAGCCACCCGAGGTGTGACGATGCTGACATCCGCCTGGGAACCACCATGGAACAGGCGATAGACCTGGTTCCTGCGCTCCACCTGGACGAAAATCTGCTCGCCATTGATGGTGCCGCTAAAAAGATGTTGCCCGAACTCCCAGTCACTACGCACCGAATAGGTCTTGCCATCGTATTCCACATCATGACCACCGCTTGCAGCAACGACGGAAACCGGGTAGTGCTCATTATTCATCACCACCACCCAGTCCCTGGGTACACGGCGTTCATACCCACTCAATTGTCCATCAATCCGGGCTGCACGATCACGGTAACTGCGAAGCATCGAAGCTGCCACGGCAATAATAATTGTAGGATCTTTGAGAGGAACCGCCGCCGGATGGAAGCCGTCCGGATATTCTTCGGCTATCATATTCGTGCTCATGCTCCCTTGCACGAACCGTGGGTGCGCCATCAGCGCTGACAGGAAACTGAGGTTACTGGAGACGCCTCGAATGAGGAAGCGATCCAGTGCCGAGCGCATATGGGCGATAGCCTGGTCGCGGTCGATGCCGTAGCTGATGAGCTTGGCCATCATCGGATCGTAATACATGGAAACCTCACCACCTTCAAAAACGCCGGTATCCACACGCACATGCTCATCATCGTCGGGTGGACGGTAGTAAACCAGGCGACCGATGGATGGCAGGAAATTGTGGAAAGGGTCTTCAGCATAGACCCGGGATTCAATAGCCCAGCCCTTGATACCGACATCTGCCTGGCTGATTGGCAGCTTTTCGCCAGCGGCTACGCGAATCATCAACTCAACCAGATCCACACCGGTAATCAACTCGGTAACCGGGTGCTCCACCTGCAGGCGCGTGTTCATTTCCAGGAAGTAGAAATTACGCTGGGTATCAACGATAAATTCCACGGTGCCGGCAGACTGGTATTCCACAGCCCGAGCCATCGCCACCGCCTGTTCGCCCATTTTCTGGCGGGTAGATTCATCCAGAAACGGGGACGGCGCCTCTTCAATCACCTTCTGGTGACGGCGCTGCAACGAACATTCACGTTCATTCAGGTGGATGACGTTGCCATGGCTATCCGCCATGATCTGAATTTCGATATGGCGCGGGTTTTCGATGTATTTTTCAACGAACATGCGGTCGTCGCCAAAACTGGAACGCGCTTCATTGGCCGCCCGTTCAAAGCTGTCCCGGCACTCTTCGTCGTTGTGGGCGATACGCATGCCCTTGCCGCCACCGCCCGCAGTGGCCTTGAGCATCACCGGGTAGCCAATCTCGTTGGAAATCTGTACCGCATGTTCGCCGTCACGCAGTACACTGGTAAATCCGGGAATGGTGTTTACGCCGGCTTCATCAGCCAGTTTCTTGGAAGTAATCTTGTCGCCCATGGCCCCGATGGCGTAGGTCTTCGGGCCGATAAAAACAATACCTGCCGCGGCCAGCATTTCACAAAACCCGGGGTTCTCTGACAGAAAGCCGTAGCCCGGATGAACCGCTTGAGCACCGGTGTCCTGGCAAGCCTGGAGAATTTTCTCCTGCACCAGGTAACTTTGTGCTGAAGGCGACGGCCCGATATAAACGGCCTCATCAGCCATTTGCACATGCAACGCATTGCGGTCCGCATCAGAATAGACAGCAACCGTTTTTATACCCATTTTAGCTGCGGACTTGATCACGCGGCAGGCGATTTCACCACGGTTTGCAATCAGAATTTTGTCAAACACTCGGGAATCCTCTACAGCGGAATGTTGTCATGCTTGCGCCACGGGTTATCGAGTTGTTTGTCCCGCAGCATGGCAAGTGAGCGACAAACACGCATCCGGGTCGCATGGGGAGCGATGACATCATCTATATAACCACGGCTGCCTGCGATAAACGGATTGGCAAATTTAAGCCGGTACTCCTCGGTGCGCTCGGCAATTTTCTCTTCATCGCCGATGTCGCTGCGAAAGATGATCTCCACCGCGCCTTTGGGGCCCATTACCGCGATTTCCGCGCTGGGCCAGGCCAGGTTGACGTCACCGCGAAGATGCTTGGAACTCATGACGTCATACGCACCGCCATAGGCCTTGCGGGTAATCACGGTAATCTTGGGCACGGTGGCTTCGGCGTAGGCAAACAACAACTTGGCGCCGTGTTTGATAATGCCGCCATATTCCTGCGCCGTGCCCGGCATAAAGCCCGGTACATCAACAAAGGTAAGAATGGGAATGTTGAATGCATCACAAAAGCGGATGAAACGCCCCGCCTTGATGGATGATTTGATGTCCAGGCATCCCGCCAGCACCATGGGCTGATTAGCCACGATGCCCACCGTATGACCGTCCATACGGATGAAACCGATGACGATATTCTGGGCGTGCTCGGGTTGTAGTTCCCAGAATTCATTGTCATCCGACACCTTGTAGATCAACTCTTTCATGTCATAAGGCATATTGGGGTTGTCGGGTATCAGGGTATCGAGCGACATCTCCATGCGGTCGGCGCGATCGGGAGTAGGCCGAAACGGGGCTGTCTGACGATTGTTGGCCGGTAGATAGTTGATGAAGCGCCGCACCATCTGCAGCGCTTCCACATCGTTTTCGTAAGCACGGTCACACACTCCGGATACGGTGGAATGGGTCATGGCGCCACCGAGTTCCTCCGCCGTCACCTCTTCGTGTGTCACGGTTTTGACCACGTCCGGACCGGTGACGAACATGTAAGAGCTGTCTTTTACCATGAAGATGAAATCGGTGATGGCCGGAGAGTAAACCGCGCCACCGGCACAGGGGCCCATGATGAGGGAAATCTGCGGCACTACGCCGGAAGCCAGCATATTGCGCTGGAATACCTCGGCATAACCGCCCAGCGAGGCTACGCCTTCCTGAATGCGGGCGCCGCCCGAATCGTTGATACCGATGACCGGAGCACCCACTTTCATGGCCTGATCCATGATCTTGCAGATTTTTTCGGCATGTGCCTCGGAAAGTGAACCACCAAAAACGGTGAAGTCTTGGCTGAAAACAAACACGACACGGCCATTGATGGTGCCATAGCCGGTAACCACACCATCGCCGGGAATCTTCTTGTCCGCCATACCGAAATCGGTGCGGCGATGCTCGACAAAGGTGTCCCACTCTTCAAAACTGCCTTCATCCATGAGCAGATCAATACGTTCACGGGCCGTGAGTTTGCCCCGGCTGTGCTGGACATCAATCCGCCGTTGGCCACCGCCGAGGGCAGCCGCTTTACGCTTTTCTTCCAGTTGTTCGACAATCGATTGCATGGCTATTCCTCTGTCGCTTCCCGGCGCTCCCGGATAATTCCGAGAACTTCATGGGCGGCCAGCAGGATATTGGTGCCCGGCCCGAAGACAGCCGACACACCGAAACCCAGCATTTCATCATAATCCTGCGGTGGGATAACACCGCCACAAATAACGATAATGTCTTCCGCCCCCTCTTTTTTCAGCCCTTCAATGACCTGCGGAACCAGTGTTTTATGCCCTGCGGCCTGGGAAGATATCCCGATGACATGGACATCATTTTCAATGGCCTCGCGGACGGCCTCATCGGGGGTTTGAAACAAGGGACCGATGTCCACATCGAAGCCCAGATCAGCAAAAGCCGTGGCGATCACCCTGGCGCCACGATCATGTCCGTCCTGACCGAGTTTGCACACCAGCATGCGTGGCCGACGCCCCTCGGAACGGGCAAATTCTTCCACTTCCTGCTGAATCGCCATAAAACCTCCATCGCCTTCATACGCTGCGCTATACACACCGGCAATGGAATGCGTCACGGCGCGGTGACGGCTGTAGACCTTTTCCAGTGCGTCCGAAACTTCACCAACCGTCGCGCGCGCGCGCGCAGCAACAATAGCCAGAGCCAGCAGATTACCACTTCCGTCTTCGGCAGCCCGTGTCAATGCCTCCAGGGCCGTTGTGCAGGCCATCTCATCTCGATTTTTACGCACTTCCCTGATGCGCCGGATCTGCGCTTCACGCACCGCCGTATTGTCAATATTCAGAATATCGACCGGCGGTTCTTCCTCCAGTTGATATTTATTAACGCCGACGATGACCTCTTCGCCGCGATCAATGCGCGCCTGGCGCAAGGCTGCAGCCTCCTCGATCCGCATCTTAGGCATACCGGACTCGACCGCCCGGGTCATGCCGCCTGCTTCTTCCACCTCGTCGATGAGTCTTCGCGCCTCGGTGGCCAGTTCACTGGTCAGGTTTTCCACGTAATAAGAACCTGCCAGCGGATCCACAACCCGTGTGATGCCGGTCTCTTCGCGCAATACAAGCTGCGTATTGCGGGCAATACGGGCTGAAAACTCAGTGGGCAGAGCAAGTGCCTCGTCAAATGAATTGGTATGCAGGGACTGCGTTCCCCCGAGAACTGCCGACATGGCTTCAATGGTAGTTCGTATGATGTTGTTGTACGGATCCCTGGCGGTGAGACTGACGCCGGAGGTCTGACAATGGGTGCGCAACATCAGTGAACGAGGGTTTTGCGGGGCAAATTGCTCGGTCATCAACGTAGACCAGAGCAAGCGCGCCGCCCGCAGCTTGGCCACTTCCATAAAGAAATTCATGCCGATGCCGAAAAAGAACGACAAGCGGGGTGCAAAAGCATCAACATCCAGGCCACTGGCGATTGCGGTACGGACATACTCAATGCCATCGGCAATGGTATAGGCCAATTCCTGCGCGCAGGTCGCGCCGGCTTCCTGCATGTGATAGCCGGAAATGGAAATGGAATTGTAGCGGGGCATATGGGCAGAGGTATAAGCGATGATATCGGACACGATTCGCATGGAGGGCGCTGGTGGATAAATATAGGTGTTGCGAACCATGAACTCTTTGAGGATGTCATTTTGCAGCGTACCCGCCAGTTTTTCCGGCGGTACGCCCTGCTCCTCCGCAGCGATGATGTACATCGCCATAACCGGCAAGACAGCGCCGTTCATGGTCATTGATACCGACATTTTATCCAGCGGTATGTCGTTGAACAGGATTTTCATGTCCGCAACGCTGTCAATCGCCACACCGGCTTTGCCCACATCACCGACCACACGTTCATGGTCGGAGTCGTAACCGCGATGTGTGGCGAGATCAAAAGCCACTGAAAGCCCGGTTTGCCCCGCGGCGAGGTTCTTACGGTAAAAAGCGTTGGATTCCTCGGCAGTGGAGAAGCCCGCATACTGACGTACAGTCCACGGGCGGCCCGCATACATGGTTGCTTTGGGGCCACGGACAAAGGGGCTCATGCCGGGCAGTGAATCCAGATGCTTCAGAGTATCGAGGTCTTCAGCAGTATACAAAGGCTTTACCGCAATGCCCTCGGGCGTATCCCAGATCAATTGCTCCGGCGAACCGCCCTTGCACTCTTTGGCAGCCAGCGCCTGCCAGTCATCCAGTGTTGTCTTCGGAACCTCTTTCATTGTTCAACCCGCCCTGTGCAATCAATGGCCTGCCCCACCGGTTCAGGACAGTGGATACCGGAAACCGGCAGGTGGGACGAATTATTTTACACCACCTGCCGGAAACCGAATCCTGATGATTCTTTGAGGGGGTCAGAGCAGATCTTCCACCGCCGCCCGTTCTTCAAGTAGTTCCGCCTCGGTAGCATCCATACGCTCGCGGCTGAACTCATCAACTTCGAGTCCCTGGACGATACGGTAATCGCCGTTTTCACAGACACAGGGATAGGAATAAATGATGCCGGGCTCAATGCCATAGCTGCCATCGGCCGGAACCGACATGGAAACCCAGTCTCCCTCAGGGGTTCCCAGGGCCCAGTTACGGATGTGATCAATGGCGGCCGAAGCGGCGGAGGCCGCACTGGAAGCGCCGCGGGCCTTGATGATGGCCGCACCACGTTGCTGCACGTCTGGGATAAACGTATCGCGGTACCATTCCTGATCAACCAGGTCAGTGGCTGCTTTGCCATCGATTTTGACGAAACGGATATCCGGGTACTGGGTCGAGGAGTGATTGCCCCAGACCAGCATGTTGGTGATAGCAGAGCTGTGTATTCCGGTCTTGTCGGCCAGTTGCGCCATGCTGCGATTGTGGTCCAGGCGGGTCATCGCGGTGAAATTACGTGGATTCAGATCCGGCGCCGCGGCACGTGCGATCAATGCATTCGTGTTGGCCGGATTGCCCACCACCAGCACCTTGATGTCCCGGCTGGCAACCTTGTTCATTGCCGCACCCTGTGGCCCGAAAATCTTGCCGTTGGCGGAAATCAGATCCTTGCGTTCCATGCCGGGACCACGTGGCCTGGCGCCCACCAACAGAGCATAGTCCGTATCCTGGAAAGCAGTTTCAGCGTCATCCGTGGCGACGATGTCCATTAACAAAGGAAATGCGGCATCACGCAACTCCATTACAACCCCCTCAAGCGCACCAAGGGCGGGCGTAATTTCCAATAATTGAAGGATAACCGGCTGATCCGGGCCGAGCATGTCACCGGCAGCAATCCGGAAGCAAAGTTGATAACCGATCTGGCCGGCAGCACCGGTGATGGCGACTCTAACGGGACGATTCATTTTTAGCTCCTTGAAAAGGTTTCAATGTGTCAGAATGTCTCTGGAAGACTGTAGAATATGATCGGAGTATTGGGTAAATTCGACAGACTCCTGAGACCGAAAAATTCCGCTAAACAATCGTACTATTGTAACCGATAATGACCTTCGACCACCTGCTGCATGCGTTAATAATCTACTTTTCCGGGAGTAATAATGAACCGAAGATATTCACTTATCCGTGCCCTGATTTTTCTCACTTTTCTGCTACCTGGTACGGATTCCATGGCGGCTGACAGAGTCACCGGCCTGCCCTTTGCGACACGATCTGAAGTGATCGCACCACACGGTATGGTCGCCAGCAGTCACCCCCTGGCTACCCAGATTGGCCTGGACATTCTCAAGCAGGGCGGCAGCGCCGTTGATGCCGCCATTGCAACAAATGCTGCCCTCGGTCTGATGGAACCCACCGGCAATGGCGTAGGCGGTGACCTGTTTGCCATTGTTTGGGACGCCGGTTCAAAGTCCCTGTATGGGCTGAACGCTTCCGGC
>JAJRRA010000091.1 GCA_024279945.1 Gammaproteobacteria bacterium
ACAAATTCGCCGGGAGCGAATTTGAACGTCGCAGCGAAGCGCAGACGGCCCCGCAGGGGCGGAGGGCAGGATGCCCGGAGTAACGCGCTCCCAGGGGAGTGCAAAGAATTACGTATGATGCAGTAACGGAAAAACAAATTATGGAGAGGTGGCCGAGTGGCTGAAGGCGCTCCCCTGCTAAGGGAGTAAGGGTTTAAAAAGCCCTTCGAGGGTTCGAATCCCTCCCTCTCCGCCAGAAATACCAAGCCCCGCTTTTGCGGGGTTTTGTATTTCTGATGCAGCGCCGGGGTTCGAACTCTCGAGCCGCGGAACGTCGTACGAGGGTTTGACAAATTTGTCCGGAACAAATTTGGTCGCACCGCGTGCGCCCGCAGGGTGAAAACCAAGGATGGTTTTCAACAATCCCTCCCTCTCCGCCACGCAGTCTGATCTCCAGTGGTAGTCTCCACTGGAGATTTTTTATATCTAAAGAAATCATAAAGATTAGGTTAACCAAAATATCCTGGGCCAGAGTTGGTTTCCTGGATGCCGTAGCCAATCGCTCGATAACCGCGTAGGCGTCTCTCGAACATGCGCGCAAGCATAGGTACATCACTGTCGACATAATCGTAGATGCGAACCTCGGTCTTGTCTGGATGGAGACGGTGGAGTCTGCCAGCGTATTGGATCAGTGTTCCTTTCCAAGACACAGGCAAGGTTAGAAAAAGTGTGTCCAGTCGCGCATCGTCAAACCCTTCTCCAATATAGCGCCCAGTTGCAAGAACCAATCTCTCTTCGTCATCGGGGATAGATGCCAGCCGATTCAATTCTTCACGACGTTTTTTTGCGGTTTTACCGCCTTGCAGGATAATCAAGTTACGGGTGAAATTTTGGAATTGGCTGGCGAAGTAATTCAAGTGATCTTTGCGTTCCGTGAGCACGATCGGTGAACGGCCTTCCTCGAGTGCCTGCAGGACATCATTGAAGATCAGATGGTTTCTTTGCTCATCAGTGGCTAAATGCCGATATATCTCTTGAATACGCAGGTTGTCGTCGATCTTTATTCCTGTCTGGCGGATGATCAAATTGTGGTTGAAGGTTAGCTTTGCCGCCTGATTTCGGGCGTCTATGGTGAAACGCACCGGACCCAATTGCATTTCAGTGATTGGGTGATGACCATCCCGGCGTTGTGGAGTAGCAGTCAAGCCGGTGATGAAGCGTGCTTTGACTTCGTTCAAAACACGTTCGAAAGACACTGCCGGCAAATGGTGACACTCATCCACGATAACGTGGCCATAGTTCGCAACCAGATCATTCACGTTCTCTTTGCGCACCAGACTCTGGATCATGGCCACATCAAGCCGGCCGTTCGGTTTGCGTTTGCCTCCTCCAATCCTTCCAATCTCCTTGGTTTCCAGCTCAAGAAATAGCGCAAGCTGCTCAACCCATTGATCCAGCAATGGTTGGCGGTGGACCAGGACCAGCGTGTTGTGTTGACGTTCGGCGATTAGCCAAGTGCCGATGACGGTCTTACCGATACCCGGTGGCGCTACGAAAACACCAGTTTCATGTTTACACAATGCGCTGGCAGCCTGCTTTTGGGTGGCGGTGAGTTTGCCACTGAATCGCACGTTGAGTACTTCACCGCTATTCCGCTGGTCGTCAATGACCAATTTGCTGCCGCAGTGATGGAGTAGCGCAACCAGTTCATCTTTGCACCCGCGTGGCAAAGCGATATGCCTGGAAAACTCCTCCGCACAGCTGATCACACGCGGCGTCAACGCTGTTGACAGACGCATGTTTTGTTTTTTGTAGAACTCCGGATTTTGGAAGGCCGCCAATCGCTTGATCTGATTCAACAAGGGTGATGGCAGATCGGTTTTGTCAACGAACAACCGTTGTGCGAGCACGGCATGTACTTTTTCAGGCGTTGGTTCTGTTATCCGTATTTTCTCAGAGTGTCTTGAAGGCAGGCGTTTCCACGGCGCTTCATCCTTTTCTTTCTCGTCTTTTGAACCAAACCGAACGCCAACTACCTTCCCGCGCTGGCTTGCCTCGTCGGCAATGGATTTAACATTGGACGGCTCCATCCGCGTCAGAGATGCGAGATAGGTCCACTGGTTCGGGTGTGGCTGAAAATTCAAATCCAGGAAAACTGAGTTACCTGTTTGGCGTGGTTCATATTGCAGTGGCAGTGCTATGAGATTACCAAAGCCGCCACGTGGCAAGGTATCCTGGTTGGGGAACAGGCGGTCATAGGAACTCATGTCCAGTTGATGATGGTGCGCCATAGTCTCTGTAATGAGATAGCAGCCCATGCGGCGGGCGATGACAGCGGGGACGGGTGACTCGAAGAAGAACCAGACATGGGCACCATTACCTGACCGTGAACGCTCTATTGCTGTTGGGACTCCGAGACCTTGGCAGGTTTCAACGAAGGCAGCCACATCATCAAGCCAGGATTCTTTGTCAAAATCAGCTGCCAGAAACCAACAGGTTTCATCTTTGAGCATGGGGTAGACACCAATCGAATGCCGACCTTGAAGATGATCGAGAACAACTTTATCACCGAGCGGGAGGAAAGCCTGGTTTGGACACTCGCTGCACTTGACCCGGGGTTTTTCGCAGATGCCGCGTACCCATTCATTGCCGCAGGCTGGTGAATAACCTTTCCTACCGGTTTTTGAGCTTATCCAAAGTAATGGATAGACATCTTTCCGGCCGCGGAACAGTTTGCGAAATAATAAAATCTTGCCTTTCGGAGTAGTGGGTATATCGGCACTGGGTTGCACTGTCGAAGTGGAAGAGATCGAGATGGGCAACGCTATGGCCGCAAGTTCTGCCCTGAGCGTAGCCAATCGTTCCCGGCCTTGTTGTTGTTCTTGCTCGAGAGTGGCGAGGTTTGTTTCCTCACGAGCGATCGCTTGTCGCAGTGATTGCTCCCTCGTCAGTTCCATGGGCCACCAGGTTCCCAATTTGCCCTGAATTTTTTGTCTCGGATTAATGCCTGTGTGGGTGGCAAAAGGAAAGCCTCCAGGGAAAGGCAGATATTTTTCAATGTGGGAGGAGTGGTAGTAAGTATTCCCTTGCGCACGAAAGCGTCCCACTGTGTATTCTTCTGCGCATCTTCATAGAACTCGGGACTGAGTCCGAGTGGTACATGTTCTGGTAAGAATGTGTGACGGCGTGAAAAGGTGTTACCGATCGCCTTCGACAATGTCAAGCCGTTGAAATCGAACTCGCTTGAGATGATCCAAAGGTCGTAAAAGTCTTTCATTCGACTATTAGCCATGCCAAGGGAGACCAACGCCTGAAATTTCTCCGCCACTACGGTTTCACGAGGGTATGCCTTTAAGTTCGGTGCCGGGTTGTCCAGCAGGGTGGGGTATCTGATACTTCTCGGGGCGGGTGTCACGGCATCCCCAAATCCGATGTCGGCCTGAATCGGTATTCTGGCACCGGCCAGGTTACCGAATAGTTTCACCCGTATGCCACCGTATTCTGTGTTATCGCGGATTACGTTGACTTGTATGCTATCTGCTATCAGCTTCAACCCATCATCCTCGACTGGAATCTCACGGAGGTCACAAAAGACAGTTCTCAGGCCTGTTTCACTGCTGTCGCCGAAGCCCAGAAAGTCCACATCACGTGTAGGGCGGTGGGATTGGTCACCCCACAGCACAAATAGCATTGCGCCCTTGAGGATAAAAAGATCTCGGTATTCGGACTTGCCGAGGCGGTACAAAAGCCTTTCCAACCCATACTGAGTCAGAATCAACTGGAAATCCTCCCCCCGCTTGCGTGCCAGGTTCAGTAAGCTGTCACGCACTGATACAGCTATGTCTTGTCCACCTCTGTCATTCACAGTGCGAGGGACTCCAGATAGGGGCGCATGACATTCTGGACACGGCAAATTTTGGCATAATGCCAAAGATCGTCCACGGTGCAGCGCCGTGATCGCAGGCATTCCCGTAGAGACTCGATAGCAACATCCAGACCGATTTTGTTTCGGTATTTGAAACAATCCGCCACGGTCTTTGCAGGGGAAAACACACGGATGGGAACACCTTCGATTTGGTGATCTTCAACGCCAGCTTCGAGTGTGGCCTGGGAAAATCGTACGATACGCAGTGGTGGGTAATCCATGCGTGGCTTCCAGGCCTTTTCGCCGATGGCCAGCCAGACTTCAAACGGTGCCTGGGTCGTGATGTCGTGATACTGCAGGGCAGATAGCAGGCAAACCACGCCCTTGGGAACACGTTTACAAGCTTCTGCCAGAGAGTGGTGTTCTGTGATCTCGCTGTTAGGGAGGACATAGAGTCCTCGGGCAATACGCTGTAGTTTACCGGCAGCGCAGAGGCGGCTGAGGTGTGTTCGGGGGATGCCATGAGAGTTCAGATCCCGCGTACGCAGGATACCCATTTTCTTGGCCAGTTCGAGGATCCTGGCTGTTTGTGTGGTTTGTGTAACCATAATAAGCAGTATGTTACAAAACATAGGGGTATATTTACAACTCCCTATGTTTGGCAACATAAACAAAAATATATAGCTGAGAGGGATCGTAAGCGTTTAAAGCCAGTAAATAAAACCGAAGTGATTCCACTCATTTTTGACTCAATTTACCCAATTCTACCCACCTGTCTCTTTTAGCGAATTCATAGGTTCGGTTTTGTGAAAAAACAATTGGAACAAGGTGTTACATGCAAGGAGTTCCGCGCGTGTGTAGTAATTTGACATGGGGCACCTCCCAGAATAATTGGTTGCACGATTCAATTACTCCGTCCAGGAATCCTGGAGTTCCCTGTTATTCCCTGATACGGAATAATCAATACATGACATGGGGTACGTCATTCGTATGAATCTATTATGAATTATTGTCTGTGAGGGTTGAAGTTGAGCCGGGAATGACAGAAAAATCCCTGTATTTTCCCAGGAAAACAGGGAAATCAGGACGGAGACGGGTTCGCAGCAGACTGTACCCACCGCCACGCAGTCTGGGTGTATACCGGTCACATGGTTTACACCTTATTCCGGACACATAGTTAACACTTTGTCCGGACCGAAAGGATCAAGGGCCGGCTCAACCCGGCCCTTTTCTATTACACACCTACAACAATGAGAGTTTTTTGCCGACAGATACTTGATTGCTGGTCATAGATAATGTGGCTACGTTAATTTATATGATGACTGGATGATTATCGAGTTCCGATAATATGGTAATATGATTGAAACCTTTGGGAATATTCTGGCGGAGGATCTGTTTGACGACAGGCGTACGAAAGCCACGAGATCGTTTCCACCAGAGCTTCGCAGGGCCGGCAGGCGAAAATTGCTTTATTTACATGATGCAGGTGATTTGAAAGATTTAAGAGTGCCACCCGGTAACCGTTTGCAACGTCTCAAGGGTAGCTGGAAAGATTTCCACTCTATTCGGATAAATGATCAATGGAGAGTAGTGTTTCGTTGGCTAGGCGGCAGTGCCTTCGAAGTAAAGGTAATCGACTATCATTGACTGAGGCAGTAGCAATGGCAAGACAACCAAAAAATCCGTTTCACCCTGGTGAGATATTACTTGAGGAGTTTCTTGATCCAAAGGGTGTCACCCAGGCGGCTTTTGCTGAGAAGATCGGCTGGACAAGGTCTCGACTGAACGAACTCATCAAGGGAAAACGAGGCATAACTGCGGTAGCAGCCCTTGACCTTGCCGAGGCATTGGGTACGTCGCCGAAGCTGTGGATGAATCTGCAGGCTACTTATGATCTGGATAAAGCGGCAAGCACCAGGCGTGTTGCTTGAGACATTTAAAAAATATACCCCGTATTTTCCCAAGATAACAGGGAGTTCACGGTGGAGACGGGTTCGCAGCAGACTGCAACCACCGCCACGCAAGTCCGGCCGTGGGATCAAGTTCAACTCAGCTCAAACCGTACCACGTACCACGCCCGGCTCCATGCTGGGCCAAGTGGCCGGCGCGTACAAGCGCTTTGAAATGATCCTTAATCGTGTTGCGGTTTGCTTTGGTGACTTTTACTGTCTCCGCCACGGTCGCACGTCCCCGCTGACGGCACAGTTCCAGTATTTGCACCGAGAGTTCAGGCAGATCACCTAAAATCAGGCGCTCTTGCTCGATCTTCTTCTCTAGACGTGCTTTCTGTTGCTGCAATGATTTCAGGAAAAATGTCACCCAAGGTTGCCAGTCGGGCACCGCCGTGCGAACGGTCTGTTGTGTTTTACGCAGTGCAAGGTAATAAGCATTCTTACTTTGCTCGATGACACTTTCAAGTGAGCTAAAAGGTACATACGCATAGCCTGAGCGCAATAATAAAAGGGTCGTCAGTATGCGAGATAAGCGCCCGTTGCCATCCTGGAACGGGTGAATCCCCAGAAACATCACAATGAAAAGGGCGATGTTGATCAGTGGATGTAAATCACCGCTTTCAAGATTGCCTTGCGTTGTTTCCACCAATGCTGCCATCAAGCGTGGTGTTTCGAATGGCGTAGCCGTCTCAAAGACGATTCCGATGCTTTCACCACCCGGCCCGAAAGCTTCGACATGGTTGTCGTGAGTCTTGTATTTACCTCGATGCCGTTCGTCTTTCGAAGAATACTGCAGCAGATCGCGGTGCAACTGTTTGATGTGGTTTTCCGTGAGCATAATGTCCTTCCAATGCGCAAATATGGTTTCCATCACATCGGCGTAACCTGCGACTTCCTCTTCATCACGAGAGGTGAAAGACTTCACGTCCAAACCGGCGAGCAAGCGTTTAACTTCTGCGTCATCCAGGTTTGAGCCCTCGATTCGCGTTGATGAGCCTATGCTTTCGATCGTTGCAACCCGGCGCAACGCCGTAAGGCGATCAGGTGAAATCCGTCCGATTGCGGTCCATGCGACTTTGAATTCGTCGATCTCAGCGATCAGCTTGAGAATTTCGGGTGTGATTATTAACGTGTCTGTACAGATGTCACCACCCATTTACACCTCCGTTTACATCCAATTGAATGATGACATGACTACATCCATTTGTCCATCCATTTCCACCCGTTTTTGTCTTGTACATGCACATATAGCGTCTCGGCCTTCAAAGAACAAGCCGTATACCTCAGGTAAGGGGATACTGATCAGTATCTTTCGGCGATCGCCGTTCGACGGATTTATAAAAGTATAATATGCCAAGTGAAATAGTATATACTATAGTGTATAAATATATTGAATTAAATAATACACTATTTTTGGAATGGTAATCATGGGTAAATATTCAGCTCTTCGCGATCATCTTGAGGCACTTGATGAGAATCATTGGAAGGCAACCTTTAAGGATATAGAGGAGGTATTGGGATTTCGACTTCCTCAAAGCGCTCGCAACTACCAGGCTTGGTGGGCCAACCAACGGACGGAGGGTCATGTTCAGTGCAGGAGTTGGCTGGACGCAGGATGGGAAACATACTGGTTGAACCTCGAATCGGAGAAGGTGACATTTGTGAACGTGGACTCCCGGAACGTGCGGGTGCCAGCAGAACAAAAGAGATCAGCGGAAATCGGATGGACCGATGTTTTACTTGAGTCGGAGACGGATCCGGAAAATTTGTTCAGGATCAAATTTGCCTGGAGCAGGCTTGGAAACGTACTAATAGACGGCAAAGAAAGACTCCTTTTCCCAAAAACGCCATTCAGACCCTCGGTGTATCGGCTAACAATAATCATTGATGGGCAAAGGTCGGTTTACGTGGGTGAGACAGATGAGATTTCAAGACGATTGCAACACTATCGCACACCAGGGATTACTCAACGAACCAACCAGCGGTTGAACTCATTGATGATGAAAGCTCTGAATGAAGGAGGATCGGTTGAAGTATCGGTGATTGAGCGATCTACCGTTCATATGGGTAATTCCCAAATCAATTTGGATATGGATAGCAAATACATTCGAAGATTGTTCGAGAATCTGGCCATCGTGAACGAGCAACAGGCTGGGGCAGTGTTACTGAACCAATAAAAGAGGCAAGTGGTGAGGTTCCCGGATAGTTTCCTGTTATAAACTTGGAATAAGACCATTTATTGATCTTTAAGATCAACAAACTAGCGTCGTACGAGGGTTTGACAAATTTGTCCGGAACAAATTTGGTCGCACCATGTGCGCCCGCAGGGTGAAAACCAGGGATGGTTTTCAACAATCCCTCACATTATAGAATCTGTCAAGTCATTCAGGCCGAACATGAACGACAGAAATCCCAACCGCATTGCGTTTCTCGGGGTTGGGAGTTGAGAATGCAATATGTCTGCCGTCTGGCGACCAGGCCGGGTGAGTTGCATTCATTTCGGAGGAGGTGATTCTTCTGAGGCCAGTACCATCACGCCTGATAATATAAACGGAATAGAGACCATGCAGATTACCCCGGTTGGATTCAAAGGCCAGCCAGTGTCCATCGGGTGACCAGGCTGGTGTTCGCCCCTGTTCTGGAGGATCTTCCAGAGTTTGAACTTCTCCTGTGCTGCTGATAAGCCAGATTGAGTTCTTTGTCTGATCGTACGGCAAACCGATATTTTTCTGACCAGCAAAGGCGATCCATTTCCCGTCTGGCGAGACGCTTGGCATACCGGCCAACACCTGGGCACGGTCTGTAAGTGCAACGGCCCTTTTACTGATGAGGTTAATACGTTTGATTACCCTGTCGCGCCAGTCCAATACGGCGAGATGGATCCCGTCAGGATACCAGGACGGATAGTACACCTCATCTGACAGCCCTTCCGGCGTCAGCTGTTGTGCTTTTGTGCCATCGGCGTTTATCAACCAAATAGAGTTGATACCCTCCGTCGAAGTGCCTGTGAATGCAATGAGGTGGCGTTTGGCCGACCAGGTTGCCCGAGTAGCAGACACGGGTAGTTCTGATTGTGAAAACTTCTCAATCCCACCGCCTGAAAGCGAGATCGTGAAAAATTCCCAGGTTCTTCTACCATTAGTGCTTCGGCTGAACAGGACGGGGCTACCGTCCTCTAAGAAACAGGGCCAAAGGTCAATCCCGTGAGTGTTGATAGTCAGGATTTGAGCAGGGGGCTTTTCCAAGTCCAGGGAGGTACATGCTGATGCCAGGAACAGGGTGATGCACCCACTGATGAGGAGCATAAAGTTTGGGAATGTCATATCTATGTCTCGCCAGGGGCGTCGGAGTTATCTAAACTCAGTGTATGCTTAAGTTTCTCAAAAAAGGCAAACAGATTATAAGCAGAATCAGATGTACAGAGAAACTAAAATAGCCGCCAAACCCGCCAGAACATACGATTTCGAAACCGGTGTGTACCGCCCGCCCAGTGAAGGCGGCAGCGACTCTCTTCTCATCCGGGTCACGCGCAACTGCCCCTGGAATCATTGCACGTTTTGCAGCATGTACAAAGAGGAACAATTCTCCTTGCGCTCGCCGCAGGAAGTCATCAGCGATATCGATTCCATGGCGGAGATCTGTGACGGACTCAAGGACTTGTCCCTGAAGTTGGGTTATGGCGGCGAGATCAACAGGGAAGCTGCCTTTGCCCTGATCAAGCGCCATCCGGCACTCAATACCAGCTCCGGATTCCTGATGATTTATCACTGGTTATTATCGGGTGGTAAAACGGCCTTTTTGCAGGATGCCGACAGCCTGAACATGGAAACAGAACAGTTCCTGGAAATCCTTACACATTTGAGAAGAACTTTTCCTTCATTGAACCGCGTCACCAGCTATGCCCGATCCGGGACCATTGCGAAAAAGTCGACTGAGGAATTGAGGACAATCCATAAGGCCGGGCTGGAGCGCTTGCATGTCGGCCTGGAGACCGGGGATAAGGTGCTGTTGAATAAAATCAAGAAGGGTGTCACGGCCGAAGGGCACATTCGGGCCGGAAGAAAGGCCATGGAAGCCGGTTTCCAGTTATCCGAATACTGGATGCCGGGGCTGGGGGGCAAGCAAATGTGGGAAAACCACGCTAAAAATACGGCCCGCGTATTGAATGAAATCAATCCGCATTATATCCGCTCCCGGCCTTTTTACCCCGCCCCGGGCACACCGCTTTGTCAAGAATATGACCAGGGGGAATTTCAGCCACTCTCAGCGAGGGAACAACTGATTGAACTGAAACTGATGATCGAAGATCTGGATTTTACATCCCGGGTGTGTTTCGACCATGCCGGTAACCACTGGCGTACAAAAAATGGCCGTCTTCTGTTCAGCCAGAGTTATGAAGGCTACCAATTCCCGCAGCAGAAACCCCTGGTGCTGGCATTGCTCGAGGAAGGAATCGAGGCTCACAGCGGCCCGTGATTATTCACCTCTGTCGGCACGGGCTACAAAGACTCCGGGCCGCGCAGCGGTGGCATGCTGATCTTGCCAGACCCTTTCGCCGTTGACCCATACGCCGTTGATTCCATCAGACAAAAGATCATGCTGTTCGATGGTCGCGTGGTCGGTCACGGTGTGTCGGTCGAAAAGAATCAGGTCCGCAGCATAGCCCGGCGCAATCAGCCCTCTGTCCTCGATACCCACATGCTGGGCGCTGAGTGAGGTCATTTTCCGGATCATGTCCGGGAGTGTGACAATACCCAGTTCACGCACATATTTTCGCAGCGCGCGGGTAAATGCGCCGTAGCCCCTGGGGTGGCCTTCGCTGGCTCCATCCGAGCAGATATTGGAATAGGGCCAGGCCGTCAGTGCCGCTACATCCTGCTCGGACATGCTGACACCAATGACACTTTCACGCGGTTCTTCCAGGGCCGCTATCTCCTCTACAGTGAAGCCTGCATAGGCGTCCCGGATCAGTTGCAGATAGGTTTCCTCATTGCTTGTTCCCCTTGCCGTAGCGATTTCGGCGACGGTCAGGCCAACCAGTTCCGGATCAGCGGCGTAGCGGGTGAGCGTGAGGCCGTTTGCAGGCGCCAGGTTTTCCAGCGCAAAGCGGGCCGCATCCAGGTCGTCATAATCGCGCTCCGGCAACAGCACGGTCAGAGTGGATTGCCAGTAAGTATAGGGGTAAACATCGGCAGTCACGTCGATGCCTTCGGCCCGCGCTGCTTCCAGGCGCAGGAGCACAGGTTTCGCGTGGCCCCAGGTACTGAGTGCCGCCAACTTGAGGTGTGAAATTTGTACCGGTATTTGTGCTTCCCGGCCAATCCGGATCAGTTCCTCCACGGCCTCATAAAACGCCCGGTCTTCACTGCGCATGTGACTGGCATAGCGCCCGCCGTCAGTGGCGGCCGTTTTCGCCAGGGCAATGACTTCATCCGTGTTGGAATAGATGCCCGGGTCATACTCGAGTCCGGTCGACAGCCCCAGTGAGCCGTTTTGCAGGTCTGTGGCAAGAAGTGCTTGCATCCGGGTAATTTCCGATGGTTTGGCTTCGCGCTTGTAGTCAGCGCCCATTACCTGGTAGCGAATCGAGCCGTGACCCGTATAGCTGGCCACGTTGACGGCCGGTGGGTTTCTTTCCAGGTCCTGTTTGAAATCTTCAATGGGGTAATTGGATTGCCCGTCAACACCTACCACAATGGTCGTGATGCCCTGAGAAATCGCAGCGACTGCCTGTGGAAACTTATCGAGGCCGATGTCGTGATGGCTGTGTGTATCAATGAAACCGGGTGCGAGAATCAGGCCCCTGGCGAAAACCACTTCATCCGTTTCAAGGGCTTCCAGGTCACCCACTGCAATGATCCTCTTGCGGTTGAAGCGAACATCGCCTGGAAAAGCCGGCGCTCCGCTGCCATCGATAATCAGGGCATTCTTGATCAGTTGAGGCGCGCCGGCTGGATCATCAGGGAGTACATCCGTTTCGGATGTGCAAGCGGCGAGCGCGACTGTGCTACAGAGTGAAATCATGAACCTGTGATATCTCATCAATCCGACTCCTGTGTGATCCGGAATTCATGGCTTTGAGTACTGCTGCTCAGGCCATCCTTATCGAACTGTCGTTCCACAAACGTGACCTGGCCGTTGCGGTCCACCAGCAGCACCGTGGATGAACGTGTCCCGTATTCCGGGGATACGAGAAACATCTTCCGGGTGGTTATTTCAGGCGCCAGGCTCAGTTCGAAGCCCGGCGGTTCACTGCCGGTCACAAGGTTCCGGGCTGCCAGCAATTCAAGCAGGGCCTCCGGGTCCACCCGTTCATCCTCAAGCAACTTTTCGAGACGGGCGCGGCCTTCGTGAACCTTGGGCCAGTCCGTGTCCAGCAGGTGGTTGCTCAGGCCATGGCTGCCGGCCTTCACCAGCGTGGTTTTATCACTGCGGTTGGAAACGTGGACCAGTGTATCTCCGTCTCCAAGCAGCAGGTTGAACCCACTGTATTGCTCACCGAGCTGCCGCATTCGCTCTGCATACTCGGTAGCCGTAGTGGTATCCAGCAAATAGTCCCGGATCAGGTGGCCACGCGATTGCGCGAGTGGCGGAGCGCTGGTCTGCGGTTCGCGGTAGTTGGTAATCGCCGCAAAGCGGCCCCGGCGGGTTATCCCCAGCCAGGTGCCGCCTGCCTGCAGATCCCGCCCAGCCAGCAGTTGCGGGGACTCTTGCCAGTAATCAGCGGCGGCAGTGGGGCGGCGGTGGAACTCATCACGGTTGGCAGCCACCACCAGGGAGTAGCGTGGGTGGGATTGCCAAGCGAAAAGAATCAGGCACATGATGGGGAATGATAGCGCATTTGCCGTGACAATTGACTGGGCACGGGAAGCAAATAAGCATTATCCTTCGGATTCGAAAATATACGGTTTCGATCAGGGGAGAAGTTGTGCTTGCAAAGATAGAGGAACTGGAGCGGATCGCACGTCAGCTTGAGCCTGACCACGGCGAACGGGTAATAATGCTGGATGAAGTGCGGGAACATGCAGAGACTTTCCTGAAGGGTTTACCGGCGGCACGTGCCTATACGCGGGATGAAGGGAGAAGAGGGTTTACTGCGGAGTCCATTGGTGAGACGCCGGTTGGAATCACTACGCTTCTGGAAACGCTGCGCAGCGAGGTTGAAACGACCGGACTCAATTCCGCTTCCAGCGGACAACTCGGTTACATCCCGGGCGGCGGTTTGTACCCGTCTGCTCTGGGTGACTACCTGGCGGACATCAGTAACCGCTATTCGGGCGTTGCATTTGCCGGTCCCGGCGCGGCCGAGATGGAATTTTCGCTGCTTGCCTGGATGTGCCGCCTGGTGGGATACCCGGATTCTGCCGGCGGAGATCTCACTTCAGGAGGCAGTCTGGCGACACTTTCAGCCCTGGTCACCGCACGTGACGCGCACGGGATTGTCTCCGGTCAGATTCAGCACTGTTGTGTTTACCTGACCGGCCAGGTTCATCACTGTGTCAGCAAGGCTCTGCACATCGCCGGACTGAAGGACGTCACCACGCGCCTGGTGCCAATGGATCGGAGTCATCGCATGGATGTCGCACTGCTGGAGCAGATGATTGCAGCAGACAGGAACCAGGGCTTACGACCCTGGCTGGTGGTGGCCTCAGCAGGTACCACCGACACCGGGGCGGTCGACCCCATTGCGGACATAGCCCGGATCGCAAAACAACAGGAAATGTGGTTCCACCTGGATGCCGCCTATGGTGGCTTTTTCATGCTCTGTGAGGAAGGGCGTGAGCGCTTGCAAGCGATGGAACAGGCCGATTCAATCGTACTCGACCCACACAAGGGGCTTTGCCTGCCTTACGGCTCGGGCGCCGTCCTGATCAAGGACAGGCAGTTGCTGGCTGAATCAAATCGCTTCTATGCCGATTACATGCAGGATGCCAAACGGGCTGATCCGGCCCCTGATGCCGCTTATTCGCCCGCTGACCTGTCGCTGGAGCTTTCCCGGCCATTTCGGGGGCCCCGCATGTGGTTTCCGCTCAAGCTGTTCGGCTTAGAACCATTTCGCGCCTCGCTTGCTGAAAAAATCTACCTGGCCCGCTACTTTCACCGGGAGTTATCCGCGATGGACGGTTTTGAGACCGGACCTCACCCGGATCTCTCCATTGTCACGTACCGCTATTTGCCGAAAAATGGTGATGCCGATGCGTTTAACAAACGCTTGCTCGAAGCGGTGCTTGATGATGGCAGGATATTTATTTCTTCCACGCGGATTGACGGCAACTACACCCTGAGGCTGGCTGTACTGAATTTCCGCACCCACCTGGAGACCATCGATTACCTGCTCAAGTTGTTGCAGCGTAAAGCATTTGAACTGGATAAGTCCTGAGCCGGTTACGCCGGAGTCCTGGCTGGCGCTGTGGATCATCATTCTGCTGGAATATGCGGATACGGTGAATTGAGCCCATTCGCTGCATAATAAATCTCATTTTTCCGGTCCTTCTCTGCAGTCAACGCAAACTCCAGGCAGCGTAATTTTGGTAGCACCGTCCCAATTCAGACCCCACATGATTTTGCAGAACCTCAAGATACTCGGCTGGCTGGTTTTGCTTCCGATCCTGTCCGCCTGCAGCACGATGGCCGGGCCGGATCTGCCGCGCTTGTATCAGCAAAGCCGGGAAGTGAGCCAGCCACCGGTGATCCTGATTCACGGCATCATGGGTTCACGCCTGGAAGAGACTGCAAGCGGTGAAGAAGTCTGGTTTGGCAGTGTCTTCAAACTGATGTTTTCTGATTACCGCGAAGTCGCACTGAAAATTGATCCCCTGTCACTGCAACCTCTGCCATCCGCGTTGTCCCCGTCCGGGTTGGCGGATCAACTGGCGGGAAAGGATTTTTACGGAAACATCACACGGACTCTGGAACAAGCGGGTCGGTATCAGCGAGCCTCGCCGGGTGAAACCCATAAACCCGGGTCACGTTCATACTATGTCTTTCTCTACGATTGGCGGCAGGATAACGTGAAATCTGCCGGGCAGCTTTTTCGGTTTATTGAGCAAATCAGGAAGGATTATTCGAACCCAAAGCTCAAGGTTGACCTTATTGCACACAGCATGGGTGGGCTCATTGCACGGTATTTTCTGCGGTATGGGACAGCAGATGTACTCGATGGTAATACCTTTGAGGTGAATTTGAGTGGCGCCGACAGAGTGCAGCGGACCATTCTTCTGGGCACCCCCAACCTGGGTTCAGTTAATGCGCTACATGCATTCATCAAGGGCAAAAGGATCGGTTTCGGCCGCTTGCCTCCTGAAGCCCTGGCCTCGATGCCCAGTGTGTACCAGACGTTTCCCCATATCCTGAATGACTGGATCATATCGGCTGATGGCAAGCCCCTGGACAGGGATCTTTTTGACATTCGGATATGGCGCCGATTCCAGTGGTCGATATTCGATCCACAAGTCCGCCAGCGAATTATTGAACAATCAGCAAGTCCCCAGTCGGGACGGGAATACCTGGAAGTGCTTGAGAAGTATTTTGAAGTTCAACTCGAGCGCGGCCGGCGTTTTGTATGGTCGCTCACGGTGCCTTTGCCTGCTGACAGTCACTCCTTGATTGTATTCGGCGGCGATTGCCTGCTCACGCCGGCACGTTTGTTGGTGGAGGAGGTGAACGGCGTTTCTGAAGTTCGCCTGTGGCCACATGAACTGAGTGATCCTCTGCCGGGAGTGGACTACGATGCATTGATGCTGGAGCCTGGGGACGGAATTGTGACCAAGGCCTCCTTGCTCGCGCGTGAATCCCTGGATTCATCGATCACGCGCCACAGATACATCCATTTTCCACTCGACTACCCACTGTTTCTGTGTGAAAAACACGATGCGCTGACCGGAAATAAAACCTTTCAGGATAATCTGCTGCAGGCGCTACTGAACCTGGATCAGCGCGAATGACCTGCATTGTGACATCACATTCGATAACATGATGGCCTACAATCGCGTTATGACATGGGTGATAAACCGGAGCTAAACCATGATAGACCTTTTTGAAAACCCGATGGGTTTGAACGGATTTGAATTCGTTGAATTTGCTTCGCCCACACCGGGTGTGCTGGAACCCCTGTTTGAAATGATGGGGTTTACTGCAGTAGCCAGGCATCGCTCCAAAAAAGTAACCTTGTATCGTCAGGGGGATATTAATTTTATTCTCAACGAGGAACCCAGAAGCTATGCGGCTTATTTTGCCGAGGAGCACGGCCCCTGCGCCTGTGGTATGGCGTTCCGGGTTGCCGATTCCCACCAGGCTTACGCCCGGGCGTTGGAACAGGGTGCTCAGCCCATTGAAATCCCTACCGGTCCGATGGAGTTACGACTGCCGGCGATCAAAGGTATCGGTGGGGCGCCGCTTTACCTGATCGACCGCTACCAAGAAGGCGAGAGCATCTACGACATCGATTTTAAATTTTTCCAAGGGGTGGACCGCCACCCGCAAGGCTGTGGTTTCAAGCTTATCGACCACCTGACGCATAATGTTTATCGTGGGCGCATGGAATACTGGGCAAATTTCTATGAGAATGTTTTCGGTTTCCGCGAACTGCGCTATTTCGATATCAAGGGTGAATACACCGGCCTTAAATCCAGGGCGATGACGGCGCCCGATGGCAAGATCCGTATCCCGCTGAACGAGGAAGCATCGAAGGGCACCGGGCAAATTGAAGAATTCCTGATGGCTTACAATGGCGAGGGCATCCAGCACATCGCCTTGATCTGTGATGACCTGCTGGCCTGCTGGGACACACTCAAAGCCAGGGGCGTCCCCTTCATGACGCCACCACCAGATACGTACTACGAGATGCTGGAGGAGCGCCTGCCGGGACATGGAGAACCAGTGGATGAGCTTCAAACCCGTGGTATCCTGCTGGATGGCTCTACCGTTGACGGCGACCCGCGTTTGCTGCTGCAGATTTTCTCTGAGACCCTGATCGGGCCGGTGTTCTTCGAGTTTATCCAGCGCAAGAAAGACGAAGGGTTTGGCGAAGGCAATTTTACCGCCTTGTTCGAGTCCATGGAGCGCGACCAGTTGCGCCGTGGTGTTATAGATTCCGAAGATCCAGCCTGAAGGCTGTAAGGATATTTACATGGAAATCAAGAAAATCCATCACGTTGCCTATCGCTGCAAGGATGCAAAGGAGACGGTTGAGTTTTACCGTGACATGCTGGACATGGACCTGGTGCTGGCAATTGCCGAAAACGAGGTTCCCAGCACCAAAGAACCCGATCCCTACATGCACATTTTCCTCGATGCCGGGCAGGGCAACGTGCTGGCCTTTTTTGAGATCCCCAACTCGCCGCCGATGGGCCGGGATGAAAATACCCCTAGCTGGGTGCAGCACATCGCTTTTGAACTCGGCAGCATGGACGAACTGCTGTCAGCCAGGGAGCGGATTGCAGCGGCCGGCATCGATGTGATCGGACCGGTCGATCATCATATTTTCAAATCTATCTACTTTTTTGATCCCAGTGGACACCGCCTCGAACTGGTCGCCAACGTGGAGCGCCCCGGCGCCCTGGAAAAACTGCACGAAGTCGCGCCCGATATGATCGAGGAATGGAGCCGGACCAAACGGGCTCCGCGCCACGCGGCCTTCCTGCATGAGGATGAGTTCAGCTAGGATCTTGTGGGTGTTATTTTTTCCACCCAATCCAGCCGGGCCCGTGGATGGCGCGTCCCGGTGTCGCTCCGGTGTGTTTGCCGTTACGCACAACCGGCACGCCGTTGACCAGTACGTAGGCGACACCTGTGGCGTATTGATGTGGATCATCGAAGGTCGCATGATCCTGAATGGTGTCCGGATCGAAAATGGTGATGTCTGCGAAATAGCCGGGTACCAGTCGGCCCCGTTCACGGATATTCAGGGTTTGCGCCGGCAGCAGCGTCAGGCGGCGGATGGCTTCTTCCAGTGGAATAACCTTTTCATCACGGACGTATTTGGCGAGCAGGCGGGCCACGTTGCCGTAGGTGCGCGGATGCACGCTGCTTTCAAGGGCCTTGCCCTCGGCGGCCGGGGCGGCGGCATCGGAACCGAACATCACCCAGGGCTGGCGGATCTGTTTCCGGATATTATCTTCGGACATAAGGAAGTATACGGTCTCAACGCGTGAGCCGTCTTCGATGACGAGATCAATGATCGTGTCCAGGGGATCCTGTTCCCGATCAGCGGCTACCTCGGCCAGCGTCTTGCCCGTATATTTTCTGAGTTTTTCATTCTTGAAATCGATGAACATCATGCCGTCCGGACCGGCAAAATAGCCGAGGTTTTCCCAGTCCTGGGCATTGGTTGCCATTTCGGCTTTCACTCGCGCCCGGATTTCCGGGTCCTGCAAGCGCTCGGTCCACTTATCGTAACCGCCCGCTTGCACCCAGGTCGGCATCGATGCATCCAGGCCGGTGGCCCCGGCAATATAGGTGTACATATCCGCCGTCACCGGGATGCCTTCCTTGCGGAGTACTTCAATCTTGTCGATGGCGGTATCCATTTTGTACCAGTTCGGTTGTCCCCCGGCTTTGAGGTGATGAATTTTGACCGGCAGTTTCGCTTCGCGCCCAATCAACAGTATCTCGTCAAGGGCCTCGATGAACTGATTGGCTTCGCTGCGGATATGGGCGGTGAAAATGCCGCCGTAAGACGCTGCGACTTTGGCGAGTTCGATCAGTTCCGGGGTCTCTGCATAGGTAGCGGGCGCGTAGATAAGCGCAGTCGTCAGGCCAAAGGCGCCGTCCTGCATGGCCTCGCCGACCTGTGTTTTCATGGCTTCGAGCTGTTCCGGCGTCGGGTCCACGTCATCCATGCCGATGATGTTCATGCGTACCGTGGCGGCGGATACGAAGGTACCGAAGTTGGGCGCCACGCCACCGGTTTCAACCACTTCCAGGAATTCACCCAGCCGGGTCCAGCTCAGTTCGACGCCCTCTTCGGGAAACAGACCACTCCAGTATTGGGCTGTCCGTTTTGTGAGAGGACTCAACGAAATCTCGCTAAGGACCTCGAAGGTCACCCCTTGCAGCACGTCGCTCTTGGCCCGGCCGTCACTGATCAGCGACAGGTGCGCATGGCTCATCATATTGAAAAAGCCGGGTGCAACGGCCAGACCGTCCGCGTCAATGTCCAGATCGGCGGAGCTTTCGGCAAACTGGCCGATGGCAACAACGCGATCACCCCTGATGGCGACGTCCGCAGCATATCCCGGCGCACCGCTGCCGTCGTAAACTGTGCCGTTACGGATCAGCACATCATAGTCAGCGGCATGTGCTGTGTTTACGGCCAGGATCATAAGAAAACTGAAGATTACGCGGTGCATGGAGTGCTCCCTTTTTTGGCGACATTTAGATGGGACAGACGTGCCGAACGGTGAAGTTTACTATAGGCTAAGCTTGAAGAAGATGGCTCAGGGGTCCGTAAATGAAAAAGATTGTCGCCCGTCTGGAAGCGCTGTTCAAAGGTATGGCATTCGACTGCCATGCCTGTGGCCAGTGTGTGCTGTCGCAGACTGGTATCGTTTGTCCGATGAGTTGCCCGAAAGGACTGCGCAATGGGCCCTGTGGCGGCACAGTTAACGGCTTGTGTGAAGTCTATCCGGACAAGCAGTGTGTCTGGGTGCGAATTCATGAGCGCGTGGCGAAGGGGTCCCTGGACTTACCGATCCTGTTGCCGACTCCGGACAATGCGCTGATACACACTTCTTCCTACCTTAACCGCTTGCGGGGGCATGACAAATACGGGCGTACGCCGGTCACCTACCCGGATCTTGGCGTAGAACGGACCCGTCAGCCGCTGCAGACCGGGTCGCTGCTGGAAGCGAAGCTGAAAGCGGGTGAGTTTGTTCGTAGTTGTGAGATACACTCGCCACGCGATGGCAACCTTGATGGAGTTCGGCGTCTCGCGGGGATTCTGGGACCACACTTTGATGCCATCAATGCTTCTGCATTTCTCAACGGCAAACCTTCGCTGCCTTCACCACGGGTCGCGGCGGAACTGAAGAAACTTGGCGTTGACGCGATCTGCCAATCGACCTGTCGCGATCACACCAAAACCACCTTCATTTCCGAGATCATTCACAATCACAGTAACGACGTGAGCAACGTGTTGTGCCTGACCGGTGACTCCTACGCCACCCTGCCCCGGATTCAGCAGGTATGGGACATGGATTCATCCCTGATGATCTTTGAAGCCCGCCATTTGCGCGAAACCGGCCGGGTTCATTTCACCGGTGAGGAAGTCAAAACCCTGCCACGGCCTTTTATCGGCGGTGCGATCAATCCCTTCACCCAGCCTGAGAATATTCCGATCCACCGGCTGAAACAAAAGGTCGCCGCCGGCGCAGATTTTATTCAGACGCAGTTGATCTTTGACCTCGATGTGTTCCGCGCTTTCATGGCGCGGGTGTGCGATGAAGGGCTGGACGACGACGTGTTTATCCTGGCTGGGGTTCCGGTGGTCACTTCCAAAGCGGCTCCCCAGTTCATCCCGACCATTCCCGGCGTACACTGCCCGCAGGAGATACTCGATCGCCTGGCCGCAGCACCAGATCCGCAGCGCGCAGGCCTGACGATGGCGGCAGAGTGGATATCTCAGCTCCGCCAGATAAAGGGGGTGAGTGGCATTCACCTGATGCTGCTGGGCCCGGATCATACGGTATTGCCCGAACTGGTCGAAAATCTGCCGCGTTCCGGAAGCAGTCCCAAATCTTGAGTATTGAGTAAGGGCATGAATACAGGCATAGATGACAAAGAGGCACTTTTTGCGACCCGGCGACGCCGCATCGAGAAAACCATTGCGCTGGAAGCTGTTGATCGCATCCCGACTGCATTCATGGGCATGGCGTTCGCACCGCGTTACATGGGCATGTCAATTGCGGATTTCTGTGAAGTACCGGAGAACCGTACCGAGGTCACCCTGGCAGCCATGGACAAGCTCGGTGCGGATGTGTGGGACGGCATCAACGCACTGCCCTGCGGGCGGATTGTTCCCTCGCTGACCGACCTGTGGCTGTCCCGCATCGCCGCCCCGGGCAGAGAACTTCCCGAGGACAGCTTGTGGCAGGTCCAGGAAGCCGAGGTGATGAAGCCGGAAGACTACGACGTGATCCTGGAACAGGGCTGGCGAGCCTTTCTCCAGGGCTACTACCTGCGTGTCATCGATGTGGATGAGCTCAGGGAGAGCCGGGCCTGGGTGCGTAATAACGTCAAGCAGGTCATCCGCAGATGCCGCGAGCACGCCTATGTGCCGATTTCTTTCGGTGGCACCTCCATTCCTTTTGAGTACCTGTGTGGCGGCAGGTCGATGGGGCGCTTCTATATTGACCTGTACCGCCATAAGGACAAGGTCAAAGAAGTCATGGATGTCATGATGCCGCATATGATCCGCGATGGAATCCGCACCGCTGAGGTGTCCGGCATAGCTGCGGTTTGGGTGGGTGGCTGGCGCTCGGCCAGTTCCCTGATTGCGCCGAAAATCTGGAATGAACTGGTGTTTCCCTATTTTGTCGAGTTGACTCATGCACTGGCCGATCAGGGAATTGTTTCTGTATTGCATTTTGACCAGGACTGGGGCCGTGATCTCGAACGCTTTAAAGAGCTGCCGGCAAAGATGTGCCTGCTCAACGCGGACGGCATGACTGACCTGCGTAAGGCAAAGAAAATCCTCGGGGATCACATGGCGATCATGGGAGATGTACCCTCCAGCCTGCTTTCCTCCGGCAGCCCCGAAGAGGTGGTGACTTACATTCGTGAGTTGATCCGGGACGTCGGCCCGACCGGCCTGATTCTCTGTCCGGGCTGCGATGCGCCGATCAATGCAAAACCTGAAAACATGGAAGCGATGGTAGCTGCCAGCAGAGAATATGGGAGTACAGCATGATGTTGGAACCACTGGTAACCGCACTGGCCGATCTGGAAGAGGACCGGGTTCTCGATATCGTCGGCGAAGCGCTGAATGAAGGTGCCGAGCCACTGAGCATATTGCAGGCTTGCCAGCGGGGCATGACCGAAGTCGGGGATCGTTTCGAGAAAAAGGAATATTTCGTTTCCGACCTGATGATGTCGGGGGAAATATTCAAGCAGGTGGGCCTGATCCTGGAACCGCATCTCAAGTCTTCGACCCGAATCAGCGGCGGTGCGGTCGTTATCGGTACGGTTCAGGGCGATATACATGACATCGGTAAAGACATTGTCGTCAATATGCTTAAATCGGCAGACCTTGATGTGACCGACCTGGGTGTCGATGTTCCGCCGGCCCGGTTTATTGACGCGCTCAGGGAAACCGATGCCAGTGTGCTGTGCATGTCGGGCCTGCTGACGTTGGCTTTCGACTCAATGAAGGAAACCATTCATGAGGTCACGGATGCAGGCCTGCGCGACAAAGTCAGGATCATGGTCGGTGGCGGACCGGTTAACAACTTGGTATGCGAGGTCGTGGGGGCGGATGACTGGGGCGCCGATGCCCAGGCGGCGGTTCGGCTGGCGAAAAGCTGGCTGGAGGTCGGCGCCTGAGTCGTGCCGGGCGATTCAATCACAATTACTTTCCAGCCCGTCGGCACACGGGTGGTGGTCAGCGCCGGTTCCACGGTGCTCGAAGCGGGCCGGGAGGCCGGCCTGATCCTGGCCGCTAACTGCGGCGGTAATGGCCTTTGCGGACGCTGCCGGGTGAGCGTGCTGGGTGAAAACATCCCCGCAGCCACAGAGGTGGAATGCAGTGTCTTGAGCCGCGAGGAGATTGACGCGGGTCAGCGGCTGGCGTGCAGGGCGCGTTTGCCGGGTGATACGGCGGTACACGTTCCGCGGACCACACTGGGCAACCAGCAAAGGCTGCAACTGGATGGAGAGAAAAAAAACGTAAGGCTTGACGCTTGCGTGCGCCGTCACCCCATCGAGGCCCTCGCTCCATCGTTGGACGACAGCTTGTCCGATTTTAGCCGGGTGGCACAGATACTGAACTCGGAACCAGGGCGCCAGACCCGGTGGCATGCAAGCATCCGTACCATCCGCAGGCTCTCACGACTGGCTCGCGAATCCGCCTGGCGATTCACCGTATTCAGCCGGGGCGATGAAGTCATCGGTTTCACCGGGGCAGGTAAACACCCACTGGGTGTGGCGGTTGATCTCGGTTGCACCAAAATTGCGGCCTATCTGCTTGATCTGGAAAACGGCGATCAGCTTGCCGCCTGCGGCATTCCCAACCCGCAAATCTCTTATGGTGAAGACCTGATCAGCCGCCTGGTTCTGGCGCGCCAGGGCCGGGAGAAGTCGCTGGAGCTGGCCCGCGCCGTGCAGCGGGGGATAACAGAGCTGATCGAGAGCCTGGCAGATCAAGCCAACGTTGAACTCAGCCAAATCGCGGATATCTGCATTGTGGGCAATACCGCGATGAGTCACCTTCTGCTCGAACTGCCGGTCGATGGGCTGCTGGCGGCGCCGTTCATTGCCGCCACCGCCTCGGCTGTGGATGCCCGGGTCCGGGAGATCGGTATCGACTTGCCCAACGACATCTGTATGCATGTGCTGCCGGCAATCGGCGCGTTTGTCGGCGCCGACCACGTTGCGATGATACTTGCCAACGGCCTGCATCGCAGTAGCCACGTGGCCCTGGGGATCGATATCGGCACCAATACCGAGATCGTGTTACACAAGCCTGATCGAGAGTTGCTGCTGATCGCATCCTGCCCGTCCGGGCCGACTTTTGAAGGCGGGCATATCCGTCACGGGATGCGCGCAGCGCCCGGTGCGATTGAGAGGGTTCTATTCACGGAGGATAGCCTTGCTGTGAAAACCATTGATGATCTGCCACCCATCGGCTTGTGCGGGTCCGGCGTGATCGATGCGATTGCCCAACTCCGCCAGACCGGTGCGATCGACTACCGGGGCCATCTGCAGGCCGGTCAGCCACGGGTCCGCCAGGGTGAGTTGGGTAACGAGTATGTGCTGGTCGAGGCCAAAGACAGCGGACACGGCAAGGACATCGTCATCACCCAGCAGGACATCAGTGAAGTCCAGTTGGCCAAGGCTGCGGTCGCAGCCAGCATCAAAACGCTGCTGAGATTGTCGAATACCCGGGAGGAGGAGATCGGGGAAATGGTGCTGGCCGGGGCTTTTGGCACCTACCTGGATGTGGACAGTTCCGTTGCCATTGGCCTGCTGCCGAAACTTCCCAATGCGAGCTGTATCCAAGCCGGTAATTCTGCCGGTACCGGCGCGAAGATGGCGCTGGTCTCCCGCACGATGCGTGATGAGGCCGGCCAGATCGCACGGCGTGCGGTGAGAATAGAACTGAAGCAACAAAAAGACTTCAATCGCGAACTGGCGCTGGCTACCCGTTTTCCCGGAAACGAGGATGAAAAGGAATAATCAGCATGATGATCATCGGTGAAAAGATCAATGGCACACGCAAACAGGTCGGCGCCGCCATACGGGATCGCGACACGGCGTTCATAGAATGCCTCGCGCTGGAGCAGGTCGAGGCCGGCGCCCACTACCTGGATGTCAATGCCGGCACTTCATCGGAAAGAGAGGCAGATGACCTGGTCTGGCTGGTACAGACCGTGCAGCAGGCCGTCACGGTTCCACTGTGCCTGGACAGTCCGCGCGCGGGGACCCTGCAAGCTGCAATCAGGGTGGTTGAACGCCAAGCGATGATCAACTCCATCAGCGGTGAACCGGATCGCCTGGAGCAGGTGCTGCCACTGGTGGCCGAGCAGCAGTGCCCGGTGATTGTCCTCGCACTGGATGACCAGGGTATTCCAAAAACCGTGGAAGACCGCCTGAAAATTATCGAGCACGTGGTCAAGGCGACTCGCGCCTCCGGTGTTGCCGATGACAAGCTTTACATCGACCCCCTGATCATGGCGATATCCACTGCCGATGATGCCGGCCTGATTGCTTTTGATACCATGCGTCGCGTGCGTGAACTGTACCCGGAAGCTCATCTCACCGGAGGGCTGAGTAATATTTCCTTCGGCGCCCCGGCCAGAAAATACATTAACCAGGCTTTCCTGGTCCTGGCGATTGAGGCGGGCATGGATTCCGCGATCATGGATCCCTCGTCACCCGGCATCGCCCCTCTTTTACTTGCGGCACAAGCCGTTCTGGGCCGTGACCGCTTTTGCAACCGGTACAATCGCGCTTACCGTGCCGGTAAATTTGGATCACCGTAAAAATCTGCTAATGTGCACAAACATGACCGACTCCGTTTATCAAACCGAAGTGGTAATTGCAGGCGGCGGTCTGGCCGGCATGGTGACGGCTTTCGAATTGCTGGATGCCGGCAAAAAAGTACTGCTGATCGACAAGGACGTGAAAGCGAATTTCGGTGGCCTGGCGAAAGAATCCTTCGGCGGCATATTGATGGTGGATACGCCGCAGCAGAAACGCATGGGTATCAAGGACAGACCTGAACTGGCGCTGCGTGACTGGCTGTCCTATGCCGGTTTTACGCAGGATGACCATTTGCCTCTGGAGTGGGCAAAATTCTATTGTGAAAACTCCATTGAATATATTTATGAATTCCTCAACGATCGGGGGATCGAATTCCTGCCCCTGGTCAACTGGCCGGAACGGGGCATGTACAGGCCTGGTAATACCGTTCCGAGGTGGCACATCGTCTGGGGCATCGGCCACGATATCGTGCTTAAAGTCGAGGCAGGGCTGGCCGCGCATTCCCGCAATGCGAATCTCACCCTGATGTTCGAGCACGAAGTATCCGGCTTCGAACAGCACGATGGCCGGGTGGTGGGAATCCACGGCAGGAAAATGCCGGATGGTTCCACTTTTTCTGTGCAGGCTGAGCACGTGGTGGTAGCCTCGGGTGGGATCTGTGGCGGGGACTTGAGCAAGCTTCGTGAGAACTGGTATCAGCCCTGGGGCAAGGCGCCCGAATTGCTTCTCAATGGCGCACATGACTTCGGTGATGGCCTGCTGCATGATCAGGTGGCGGCTTTAGGCGGAAACCTCACCCATATGGACAGGCAATGGCACTATGCGGCCGGTGTGCATCATCCGCGCAACAAGCGGCCCCATGACGGCCTCAGCCTGGTGCCGCCGCGCAGCGCCCTGTGGCTCAACGCCCTGGGCGAGCGGATTCGCAATCCTGACCCGCTGATCGGCTATACCGATACCCGTCATCTGGTCGAGTCGATCCTGAAACAGCCGGGGCAGTATTCCTGGCAGTTGATGAACTGGAAAATTGCCATCAAGGAGCTGGCTGTTTCCGGTTGCGATTACATGTCGGCTTTCCGGAACAAGCGCAAACTGGAACTGATCAGGGATCTGTTATTCGGCAACAGGAAACTCGTCGACAGGCTGATCAGCGAATGTGCCGGGGATATCGTAGTGGCGCGGTCCCTTGCCGAACTGGTTGACAAAATGAATGAAAAAAATCTGTACGGCCTGACCACAGACCTGCCTGTCTTAAGCGCTGAAATCAAGGCATACGACGATCAGATTGACCGGGGTCCGGCTTTTTTCAATGACGATCAACTGCGCCGCATCATGAACTTCAGGACCTACCGGGGTGATCGGATCAGAACCTGCAAGTATCAGAAAATCGATGACTCCGGCGCTATGCCGTTCATCGCCATTCGTGAATTCATCCTAGCCCGTAAAAGCCTGGGTGGCATTCAGACCAATATCGACAGCAAGGTGCTCGACAGCGCAGGTCAGCCGATTCCGGGGCTTTACGCGGTGGGTGAGGCAGCCGGATTCGGCGGCGGCGGTTTGCACGGCAAGGGCGCTCTGGAAGGCGCCTTCCTGGGCGCCTGTGTATTGACCGGCAAGCGCGCCGCCATGTCCATAAACCGGGTCTAGAATTGTCGCTGGAAGATGCCTCCCCCGGCTGCCTATAATACCGACCTGATGCGTGTCAGACCCTTTCCGGCAGTGCTGGAGTAATATTCTCATTTCACCTCAAAATAGAATTTTGAATCATATGAACAATGAAATCAGAGACCTTGAACCCAAAGCACTGTGGAATAATTTTGCAGACCTCAATGAAGTGCCCCGTCCTTCGAAAAAGGAAGAGAAAGTCCGCCAGTTCATGGTCGACTTTGGTAAGCGGCTGAATCTGGAGACCGTTGTTGACCCGGTCGGGAATGTCATCATCAGGAAACCGGCCAGTACCGGGATGGAAAACCGCAAAGGCATTGTGATGCAGTCGCATCTGGACATGGTTTGCCAAAAAAACAATGAAACGGAATTTGATTTTGATAGCCAGGGCATTGACATGTTCGTTGACGGGGACTGGGTCAGGGCCAGGGGTACCACGCTGGGTGCGGACAACGGGATCGGCGTCGCTTCGATCATGAGTGTCCTGGAGTCTGATGACATCATGCACCCGGCTATTGATGCGCTTTTCACCATTGATGAAGAAACCGGTATGACCGGCGCGATGGGCTTGCAGACAGGGTATCTGAACGGTGAAATTCTGCTCAACCTGGATACCGAAGATGATGGGGAAATCGGTGTGGGTTGTGCCGGCGGAATTGATCTGAATGCTTATAAGACCTGCGAACTGATTGAATGTCCTGCCAGTGCAAAGGCCTTCAGGATCACGGTACGCGGCCTGCGGGGCGGGCACAGCGGAATGGATATCCACCGGGGTTTTGCCAATGCTAACAAGCTGATGAACCGCATTCTCTTTGCTCTCAATGGCGTTGCATCCATTGCGGAAATTGATGGCGGAGGTTTACGTAACGCCATTCCGCGGGAGAGCAATGTTGTGCTTGTCTGCGCGGATGAAGAAGAACTGAAACGTATTCTGCAGCAGATTACCGCCGACATCCGAGGTGAATACCTGAGCATTGAAAAAGACCTCGAAATTGTCATTGAAGCACTTGCATTGCCACGCACAATCCTTGCTCAAGCGGAGCAAGACGTTTTGCTCAAGGCCATTTATTCCATTCACAACGGTGTCTTCAGAATGAGCCCGGATATCGAAGGGCTGGTGGAAACCTCGAACAATCTGGCCCGCGTTGTGCTGAAGGACGGTGCGGTTGAAATCTCTTGCCTGACCCGCAGTTCGGTGGAATCCGGCAAAATGGATCTGGCTTATCACATCAGAAGCGGGCTTGAGCTTGGTGGGTTCCGGGTTGAGCTGGGTGGTTCCTATCCCGGTTGGAAGCCCAATCCGGATTCGGCAATTTTGCAGGTGATGTCTGGAATATACGAAAAAACGTTCGCCAAAAAGCCACGGGTCCTGGCCTGCCATGCGGGTCTGGAATGTGGAATCCTGGGAACGAATTACCCGGAAATGGATATGATTTCTTTCGGTCCGACGATCAAAGGCGCGCACTCGCCAGATGAGCGAGCGAGTATTTCCTCGAGCCAGAAATACTGGAAATACCTGTTGGAAATACTAAAAAACATTCCTGTTGACAGGCGACTTTAGTTACATTGGCCCAATGGTGGCTTTCAACTTCCGACTTTGACTCCTGTGTGCCGCCAAATCCGGACCAGTCCAATCGTCAGTACCGGTACCACGAAAACCAGGATAAAAACCCAGGTTATAAAGCCATAACCCTTTGCAATCAGCGCCACCAGGCCAAGCTTGCCACCGGCAACAATCGCGAAGATCAGCGCCGACACGGCAATCACCGGTCGCAGGTAGGCGGGCAGGGTGTGACCACGCTCCTGAGCAGTGTGGAACACGCGTTCATTGAGTGAGTGTAAAAGACCGGATCCGGTCTCGATGAAGGTGCCGTAGATGACGACCTGGAACAGCACTTCAAACCAGCGGGAACCAAAAGCAGCCAACAGGGTGTTGGACGGGACGCTGCTGTCGACGATCGCCGGGTACATGCCGACCATGACAATGAAAAACAACACGCCTGGAATAATTCCAATCACGCCGGCGATGGCGCCCGAGGCCAGAGCCTGCTTGCGTTTGCCGAGGTGGCGTATGCTGAACAGCACGGCTGGAATAACCGCCAGGTTATAACCCGCATAGGCGACTCCACCGGTAAACCAGCCGGGCCCGACGGCTGACTGACTGAAATTACGACTGATATCACCGCCAAACCGTGATACGCCCCAGGCCAGAAAAACAAGATAGACGCCGTATAGCAGCAGGGACCAGTACGACAGAAATTTTTCAATCACCGTGGTGCCGAAAAAAGTCAGCAGACCGATCGCGCTCATGATGATGATGGTGCTGATGGCCCGGGGAATACCAAAAGAACTTTCCATCATATCGCCACCGGCCGCAGCGATGACTGACAGAACCAGCACCAACAGGGCCACATAGGCAATTTCGTATACAAACCATGCTTTTCCCAGTAATTTCTGAAAAAAGGACCGGTAATCATAGCTTTGGGTCATGCGGGTAAATTCGAAACTCACCGCAGCCACGGTGCTCCAGACCAGTGTCGTGATCAGCATGCCGAGCAAACCGGTGAGTGGCCCAAGGCGCAGGAAGAATTCAACCAATTCGCGGCCGGTTGCATAACCGCCGGCGATGACCAGCGACTGGAAAACAAACCCAGGCAGGAGGTAGATCGTGAACCAGTTATCCTTTTTCATCGTCCGGTGATGTCACACATGATCAACCTTGGTACTATATATGTTTGAATTCTAAGCTGTTACTGTACGTTGAGGTGAAACAGGAGTGAGTTCAATCAACTCAAGCCACCATGCTCATAATAAATCAATAGCCGACCCCATTGAGGATCGCCTGGAGTCCCTTGCCAAGAAAGATCAATGGCAGGAAGTTGCCGGCATTTTACAGAAAAGGGCGCCGCGGTGGATTGATGATGGGCAAGGCCCTGGTTTGAAAAAATGGCTTGAACGAATTCCCGAAGAACTGGTTTCAAAATCTCCCTGGTTATTGTTCTGGTTCGGCATCGTACTGCTTCCCTCGTCACCACGTAAAAGCAGTCCCTGGTTCGAGCAATCCTTCGCCTTGTTCGAACGCAAATATCACATCATTGGCATGTTTGCCGCCTGGAGCGGGGCTGTGGATGCTATTTTGTACACTTGGGATGACCTGAAGGGGCTGAATGCCTGGATCGACAAATATGAGACGATAAGGAAATACTACGCGTGGATTCCGACCCGGGCCATCAAGGCGCGTGTAGCCGCCAGCATGTTCGCTGCTTTGATGTATTGCCAACCCTATCACCGGGATATGGAGAAGTGGGTTCGCCGTGCTGTGGCTGCATCAAAGTCAGGTTTGCATCCCACCCAACGTATGCTGATCAACTATCAACTGGTCTACTATTTCGTCTGGATGGGTGAATTCAGTAAAGCGTGCCTGATTACTCAGCACGTCAGCAAGGAAGCGGCCTTTGGAGAGGCTGCACCAATGGCCAAAATCACCAGTTCCCTGGTTGAAGCTATTTATACGGGGGTTGCCGATGCAAATGTGGATGCCTGTCACCAGGCAGTTGCACGGGGTTTGAAACTGGCTGAGCAAACCAACATCCACATCTGGGATGGACGCTTGCTGGGGCAGGGCGCCTGGGGCGAGTTGATGCAAGGCGACACGGAAGCGGCGGAACACTACCTCGAGCATATTAATGCTCTGCTCAACCCCGAACGTCGATTGGAGTATTCGTTTTACCATAATCAACGCGGTTGGCAGGCTCTGCTTAAGCAGAATTTTCCACTGGCCCTGGAGCACACACGAGAAGCGCTAAAGCTCGCCAGGCAAGTGGGCGTCATTGGCGTTCAGACCATAAATCATCAGGCTCTGTGTCTGATACTGCTTGAGATGGGTGAGCTTGAGCAGGCCCACAGACATGTTATTCAGGCCAGAGATCTTGGTCGCGGCAGAAAAAGCGGGCTATTTCAGTTTTTCCGGCACCTGCTTCTGGCCCGAATTTGGTTCGAACGAGGTCACAACAGCCAGGGCTTGAACGAATTGCGTTTGGGCATGGAGATGGGGCGACAACGAGGTTATCGCACTACTCCATGGTGGCATGCGCCCAGCATGGTGCAGCTTTGCACACGGGCCCTGGAAGCGGGCATCGAGGTGGAATATGTGCAGGAACTCATACGCAATCGTAATCTTAAACCGCCAACCCCACCGCTGGCGGTTGAGAACTGGCCCTGGCCTCTCAAAATAACCACGCTGGGTGGCTTTTCCATGTTGATAAATGACCAGCCTTATCAGCCCTCCGGCAAGGCTCAACATAAACCAATTGAGTTACTGGAAGTGATGATTTCGCTGGACGGTCGCAGTGTCTGTCAGGAGACCCTGGCGGATATTCTGTGGCCTGACGTTGATGGCGACAAGGCCCAGCAAGCCTTTACCATTACACTGCACCGATTACGCAAACTGCTTTACCCTGTTGAGGCGATCCAGCTTCGGGAAAAGAAGTTGAGCCTTGTTGAGAGTGTTTGCTGGCTGGACATCTGGGAAGTGAATCATCTGCAGAAAAAAATAAACACAGCGATCATCCAGGGCAAGAAAAACGAAACGGAAATCTCCTATCTGACCCAAAGGCTTTTGTCCTTGTATCAAGGACACTTCCTGAGTGATGAGGCCAGCGCTTCCTGGCTGTTGTCATGTCGAGAACGCCTGCGTAGCGGAATGTTACACCAGTTAAGGAGGCTTGGCCGGTATTGGGAGGAACTGGAAGAGTGGGAAACGGCAAGAGATATCTACCTGTGTGCGCTGGAGGTGGATATGCTGATGGAGGAGTACTATCGGCGTTTAATGATCTGCTACTGGAAACAGGATCGACGGGCCGAAGCGCTCGCCCTGTATGAGCGATGCCGGCGGATTCTGCGTTCCCGCCTGGATATTGAGCCTTGCACTAAAACACAGAGGCTGCACTCTCAAATCCTGGCGAATCGATAATCCGGGCTATCTTCCGGATATATTTCAATCGCAAGCGAATACGTAAGCTATCTGTAAGTCCTCAGTTGCTATAAAGAGTTTCACCGGTAATTTGTTCCACTGGGGGAACGAATGGCATCGGATAATTTTATCGTACATGTGTACCGCAGGGACAAGGAGCGCCCTGATTGTCTGGTCGGTCAAATCGAGGATATTGATTTGGGTTGCAAGCACTCTTTCCACAGCGTGGATGAACTCTGGCGCATCCTGGTTGGCGCTAATCTCCATCCATCACAAACCCAAAAATCTGGACCAGGCCGCCAAATCCCTGAAAAGGGGAGGAGTAAGCCATGAAAATCCAGAAAATACTTTGTACTGTTGTTCTTGTCACCCTGGCTTTCCAGGGTTACGCATTCAACGGAGTGGGTCACGACGAAGCGGAGGGCAGTCAAACGGTGCCACCCGGGGTTCGCGATTCAGCGCCCGGTAGAATGACGGAGCAGATAGCCAGCGCGCAAGTGCCGTTTATTGTAAATCAGGGGCAAGTGGATGAGCAGGTTAAATTCTACGCTCATACCTTTAGTGGAATTGTATTTGTCACCAGGACCGGTGACATAGTCTATTCCTTACCTGAGAAGGGTAAGGAAGGGCGGTCGCTGGCCCTCAGGGAGAGGGTTGTCAGCAGCAAAACACCTGATATTGAGGGGCTCTCTGAAGCAAGCACCAGGATCAGTTATTTCAAAGGCAATGATGCCGGTAAGTGGCGAACCGGTCTGCCAACTTTTAATGAGCTGAGTTTTGGCAATGTATATCAGAACATCGGACTGAAGCTGAAAGCACACGGTAACAATGTGGAGAAACTGTTCTACGTACAAGCCGGCGGAGATGCGGGGGAAATCCAACTGCAGCTCAACGGAACTGAAGAACTACTTGTTGGCACCGATGGTGAACTTCAAGTGAAAACAGCGCTCGGAAATGTCACTTTCAGCAGGCCCATCGCTTTTCAGGAAACAAATGGGAAGCGGAACTATGTAAAAGTCGCTTATTCCGTAAATAATGATACCTACGGGTTTACCGTGGGACCCTATGATCATTCAAGGGAATTGGTAATCGACCCGACACTTGCCTCCACATTTATTGGTGGAAGCGGTGATGAAAATGCACATTTGATTCGATTTGACAGCGGTGGCGACCTGTACGTGTCCAGTACCACTGCATCGTTGGATTTCCCGGTTACTTTTGGAGCTTATAACGTTGCTCATAATGGTGGGAATATTGATGTCTATATCGCCAGGCTGGATGCCGATCTCAGCAGTGTGCTGGCTGCCACATATTTTGGTGGTTCAGGCGATGATTATGTGGGAGGAGTTGAATTCGACTCGTCAGGAAACGTACTCATAGCGGGCAAAACAAAGTCATCCGATATTCCTACTACAGCGGGCGCTTATCAAATCGCAAAAAGCACACAGATAGTTGATTTCTATGTCGCAAAGCTGGATGCCAATCTGAACAGCGTACTGGAGTCAACATATGTTGGAGGAATTGGGGGTAACCTGGGTGGTACTTTGTTCAAAATTGATTCAACAGACAATGTCGTGCTTGCATCCTATGTCCTGGGCACGAGTTTTCCGACCACTCCGGGGGCCTATGATACAACTCACAATGACTATGATTACGCCAAGAACCATGGAGATGTCGGCATTGTCAAGCTCAACAGCAATTTGTCGATACTTCTGGCTGGAACCTATATTGGCAGCGGCCTTTGGGATGTCCCTTACGATCTGCACATAGATGCCGCTGACAATATTTATGTGGTCGGCAGGACCTCGCCCTCGTCCTGGTATGGGGCCATGTATCCTACCACTCCCGGTGCCTATGCTGCATGTTCCAATCATGCCTGGAGCACCGAGGGATTCATTTCAAAGTTCTCGAGTGACCTGTCGACACTGCTGGCTTCAACCTGCATTGGGCAATATGCCAAGACGGATATTATCTGGGGAATCACCGCCGCTCCGGATGGCAGTGTGTATGTCACTGGCAACACTACTTCTCCTGGATTTCCAACTTCACCAGGCGCCTTCGATGCGACCTACAGCGGCGGGCCGGGTGCTCCTCCCAACTACTGGTTCGGAGATGGATTTGTTACCCGGTTTGATGCCGGGCTCAGTACGGTGATCGCCTCGACCTATTTAGGCGGGACAGGCAGAGATCGGCCTCTGGGTATCACAGTGGATGGGAGTGGTGATGTCCATGTTGCCGGATTGACGGATTCCCCGAATTTTCCGATCACGCCGGATGGCTTGCAAACGGCCTATAACGGTGGGGTCTGGGATGGGTTTTATGCCCGTCTGGATGGTGCCCTGACCTCTCTCCAATATGGCACATACATAGGTGGTTTGGATTTAGACATTGTTTATTCTCCTGCCATGAATGCAGCAGGGGAAGTTTATCTGAGTGGCTATACCGCCTCTCCTGACTTCCTTACCACTGTTGGCGCCTATGACACCACACATAATGGTGGTACAGATGGTTATATCATGAGAGTGGGAGTGATAGGGCCGACAGATACAACGCCTCCGACCGGTACGATCACCATTAACGGAGGTGCAAACCTGACCGGTAGCGCGAACGTGGTGCTTTCACTTAGCTGTGATGATGGCACGGGCTCGGGATGCTCGGAAATGCAGTTCAGCAATGATGGCGCCACCTTCAGCGTTCCCCAGCCATTCGTTTCAAGCACAAACTGGATACTGGCTGCAGGTGCTGATGGCCTGAGTACGGTGACGGTAAGGTACATTGATGCGGATGGTAATATTTCGACTGGCGTGATCAGTGATTCCATTACTCTGGATACAAGCGCTCCGGTAATAACCGCCAGCCTGGATCCATTTGTTAGCGATGATGATTCGAGTGATAACAACAGTGACTCCGATGATGGTAGTGGCGACTCCGATGATGGTAGCCGTGACTCAGATGATGACAGTAGTGGCCCCGATGATGGGCTGTTGATTGTCCAGTATTCGGCAACGGACAATATCGACACCCAACCGCTTGTCACCGCAGAACTCATTATTGTTGGTTATGGCGCACCCATAAGCGTCAGCAACGGTCAGATCATCAAGTTTGAATACGAGGATGATGAGACCGAGGTTGAAGTGGAGGATGGTGTATTGGAAATTGAAGCACCCGGTATGTTGCTCCGGGTCACGGCGACTGACGCAGTTGGTAACTCGGCAGTTGTCGAAGTTCAGGCACAAAACCTGGATGAAGACAGTGATGATTGATTGATAAACAGACCGTGCTGGTAAAAGAGAGGGCTCGCTTCGGCGGGCTTTCTCTTTTTATTCTTCAAATCCGTCCCTCTGTCACAATAATCGCGATATAAGGTGTAGAAGTGCTGGATGGTCAGGCGTTCCAATTCTCCAGGGTCTCAACCAGTTTGGCCAGGAAAGCGTTGGTCTGGTAACCATCGAGCACACGGTGGTCGATGGTCAGACTGACGTAGCAGGTGGGTCGGATTGCCAGCACGTCCTGTCCGTCGACTTCTTTCACCTTGACCCGTTTCTCAATCTTGCCCACGCCGAGAATGGCTGACTGGGGCTGATTGATGATGATCGGGGTTGCGATCAGGCTGCCTGAGACGCCGTGGTTGGAAATAGTGAAGGTTCCGCCGCGCACGTCCGCAGGTGTCAGCCTGGCGGCACGGGCGCGAGTGGTGAGGTCGGCGAGGCCTGCCGCGATTTCCTTGAGGTTTTTCTGCCCGGCCTGGTGCAGCACGGGGACGATTAGCCCCTGGTCACCCAGCGCCGTGCCAATGCCGATGTGGATATCGCGGTACATTTCCAGATAGTCATCATGCCAGCGACTGTTGGCCTGTGGTACTTCTCGCAGGGCTGCGACCGATGCAGCGACAAAATAGGCGGTCAGCGTCAGGGGTGTCCCGCACTTGTCGAACTCATCCCTGTGCTCCAGGCGGTGGCGCATAACTGCGGTCAGGTCTGCCTCGAATACGGAAGTCACGTGCGGAGCAGTGTGCATCAGGCTGCTCACCATGTTCTGTGCGATCCGTTTGCGCATGTTGTTGTGCGGTATTTTTGTGGAATGCAGGCCCAAGTCAATGGGTTCCGCTGCCATTTCCTGTTGTGCGAATGCTTCTACGTCCTGCACGGTAATGCGCCCATTTTTTCCACTGCCTGAGATCTGCCCGGCATCGATCTCATACTTCATCAGGCGATGACGTACGGCTGGGCTCAGTTTGCCACGCCCCTTCGTATTGATTCCGGGTGTCGGAATGGGCTGTGATGTTGTGGAAACGGGTTCAGCGGAAGTGACTTGTTTTTTTGTTCCTGCCGGCCCATTCCTGCCGGTCATCAGGGTACACAGCAGATCCCCCGGCTTGGCAGGCTCGCCTTCCTGCAGCTGAATTTCACCCAGGGTTCCGTCGGCAGGTGCGGTGACTTCCACCACGACCTTGTCGGTCTCGATTTCTGCCACGGCCTGGTGTGCGGTAACGAAATCGCCAGGCGCTTTCAGCCATTTCAACAGAACGGCTTCGGTTCCTTCCTGCTGATCTTCCGGAAAGCGGATGTCCAGATAGTCTGTCATGTTCAGATTCTGATTAGTTCATTCATGGCAGAGGCAATGGAATCTGCATCAGGCAGCACAGCATCCAGCAACAAGGGGCTGTGCGGGCTGGGAATATCGGGCATGGCCATGCGCCGGGGTGGTGCATCCAGTTCGAAAAGGCCTGGTCGGCAATCAGTGCGGTGATCTCGGCGCCGAAACCGGCGGTGAGGTTGTCCTCATGGACGACCAGGCAACGATGGGTTCGCGTCACCGATTCCATCACTGCGTTTTTGTCCCAGGGCATCAGCGTTCGCAGGTCAATGACGTCCACATCGCCGCCGATGCGGTCCGCAGCCTGCTCACAACGCGCTACCATGGCGCCCCAGGTGATTACGGTCAGTCGCCGGCCGTGCCGGACTTTGCGCGCCTTGCCAAAGGGAATCACGTAGTCGTCGCCGGGGTAGGGGCGTCTGGCCCATGCGCTGTCCAGCATGGAGCGGTGCTCCAGGAAGATGGTCGGGTTGTTGTCACGCAAGGCATAACGCAGCAGTCCGACCGCATCCTGGGCATTCGACGGCATGGCCAATTGCCAGCCGATGGCATGTACCCACTTCACCTCATTGCTCTGGCTGTGCCAGGGGTCGCCCACCTTGAAAAACCCACAGGGTATTCGCACCACCATAGGCGCCGCGAAGCGGTTTGCCGTGCGCCAGCGCAGGGTGCCGCAGTCGTTGAGCTGTTCCTCGGCCGAGTCCGCATACTTGCGGAACTGGATTTCCGGAACAGGCATCAGGCCTGCCGTGGCCATACCCACTGCGCGGCCGATGATGCCTTCCTCGGACAGGCTGGTGTCGAAAACGCGCCCGGTACCATACTTTTCCTGTAAGCCCAGCGTTGCGGCATGGACACCGCCCTTGGGGCCGACGTCCTCGCCGAACACGATCAGTTTCGGGTTGCCGCCCAGTTCAAGATCCAGCGTGCGCCGGATCGCGGTTAGCATGTTGATGCGTTCGCTCTCCGGCTTAAGCTCTGTACTGCAGGTTGGAAACACATGTCCCAGTGGCCACAGCCCCCCCTGCTGTTGCACATCCGGCTGACCGTCGGGATTCATTTCACTGAACACATGGCGCTGGATATGCGTGGGGTCGGGCTGTGGACGCCGGCGGACAACCGCCAGGGCCGCCATTACCTGCTCCTGTGCGCGTTGCGCTGTTTTGGCCCACTCCGACTCCGTCATCCAATCTTCTTCGGTGACAAATTTTTTCAAACGGGGCAGAGGGTCGCGAGCGCGCTCGGCCTGAATTTCCGTATCGCTCTTGTATTTCTGGGTGTCTTGACCGGAATGTCCGGCCAGGCGGGGAACGGTTAACCGGACCAGGGCCGGGCCGTTCCCGGCACGAACATGTTGCAGACCTTCGGAAAGGCATTCCGCTGCCTGGCGAGGCTCGCATCCGTCGCCATCGAGTACATACAAATCACTGAAGGATTGCAGATTCCGGGCAATGTTGCCGCCGGGTGTTTGCGCTGCGGATGGGACAGACAGGCCATAGCCGTTGTCCTCGATGTAAAACAGCATCGGAAGTTTGCGGGTCGTCGCATTGTTCAGCGCTGCCCAGAATCCATTGGTGGCCGTGGAACCGTCGCCGCCGAGGGCAACACCGGCCGCACCTGCCTGAGTGGTGTCGCCGAGTTGCTCACGCTTGTAAACGATGGATTCAGCCCATCCGGATATGGGTGTGTATTGAGTACCCACCCCACCGCACATGGGCAGGAAACAGGCGCTGTCTCTGCGCGGCAGGTTGAATACCACACCGATGTCGCGGCCGTCGTTCAGCCCGCCGGCACGCATCATGGGGCCGGCCAGGGCGTCTTCCAGGTCCAGGCCCAGTGTCAGCATCAGCGGACGCGAGCGATAATAACCGCAGGCGGCATCGCCCGGGTGGTTCAGCAAAGAGCCAAGGATGACTTGCGCCATATCATGCCCACGGGCGGAAAACTGATAAATAAGTTCACGCGACGGAAGTAGTTTTTCTTCTTCCAGATCGTCCAGCGCACGCGACAGCAAGGTTAAATAGGCGATTCGGGGCCAGTCAAGACCGGTAGCGGTGGTGGCCGCAGGGCTGTGCAGATGCTGGAGTGGATGAACTGCGACCATGGTAATAATTCTCATTTACATTATGAATAGTGAAACAATATACCTTTTTGTAGGGAATTATCTTGCGATAGATGGATATGTATGCGATAGAATAGCAATAATATTTCATATAAATAGGTAAATAGTGAAAAAAGTTGCTATCAAACTTGGCCGTCAAGACATTGCAATCCTCGATACCCTGCAAAAAGATGGCCGAATATCCAACCGCGATCTTGCCAGGAGCGTTTCGCTGTCGCCTTCACCGAGTTGGCGGCGCCTGAAGGCACTGGAAGAAGAAGGGGTTATCGATCACTATGCTGCCGTGCTGAACCGGGAAATGGTTGGCCTGTCGATTCTCGGCTTTGCCCACGTATCCCTACATGATCATCACAGCAAAACGGTGGAAAAATTTGACCGTGCCATCATGCGTGCCCCCCAGGTACTGGAATGTCATGCCACCAGCGGGGAATACGATTACATGCTGAAAATTGTCGCCCCCGATATGGCGGCTTACCAGGAATTTCTCAGTGGCTATCTGCTGAAGATCGGTGTGGTGCGTACAGTCAACACCAGCTTCGCCTTGAAACAACAGAAAAGTACGACGGTGTTACCGCTGGATGAACTCTGAAACCGGACAGAGGACATGCAGTTAGGGCGGGTATGTGCTATTTCAGGATGAGCTTTTTCTCATAGTTCACCATCTTCCTTTTGTAGTACAGGTCCAGTTCCCGTTTGTAGTTCACCTTGATCAGATACCCGTCTCCCTTTCGCGTTACATAGAATTTGTCCTCCATGTTGTTCATCAGGTTGATATCCAGTTGCCTTTTTATCGCTCTCATGATTTCACTGCTGTCGCGAAAGGGGGTGGTTCTGTGGTTCTTTTCAATGTTGTCCAGGATGGAATTCACCGTGCCGGACTCGATGAACTGCGGGAAGTACTGAAGCCCCACATAAATGCCGTAAGAGAAAACTACCAGGGTGATGAGGAGGCTGATGACGGAAGCGCCGCTCTGCTTTGATTGCATATGCATAGTGCCTTTGATCCCTATTGTGTGACAATGTGGCGTGTAAGTGTATTCGTCTCGACGATGACTCTTTCCACATCTCCGGAAAACTGCATCCTCTGCTCCATTTCCGGCGTCAGGTAGACCATTCCGGCCTCATCCACGACCAGTACCTGGTTCAGGCCAAGTGCAAGGGCGACTGCAGGCCAGCCTTTGATGCCGGCAACCACCAGTGCGGTTGCGGCCGCATCGGCGACAATACCCTCAGCGGCAATCACCGTGACGGATGCCACGTCCTTCACCGGCCAACCGGTGCGCGGATCCAGGATGTGCGGGTAACGTTCTGTCTGGTCTTGCCGGAAGCGCTCATAATTTCCCGAAGTAAACAGCGATTCATCTTCACGGACCGCCACCGCCCCGATGATGCCGCCACCCGGCTTTTTGACGGCCACATTCCAGGGCCGGTCCCCGTGTCGACCTATTGCACGCAGGTCTCCCCCCGCATTTACGATGGCGCTGGTGATCCCCTGTTCACGTAAATACCTGATGGCCAGATCCACGGCATAGCCCTTGGCAATGCCGCCAAAGTCCAATTGAACGTAGGGGTCTGCAGAGCTCACTTGCAGGCCATCTATCCGGATATCCAGGCTTGAGGGGTGGTGAACGAGAATCTCATCAATGTTGGCCTGGCTCGGAGGCGGACCGATGACCGGGTAATCAGAAGTGTGAAAGCCCCACAAGCCGATCAGCCCGCCGATCGCCGCGTTGAAACGCCCCCCGGAAAGTTGTTCCATTTTCTGTGAACGCCGGATCATTTCAATGATGTCGGCATCGGCTGTTGCCGGCCGTCCTGCGGCGAAGGCCTGGTTGATATCGGTCAGCCGGCCTGGTTCCCAGGCGTGCCAGTCCCGGTGCATGCCGTTGAACATTTCCTGCAATTGTGAGAAAGCGTGATCACCCTGTTCCGGGGTGGCGCCCCAGAGCTTTATTTCGATAATCGTGCCGAAAATAAACAGGTCGGCATTTTGTTCCCGGTTTCTTTGGCAGCCGGCCAGCAAGGTCAGGCAAACCAGGAGGCTTACTGAAATTTTGAGGACCGACCTCATATCGTGCTAAGAGGCCTGATCCTTTTTCGTGCATTCCGATTTGTCGGCACAGCTTGTGCAACTCGCGCAGCCGGCAGCCTTTTGCCCCCGCCGGTGTGAGAGGCCAAAACCAACAAACAGCACACCCAATAAAATCAATGGTGCGATATAATCTTTCAAGGTATTACTCTCGGGCGCCCGCTAAAGGCTACCTGCTCATTATAGGAGCCCTGCGAAGCCCATAAAAGCGAGGGAAAGGATTCCCGCGATAATCAAGACCAGGCCGGTACCCTTGGCGATCCCCGGAATATCTGAAAACTCCAGGGATTCACGAATGGAAGCCATCAACACCAGCGCCAGCGTCAGGCCAAGCCCGGCGCCCACGGCAAAAGTCAGCCCCTGCAAAAATCCGTAGCCCCGATTGGTTTGAAAAATGGCTAATCCAAGAATGGCGCAGTTGGTGGTCATCAAGGGCAGAAAAATTCCCAGTTGCCGGAACAGGGTTGGCGAAAGTTTTTTGACCGCCATCTCCACGATCTGTACCAGTGAGGCAATCACGATAATGAAGGAGATGATGCGTAAGTAGGGAACGGTTTCCAGAATGTAGGTATTGAGTACCCAGACACTCAGCGCAGTCAGCACCAGCACGAAAATATTGGCCAGGCCCATTCGCAGTGCCGTTTCCACCCGTGCGGAAACGCCCATAAAGGGACACAAACCCAGGAACATGGCTAGAGTAAAGTTGTTTACCACCATGGCGGAGAAGAAAATCGAAAACAGTGTCTGGTCATTCATAATGCTGTCTTCACTTGTTCATTGACTATTTCATTCGCTTTCTTGCGGTGTTCGGCATAGCCCATCGCCAGCAATATGAAACCCAGGGTGAGGAAACCACCGGCCGGAAGAACCATGATGACCCAGGGTTCAAAGTTCGGCCCAAATAATGAATACTCCAGGAATGCACCTGTTCCCAGGATCTCGCGAAAACCACCCATCATGAGCAGGGCGATGGTAAAACCAATGCCGGTTCCCACCGCATCGAGCAGCGAGCGGAAGGGATTATTTTTGGATGCAAAAGCTTCCTGGCGGCCCAGAATCATGCAGTTCACCACAATCAGGGCCATGAAGGCGCCCAGTTCTTTATGCTGCACCGGCGCATATGCCTGCAGCAGCATGTCCGCCAGGGTCACAAAGGTGGCTATCACCAAAATGTACGCCGAAATACGCACCTCGTTGGGGATAAAACGCTTACAGCTTGAAACCAGTACACTCGAGCAGCAAATCACAAAAAAGGTCGCTGCACTCATGGCCAAAGCGTTTTTCACACTGTTGGTAACAGCCAGTGCCGGGCACAAGCCAAGCATCTGGACCAGAACCGGGTTTTCGTCCCAGATACCGCGAATAAAATCCTGAGACGGTGTTGTTGTCCTCACTGCTGCGCCTCCTCATCCACTGAACGCGCGGGCGCCTGTGGAATGCCCTGATCCAGTATTGGCTTCCATTCCTCCAGTCCGTGGTTGATGATGCCAATCACTGTTTTTGAAGAAATAGTGGCCCCTGTAATCGTATCAATTTCGTTTGGAAGTCCTTTACCCGCACCTGATTTAACCGGTACCAGAGGCGTTTCCGGACCTGCAAAAAACTGATCAACGAATGCTTTGTCCTTGTAGATTTTGTCACCCAGGCCGGGGGTTTCTTTGCTGTCCAGCACCTTCATTCCGGTCAGTTTTCCGGTCACATGATCAAAGCCGAAAATTATCTGCACGACATCCTGGAATCCCGATTCACCCCGCGAAACAGCCACACCGAGTCGCTGGCCTGCGGCTGTGTATCCCACATAAACCCGCTTGAAATCGCTCTCTTTTGCACCTTCGGGAAGCGATAAAGACAGTGAACCATCGACCAGGTAGTAGGTGTCATAGTGCTCTGCCCCGGGAAGCACTTCGTAGACCGCTTTGCGCAGTTGTTCGGCCTTGTATTTATCAATAATGGGTTTCGTGTGCTGGTTCACCAGCACGATCAGCAAGCCGGCCAGGGCGCCTGCGACGGCCAGGGTCGCCACCAGTTGAAAAGTGGAAACTTCCGCTTTGGCCGGGCTTTCCTGCTCAGGAGGTGTGCCGGAATCTTGCACTTCAAGGCCTTCGTTCATGCCTTCTTCACTCATTGTCGGCCTCCTTTTTCTTTCCAGAGGTTCCAAACAGGCGAGGCTGTGTAGCGCGATTAATAAAGGGAACCAGCGCGTTCATCAGCAGGATGGCATACATCACGCCTTCCGGCAGGCCGCCCCAGATACGAATAACCACGACCAGGAAGCCAATACCAAAACCAAACAGCCAACAGCCTTTGTTGGTGATCGGAGAGGTCACCATATCGGTTGCCATGTAGAACGCACCGAGCATCATACCGCCCGACAAGAGCATGAACATCGGCGGGAACTGCGAAATTCCGAGGGTGTAAAAGAGACCGGATACGGCAAAAGCAGAAACAAAAATACTGAGGGGAATATGCCAGTTCAAGTGCCCCCGCCAAGCCAGGTAGAGGCCGCCGAGCAAAATCAACAAAGCGGATGTTTCCCCCAGTGAACCCCCGGTTGTCCCCATGAACAGGTCGAGCAAAGGCGTCACCACCGGATCATCGCCGAACTTGAGGTTACCCAGTGGCGTCGCCGCAGTTGCCGCATCTACCACCGGACTCATAAACGGGAGTGCAAAATTATCACCCTGCAGTGTCCACCAGTGCTGTGTTTTGGCCGGCCAGGTGGTAATAGCCACCGGAAAAGCAGCCTGCAGAAAAGCACGCCCGACCAGGGCCGGGTTAAAAATATTCTGCCCCAGTCCGCCAAAAATGATCTTGCCGAAGGCCATGCCGAAACCAGCGCCCAGGAAAGCCATCCAGAGGGGAAACCCGGGCGGCAGCGTCAGGCCCAGTAACAGGCCGGTGATCATCGCAGACCCGTCTGCCAGAGAACCGGGAGTGGAGCCAAACAAGCGCTCTGTCAACAGGCAACCGGCGACACTGGCAAGCAAAACGAAAATCGCACTTGGCCCGAAGAAATAGATCGAGGCGGCAATTACCGGCACAAGGCTGATCACCACCGACCACATAATCCGGATCGTGGAATCAGCCGACCGGACGTGTGGTGAGGCGGTAATTTTGACGATGGAATCAGTCATGGCGTAGCAAGTTTTCTCAGTTGGGCTCGGGAAGCGGCGAACAATTGGGACAAAGGGATATTGGACGGGCAGACATAGGAACAACATCCACAAAGCATGCAGTCACTCAAATGTGCTTCCGAAGCCATCTCCTCATAGCGTTCTGCTTTTGCCAGTATTCCCAATAATTGCGGATTGAGGAAGACCGGGCAGGCATCAAGGCATTTTCCGCAACGAATACAGGGCAGTATATCCTGTCGTTTACACTCATCCCTGGAAAGAATGAGAATGCCGCCAGTGGCCTTCAGGATCGGCACATCCAGATTCGCCTGGCCCAGGCCCATCATTGGGCCGCCGAAAATAATTTCGGCTGCATCTTCGGTCAGGCCGCCACAGTGTTTGACTACATCACGCAGTTTTGTGCCGAACGGTATCAGCCAGTTGCCGGGTTTGCGAATACCCCGTCCGGTCACGGTGATGATGCGCTCGATCAGTGGCTGTCCCGTCTCAAATACCGTGGCTACATTTGCTGCCGTAGCGACATTCTGCACCATAGCGCCGATCGCGCTGGGCAGGGCGCCCGAGGGAACTTCACGGCCCATCACGGCCTTAATCAACATTTTCTCGGCGCCTTGCGGGTACTTGACCTGCAAAGGCAGAACCGTGACATCGAGGTCATCCGGAGCAGCCTTGCGCATCACCTCGACGGCGTCCATTTTATTGGCCTCGATGCCAATCACGGCGCGGCTGATGCCCAGCGCCTTGAGGGCGATACGAATGCCCAGGTATACCCTTTCCGGATACTCCAGCATCGTTCGGTGATCTGAGGTGAGATAGGGCTCACACTCACAACCATTGATCAGCAAGAGTTCAATCGGCTGATCTTTCGGTGGGGTCAACTTGACATGGGACGGGAAGGCGGCACCGCCCAGGCCCACGATACCTGCCTTGGCAATTTCCTTTGAAAGGTCTTCGTCCTTAACATCCTGCCAACGCGGGATAATGCGTGGTCGCTGCATCTGCGTTGAATTGGGATCAACGTCAATGCGGATGGACGGAACCATATCACCGTTTGGGTGTGGCCACAGTTCGATCGACTTCACCGTGCCCGAAGCGGTCGCATGAACAGCAGAGGAAATATAACCAGCCGCTTCTGCAATGGCATCCCCTCGCTCAACACGGTCACCCGGCTGCACCAACGCTTTGGCCGGTGTTCCGATATGCTGTGACAGGGGAAGGATTATTTCATCGGGAAAGGGAAATCGCCGGGAGGCAATTCCCGCGGTAATATCCTTGTTTTCCGGGGGATGAACCCCGTGTTTGAAGCTAAGCAAGCCTTTCATTCCTGACATATCCAGTCGATGCTCAATTGAAGGGCTCGGCTCGTTTGATCAACTTGTCCAAACCTTTTTCTTTGGGATTCAGGGGATCGCCGGGATGGATACACTCTGCCGGGCAAGCCTCCGCCGCAACAACAAGCTGCTTGAACGTTCCCAATTTCGGATCTGAAATGTAGGCTTGCTGGTCATCGTTATAGACAAACATCTCGGTGTTTACCTTCAGACAATCATCACAGGAGGTACAACGAATGGTGTCGATATAGGGGTCATTGCCCATATCTTCGTCATCGTCGTCTTCCTCAGCAACCGGGGCTGGTGTTGTTGCGGCCGCTTCATCCTGGGCATCCGCAGGAACAGGAGATACGGAATCTGTTGCTGGCGCGCCGGAAAGGCTGATTGAATCCGGCGCAATGAACGCGGGACCCTCCCAGTTTTCCGCTTTCTCAAGCAGTTGAGCAACCGTGTCGTTGGCACTTGCTTGCAACAGGCCTTCGGCAAGGCGCCTTGCAATCAGTTGTGGATACTGGGTAGCCAATGTTTTGATTTTCGCTTCGTACTCTGCCTTGAGCGCTGCAAACCGGCCTTCCATTTCTTCCGTCAGAGTTTCGGTGACAGCCTCACGCATGTTCTGCGAAACATCGAGTCCAGCCATTTCTTTAAGTTGCGCCCAGTGGCTCAACCGTTCTTCTGCGAGTTGTACGATCTCGTCCGATACCGTCATTTTGCTCAGGCGCCGCTTGGCATCAACTGTGTAAACAAAGGCGGTTTCACCCTCCCGCTCGTCTGCATCCATTTCGACATACTCATGGAAGGGAACCAGTTCATCATCCTCGACCGCCTTGCGGAAGTGCCCTCGGAATCGTGCTTCACCCAGGGCCCAGTCAGCAGTCGTGACCGGCAAAGTCATCTTTTGTTCTTCGCCTTCCTCATCGACATAAACGAGTTCATAGCTTGTCCAGGTTTCCAGTGGCGAGGGATTGCCTTCCAGGTCAAGGCATTCAGAGAAGGTCGTGCCCCGGTCGGGATCAAACACAATATTCGGCACCGCGCGGCTTTCTAGTGCAAGCCTGGCGGCATCCGGTGCGCCGAAATCTGCGATTCCCCATTCCGGCGGGCAAGGCGTATTCATGATGAACAGGGCGGGCCGTCTGGCCTGCAAACCTTTCAGGACATTTTGAATAAGATGTGATGGTGTTGCCTGCGAAGATTGCATCACGAATACACCCCGGTGGGCCATTGCGATCAGGGCAAGTTCCTTGCGAACCTCTTCCTTGCCGCGCTGATCAGGCCCGAATTCAGCCATATCGGATACCTGGCCGGTGAAACCGGAGGTACAGGCCTGGCCACCCGTGTTGGAGTAAACCTGGGTGTCGACCACGACCACCCGGATCGGCTTGTTCGAAGCCATCAGGCGTGACAGGTTCTGGAAACCGATATCCATCATGGCGCCGTCACCGCCAACGGCAAACAAAGGCGGGCACAGCGTAAATTCATCGTCCGAGAACTGTTCCCATTCAAAGTTCGACAGGAATGTTTCGTCGGTCTCGGCGTCATAGGAATTGGACAGCAGTTTTTCAGCCCGGCGAACGGTGACAAAACCGTCTGCCATCTTGCGCATATGGCCTTCAAAAATGCCCACAGCAACCGATGGCGCATCCTGGAACAGGTGGTTCACCCAGGGGAAGGGGTAGGGGTTATAGGGATAGGATGAACCCCATACCGAACTGCAACCGGTGGAGTTGGTAAAGCCCAGATGGGCACGGCCACGACCACTGGGGCCTTCTTCATAACGCCACTTGAGGTCTTTCAGTTGCTCAATGGTTTTGTGGATCAGTCGCACCCTTGCTTTCTTTTCTTCGGCAAGCGGCACAGAAAGCTCTTCCGAGCCGGAAGAGACGGCGGCCAGATCGGTTTCCGATATCAGCAGGCTGCGGGCCGCTTCATCCAGTTTGTTGATCAGTTGCGTCAGGTGTTTAATGTGTTCCGCTACACGCGGCGCCATGAAGGCATTGACGGTGGAAAGAATCAGGTGAATAGTGGTTTTTTCACCGCAGCCCATGCAGGCGCCATCACCACCGACCATGGACAGGTAGTTGCTTTGCTTCAACAACAGCGATGACATGACACCAATGCCTTCGTCCAGGCTGGAAATCTTGATGTACTGATCATCGGTTTCCGGCAGTTTTTGCCAGAACTTCCAGTTTGATTCGAGGGTTTCCTGGAATTCTTCGGTCTGGCGCACGCTGACCAGAGCGCCATCGGCACAAACGGCAACACAAATGTCGCAACCCTTGCAGGTTTCCGGGTTGACGGTGATCGAAAGCAGTCCGCCGCTGCCCTTCTTTTTGCTTTCCGGCAGATCAAAGAAGGGTGCAGTTTTGGCCAACGGGAATTCCGCCACGGCGGCATAAACCAGGTTGTACTGGGCATCGACTTCGGCCCGCCGCTCGGCATCCCAGTTGGATTTGTCGGCCACCGTTTCATAGGCCTGCGCCAACACTGCGGCATAGGTTTTGAAGGTGCCGCTGGAGATGATCTTGCGGGATTCTTTACCCAGGTGTTTTATGATCTGGGAAAACCGTGTCAGTGGTTTTTGCGGGGAAGAAATGACTGCAACAGCGGTTTCCAGTATTTCTTCCACCGTGTTGACCACGCCGGGGATGGCGGAGTCGGGGCACTGAGTCCAGCACTTGCTGCAACCGGTGCATTTTTCTGCAATAAATTCAGGCACATTGAAACGAACCGCCGACATGTCGCGCATGCTCGATGTCGCTGCCGGAATCGCACTGATGGCCGTGAACGGATCGGCGATCACATCTTTGCCGGTCTTGTACTGAACGCAGACCTGGTTCCAGAAATCTCCCTGATTGCCCAACCCGGTGGCCGCGTCAGCGCCCGCCATGGCATGTGGAATCAAGGGCAATAGTTCTTCGTGCCCGGCATCCCCCAGTTCGGCAAGATCCAGTTCCTGTACCTCGTCAAACCCCCGTGTGATAACGCGAATATTGTCTTCTACAACGCTTGGGCCTAAATGACCGAACTTCTTGTTCAGTTGTTTTTCAATGCCCTCGAACAGGCGCTCCCGTGAGAGGCCGTGTGCCTTCATCAAGGGGGCCGCCCGGAAGAAGGCGCCCAGAAAGGCTACGCCCTGCATGCGGAAACGAAGTTCCGCTTTTGACGCCTCGGAAAGTGCGATATTGAAGCCGTCAACCGAAAATACCCTGATTTTCTTCGCCCGGATTGTCGCCTGGGCTGTTTTTGGAAAGCTGTTCCACAGTTCCTCACCACTGAGTTCACTCTGGATGATGAACACACCCTCATCACACAAGCCCGCCAGCGGGTTTGAATGCAAAAAGACATTCGGGTCAGGGGAAAGCACCACGCTGACATGCTTCAGTTCGCAATTCAGGCGCAAGGGTTCCTTTGACAACATGGCATAGAACGTTGTCGGCTGACCCTTCTTTTCCGAACCATATTTCGGGTTGGCCTTGATGTGCATGCCGAGCAGTTCGGCTGCGGTCATCGCCAGGTTCTTGCCCATGGTGATGGCGCCCCAACCACCCACCGAATGGATACGCAGCTCAACGGAATCTTCGGGAAAGAGGTTTAAATTCCCCGCCGATGCAAGCGCCAAATCCGCTACATGCGGGTAATCGGCAAGAATTTTCTCCTGCCAGATTTGCATTTTGGGCAGCGGTGTGTCCTTCTGAATGAAATCAATACCGAGGTAGAACTGACGCTGCTTACGCCCACCTTCAAGCATGTTGTTAATCGCGGCGATAATATCACCCGGCTGCAGATCGCGGCTTCCCAGGCCGAAGCACCCAGAGTAGAAATCGGGGATTTGATCTCCGCGTAGTGCGGCCAGGCCCGGATAGGGAAGACCGGCATCATTGCCTGAACGGCCATTTTCAGCCGCCTGCGCCATCGCCGTGCGAATCTCACGAATCATCGGTAATTCAACCGCCAGCGGTTGATCGGTTCGCTCCAGAACAACCACCCCTTTCTTGCCTGCCAGCATGCTGGAAATCAAGTCTGCCGGGAACGGACGGAACATCACCAGGTCGAGCACACCCACTTTCAAACCACGTTTTTCGCGCAGGTAGTCTGCAACGACTTCTGCATTGCAAATCACAGAGCCCTGGCCAACGATCACATACTCGGCATCTTCCAGGCGGTAGCCCAGGGCACGATTGTATTTACGACCGGACAGCGCTTCAAACTCGGAAAAGGCCTGGTCGGCCAGGTCTGCAATATGATCAAAATAGAAGGGTCGCTGCGCGGCAACGCCCTGTGCATAGGATTCCTGGTTTTGCACCACGCCCAGCATGGCGGGGTAATCAAAATTGTAAAGTTCGGGGATGCGCCGCCGGCGCTCACCAAACACGGCCCTTTGCGCCCCGGTTGGCGAGTCAATGATATCCGCCGGGTCACCCAGGTATTCCCGGATCAATTCACGTTCCGGTTCACGGAAGGACTCAATGACATGACTGGTCAGGAAGCCGTCCTGCGCGCACATGCCCGGGTTGAGTGAAAGCTCCGCGATGCGGTGCGCGATAAGATTCAGATCAGCAACACTCTGCACATCTTTCGCAAACAGTTGAAAAAATCCGGTGTCGTCAACGGCATGGTAGTCATCGTGCCCGGCATGCACGTTGAGCGAGTGCTTGGTCATGGCACGGCAGGCCACATTCAGAACATAGGTGAGGCGCTTGCCTACCGCCGCGTACAGCGACTCGTGCATGTAGGCGATGCCCTGACCGCTGGAAAAATTGGTTGAGCGCAAACCGACCATGCTCATTCCCGCCGTGACACCGGCGGCGGCGTGTTCGCCTTCAGGTTCAAAGAAAATCAGGTTGCGCCCGTTGACGTTCTTGTCACCGCGGGCAACCGCGGCTGCCCAGCCTTCACCCATCTGCGTTGAAGGCGTGATCGGATAGGCGCCTGCTGCTTCACTTGCAGCGGTTTCCATTGAAACTACGGCCGAACTTCCATCCTCGGTTTTAAAAATTCCGGGGTACTTGGCCTCGTTCATTCCCTGGCTCATACGGCTTTCTTCTCCAACTCTTGTGAGCTTTCTTCAAACTGCTGTCCTTCAATCCACACAATCGCATGGGTCGGACATCGTGAAATTGCCTTCGGGTCGGTCAAGGCATTCTTTTCATAATTAATAACAGCGAGATTATCAATGATTTCAATGACACCAGGCTCTGAATCAGCGACACATTTGTTACAGGCATTGCAGGCAACACTGCAAAGATCTTCGGCAGCATCGCCATTGAGCAAATTCTTGCACTGCACGATCAATTTCTGCTCCACCGGCATCAGCACAAAAAGATCCTTGGGGCAGGCTACAACGCAGTCGTTGCAAGCCGTACAAAGTTCAGGAATGACGACCGGCAGATCATCCTCATTCATGTAGATCGCGTCGAGCAGGCAGACCACTTCGCAATCGGCAAGACCCAGGCATCCCCAGGTGCAGGCTTTACCACCGCCTGCTACTGCAGCGGCAGCCTTGCAGGTTTCAAAGCCCGAGTAATCGGAATGACGCACGGCTTCATTTTTGCCGCCTGCGCAAAGCAGGCGGGCAACACGTTTGGTTGCTTCGCCGGCATCAACGCCCAGGTAAGCGGCTACATTGTCAATGTCATCAGAGCCCATCACCGTACAACCCGACGGTGCCTGTTCCCCGGAAACCACGGCTTCGGCAAATGCCCGGCAACCCGGCATACCACAAGCGCCACAGTTGGTGCTCGGCAACAACTCTTCCACCTCATCGATGCGGGGATCTTCCCACACCCAGAATTTCTTGTTCGCCATCGCGATCAGAAAACCGAAGAATAGCCCCACGCCCCCGAGAATCAGGGCTGAATCCAAAATGGAGTTTCCGGTCATGAATTACGGCCTTTCAACACTTGCCTAGGCAGACAAGTTCGTTTGACTCAATAGCCAGGCTGAGAGTTTGCCTGCGGGGTCTGATGCGGCATCCCCTGTTGCCACAGGCGCCACGGACAGGCTTTCCAGCAATGCGTAATCTTCCGCCTGTTGCGTTGGGCTGAGGCCGCCAATCGCGCGTTTTTTCACTTCCTTCGGAAAAGCCACTGAGACAAAACGTTCAAAGCTCGTCTCGCCTGCCGCAGGGTCATGCACAAAGCTCGCCGCATTGGCCGGAAGCAGCGCGGCGACAGCCATTCCATCAAAACCCGCGAAGGCTTCCAACGGCGCATCACCGGTTTCCTGCTGCACAAACACGGAGGGAGAAACCACGCGTGACAGAGCTGCCGCAGGCGCGTCACCATCCAGGTTGAAAACAAATTTTATCTTTGCATCGAGCAAAGGAATAATCGCTGCCGGCTTTAAATCAGCGCCGGTCAATTCAATCACCAGGGCAGGGGCCAGCGCACGCTCTGAACTGTTCCACTGGGCGAACGGGAACCGTTCCAGTGTCGCCGCGTGTTTGTCTTCCTTGTAGGCGCCACGTTTCGCCAGTTCAATGACCCGTGCTGCCGCAAAGGCGCGCCCGATTTTTGCAAATCGCATACCGACCTGACGACCCAGCCCTCTGCCTTCTTCCAACTGAAGGACGAACAGTTCATCTCCTTCTGCCAGCAGGGAAGTCAGCACTTCCTGCGCAGCGCGAATGGGTGCTTCAGCCTCATCATTAATCCGTGCAGCCTTCGGCGCAAAAGAAGCGAAACGGTCGACATTCACTTTGCCTTCTGCAAAATGACCTAATGCTACCGATTGATCATCTGCGGTATTGCCTGATCCGGACAACAGGCCTCGAACCTGGTCCGAAGCAGTCGCAACTGCAGAATGAAACAATTCAATACGTGAGCGAATTGCATCCAGGGCAATTCCCTTTCGTTCGTCAGACGGCATAGCGGTCAAACTCCTTTTCCAGCCGGGTGGTTTTTTCCTCTGCAGAAACAGGGCTAACGGCCCGGATTTCATCGTAGACGGGAAAACTGTCATCACGGAAGAAGATACCCAGGCGCAGCATGTCGGTGCGTTGCGCCAGGGCTCTCGCCTCATCCAGGTTCTTCGGATCGTGCTCACGTCGTGCCTTGAACAGCTTGTCCAGGCCGGGCGCATTCACACCATCTTCGTGAATCAGCAACTCGGTCAGGTCGGGGTTTTTAACCTGCTCGGTAAATACGTCAGGCGTAAACTTGGGACAACGCTGCAGGATGCGGACAAAGGAAAAACCCGGGTGCTCATAAGCCGCCTGCAGGGTGGCATAGAGATGCGCAGGTACCCAGTCGGCGGTCTGGGCCACAAAGGATGCATTCGAAACACCCAGTGTCGCCTGCAGCGGATTGAGTGCAGGCAGGAACGAACCCCGCGGTGTGGTGTTTGAGGTATGACCCTGCGGGGTGGTCGGTGAGGTTTGATTCTTGGTCAAGCCGTAGATGTTGTTATCCAGCAGCAAGACAGTCAGGTTCGGGTTGTAGCGTGTGGCATGGAGCCAGTGCCCGGCGCCGATGGAGGTGCAGTCACCATCGCCCATGACGACAAACACATCCAGTTCAGGTCGCGCGAGTTTCAATCCGGTGGCAATGGGCAACGCGCGGCCATGAATGCCATGGAAGCCGTAGGCGTTGACGTAATGAGGGAAGCGACTGGAACAGCCGATACCGGATACGAAAGCCATCTTCTCAGGCTGGAGTTGTTCACTGGACAATAATCGCTTTACCGCATTGAGGGCGCCGAAGTCGCCACAGCCGGCACACCACTTGCCTTCACGGGTCTGATAATCTTCCGGCTCAAGACAGACGAAGTTGTCGGCTTCAAGATCCAGCAGAGAAATTGCGATGCTGCTCATGGGGTGACTCCTTTCTCTAAATTATCGACAATCGAATTATAGATGTCTTGTGGTCGAAGGGGTTGTCCGGGACAACTGGTCCAGCAATCAATGTCAACCAGGGTCTGGGCGCGAAGCAGCCAGGCGAGTTGACCGTAGCGTCGTGTTTCTTCCGTAATGTATGGGTCGCCAACGGTGTCGGAGTAGTTGATCTCTACGGTCATCACTTTCCCAAACCGGCTAAAAATTTCTTTCAGGCCGGGTTCCAGTGGCGAGAGGAAAGTCAACTGGCAGGAAGAGACTTTTTTTCCTTCTGCGCGGGCACGCTCCACTGCTTCTTCAATGGCGCCCTGGGTTGAGCCCCAGCCAACCACCAGGAGGTCACCATCCTCATCGCCAAAAACAGTGGGAGGCATCAGTGTAGACTGGAAGACCGCCAGTTTGCGACTGCGCATTTTACATCCCCGCTCGTTACTTTCGGGGTCATAGGAAACTTTGCTCTCCTCATCATGCGCCAGCCCGGTCACGGTGTGCTGGCCACCGGGCGTACCGGGAATAACCCGCCGGGACATACCCGTCTCGGGGTCCCAGTCATACGGTCGCAAGCCTTCCGGAAGGGCTGAAAAATCAATCGGGTCCTGCTGCCAGCGCGGGTCAAATTCAGGGCGGGTAAACTGCTGTACACCGGAGGCCAGGTTGGCATCGGTGAGGACGATCACCACGCAACGGAAAGTCTCTGCGATACGGCGTGCCGTGATCATGGAATGGAAACATTCTTCGATGGTTCGTGGCGCAATAACAACGCGCGGCGCATCACCGGGCTGGGCATAAAGTGCCGCCAACAGATCAGATTGCTCCACCTTGGTGGGCAGGCCGGTTGACGGCCCGCCGCGCTGGACATCCAGCACCACCAGTGGGATTTCAACCATGATGGCCAGCGCCAGGAACTCTGTTTTGAGCGCCAGTCCCGGACCGGACGTGACCGTCAAAGCCACTTTACCGCCATAAGATGCACCGAGCGCCACACCGGCGGCCGCAATTTCATCTTCAGCCTGATGCACCATGCCGCCATAGTTTTCGAAAATATCTGAAAGCTCATGCGACACCGATGTCGCCGGTGTGATGGGGTACATGGCGCAGATTTCCATGCCGGCAGCGATAGCGCCCAGCGCACTCGCCTGGTTGCCGTTCATTACCACACGTGATTCTTCGGCCGGTACTGAATCGATTTTGAACTGGAAGCCCAGATTCTCCCGTGCCCAGGCGATTCCGTTTTTCACCAGTTCTACATTGATTTCAGTTATTTTAGCCGGCTTGTGCCGGAAGATGTGTGCAATCTGCTTTTCGATGATGGACAGGTCGCGCTGATAGATTTCAGTCAGAAGCCCCAATGCAAACATGTTTTTACCATGTTGCGGGTTGTCCACCACTTTGAGTGTTTCTTCTTCAATGGGTACGGCGAAAAAACGATAGTTTTTCGAGGACATTTCCTCCATCGCTTCGGCATAGGCTGTGCGGATCGCTTCATCCTCGTGGTTTTCCCACATGCTTTCAAGGAGAATGATGCAATCGTCATCGAAAGAGTTCAGTCGGTGGCGTGAGAGCAGCACCTGATCATTGAAGGCGATTGCCAGTTTTGATTGATCCCCCCAGTTGGTAATCAATCCCGTGCCGAAACGCACGATGTTCCCTGATGTACTGGTCACCGTGTGATGTGGCGGTTCGATCTCGGCAGGAATGATCTCAACCGTCCAGACACCGTTACCCATCTTGGCACATGTTTGACCGAAAATCTGCGCGCATTTCTGTGCACCTTCACCTGAATTGGTAATGATTTCAACGGTATGTTCGGGGACTTCGGTAATTGTTGTTTCTTTATTAGCCATGCTGCTCACTGCTACAAACTCCAAAAGCCGGGGGCATTGAACCAGAGCACTTTTTCTCCGGGAATCCAGACCCACTGATATTGGTGCATGGTAGAGCATCAATAGTGCCTTCCACTTGATTTTGATCAACTCAAACAGGGGGTTTTCTGTACAGTGGAGTAATCAAAAATACGTTAATTCAGAGCATTAACACTTTGACTTGTAGTTAAGGGTCATTAACGTGTTCAATATAGACTCCGGTAGTTTCGATCAGGTAAAAATATGCCCAGAAAAATCGATAAAATCCTCGTTGCCAACCGCGGTGAGATTGCCATTCGCATCCTGCGCGCTGCCGCAGAACTTGGAATTCGCACGGTCAGTATTTTTACTCATGAAGACCGTTTCTCCTCTCATCGCTACAAATCCGACGAGGCTTACCAGGTCGGTGACGACGATGATCCACTGAAACCCTATCTTGATATCGATGCCATCATCGAGGTGGCACGGCTCAACGATGTGGACGCCATTCATCCGGGCTACGGCTTTTTATCTGAAAATGTTGAGTTCGTGACCCGCTGCCGGGATGAAGACATCATTTTTGTCGGTCCTTCTCCTGAGTCCATGGCGCAGTTGGGAGACAAGATCCGGGCCAAGGAAAATGCCGTGGCTGCCGGATTGCCGGTGATCGAAGCCAGCCGGCTGGATCTGGATAATCTGGAGACTGCCCTGGCCGAGGCCGGTCGTATCGGCTATCCCCTGATGCTTAAAGCCGCATCCGGTGGGGGCGGGCGCGGGATGCGTGTGGTTCGCAACGATGAAGATCTCAAGACCGCGTTCGTTGAGGCTCGCAGCGAAGCATTCAAGGCCTTTGGCGATGACACGGTATTTCTCGAAAAATTCATTGAATCACCCAAGCACATCGAAGTGCAGATACTGGGGGATGAGGATGGCCACCTGGTTCACCTCTTTGAGCGCGACTGCTCGGTGCAGAGACGCTTCCAGAAAGTGGTGGAAATTGCCCCCAGTTGTGGCCTGAAGGAGACAACCCGACAGGCATTGTTCGAGCATGCGCTGGCCGTCACCCGCCAGGTTAAATACCACAGTGCCGGCACGGTCGAATTCCTTCTCGATAAAGAAGAAAATATCTATTTCATCGAGGTCAATCCGCGTATCCAGGTGGAGCACACCATTACCGAGCAGGTTACCGGCATTGACATCGTGCGCAGTCAGATCCAGATCGCCCGGGGCTACCGCCTGACGGATCCTGAAATTTCCATCAAATCACAGGAATCCATTCGCTGCACCGGTTATGCAGTGCAGTGCCGCATAACCACCGAAGATCCGGCCAATGGTTTTCAGCCCGACTACGGCACCCTGATCGCCTATCGCAGTGCGGCCGGTTTCGGCATCAGGCTGGATGTCGGCGCCGCCTATACCGGCGCCCGTGTATCGCCTTTTTTCGATTCCTTGCTGGTTAAGGTCACGGCCCAGGGGCGTACACTGAAAGGCGCTGTGCAGCGCGGTCAGCGGGCTCTGCGCGAGTTCCGTATCCGTGGTGTGAAAACCAATATCGGTTTCCTTGAAAACGTGCTGGAACACCCGACCTTCAATAGCGGCAAAGCGACGGTCAGTTTTATCGACAACCACCCCGAACTGTTTCAGATTTCCCAGATGTTCGACCGCGCCACCAAGACCCTGAAATACATTGCCAAGCTGACGGTGAATGGCAATCCGGATGTCGGGCATATTGAGCCTGGCCGGACGTTCCGCAAAGCGATTATCCCACCGGTCAACCGCCTGGCAGCTTATCCCCGCGGCACGAAACAGATGCTGGATGAGATGGGACCTGAGGCTTTCTGCGGTTGGGTTAAAGAACAGAAGCACATCCTTTATACCGATACCACTTTCCGTGACGCTCACCAGTCCCTGCTGGCAACCCGCGTGCGTACGCTGGACATGCTGGCGGTGGCCGAGGGTTTTGCCAAGGCGCACCCGCAACTGTTTTCCCTGGAGATGTGGGGCGGGGCGACGTTTGACGTTGCCATGCGCTTCCTGCGGGAATGCCCGTGGAGTCGGTTGCAGCAATTGCGCGAAGCGATACCCAATATCCTCTTCCAGATGCTGTTTCGGGGCTCCAATGCAGTGGGCTACAAAGCCTACCCGGATAACCTGATCGAAAAATTTATTGAAGAAAGCTGGAACAACGGCATTGACGTGTTTCGCATCTTTGATTCCCTCAACTGGATCGAAGGGATGAAGCGCTCTATCCAGGTGGTGCGTGAACGTACACAAGGAATTGCCGAGGCTACCATCTGCTATACCGGCGATGTGCTGAACCAGGAGCCCGGCTATCGCTACAATCTGCAGTATTACCTGGACATGGCGCGGCGTCTGGAAGATGCTGGCGCACACATGCTGGCGCTGAAGGACATGGCCGGTCTGCTCAAGCCCTATGCCGCCGCCAGGCTGATCCCGGCCCTGAAATCAGCCGTGGACATCCCCATCCACCTGCATACCCATGACACTTCCTCTATGCAGGCTGCAACTCTGCTCAAGGCAATTGAGAACGACGTGGATATCGTCGACGTGTGCCTCAGTTCCATGTCGGGACTGACCTCGCAGGTGAACATGAACTCCCTGGTTGCTGTGTTGAAGGGGCATGAGCGCGAACAGCCTTTCGATCTGGATTCTCTTAACGATTACGCTAACTACTGGGAAGCGGTGCGTGAGTATTACTATCCCTTCGAATCCGGGCTGAAGTCAGGAACCGCAGAAGTTTATGATCACGAAATCCCCGGTGGGCAGTACTCCAACCTGCGCCCCCAGGCGATCGCGCTGGGACTGGAGCACAAATTCGAGTTGATCAAGAAAAATTACGTCGTGGTCAACAAAATGTTCGGTGATATCGTGAAGGTGACACCATCTTCCAAGGTTGTCGGCGACATGGCGCTGTTCATGACCGCCAACGGCCTGGATGAAGAAGACGTGATGGCGCAGGGACGTGAACTGGCCTTTCCCGATTCCGTCATCGACCTGTTCAGCGGCAAGCTTGGCCAGACTGAAGGTGGTTTTCCAGCCGAACTGAGCGCCATGGTGTTGAAAGACAAACAGCCATTGACCGGCCCTCCCGGCGCCAGCCTGCCGCCGGTGGATTTCGATGCGGAATTTGCGGTGTTCCAGCAGGAATTTGATCACCGGCTGAGTATTCTTGATTTTCTGAGTTACAAGATATACCCCGATGTATTTCGTGATTTCTACCAGCACCGGAAAAAATTCGGGGATATTGATTACCTGCCGACCCCGGCCTTTTTTTATGGACTGGGGCAGGGTGAAGAAATCCTGGTCAAACTGCAACGCGGCAAGACCATCTCGATTCGCTTCGTCTATCGCTCAAAAACTGATGAGAACGGACGTTGCAAAGTTACATTTGATCTCAACGGCCAGACGCGGAGTGTACAGATTCGGGATGAATCCACTGCACCGACAGCGGTAATCCACCGAAAAGCGGTGGAAGACAACGAAATTGGCTCACCCTTAATGGGCCGACTGGCCTCGGTGCTGGTTGCACCCGGTGATGCGGTGAAAAAGGATACACCGTTATTTGTTATCGAGGCGATGAAAATGGAAAGCACGATTACCGCCCCTGTAGACGGCAAGGTGAAAGCCGTGCATCTGGATGCCGGTACGCTGGTGGAGCAGGGGGACCTGGTGGTTGAGTTGGCGTAACCTGACCAGAATCAGCAGTTCCCATGCAGTGGCCTGTTGCCAGAACCGCTCAGGCTACCCGCCTCACCTTAGCCGCTTTATCCAGATCATAAGTAGCCTGAAGATTCATCCACAACTTCGGTGATGTGCCGAGTGCGTCAGCGAGGTCAAGCGCCGCTGCCGCAGTGATACCTCGCTTGCCCTTGATGAGTTCATTCAAACGAGCCTTCGTCCAGCCGATCTGTTCTGCGAAAGCCGCCTGCGTGACACCCTTTGGCGCGAGAAATTCCTCAAACAAAATCTCGCCCGGATGAAACGGATTTTTAGGTTGTCTTGCCATTGCTGCTGCCTGTATCAGTGATAATCTAAAACTTGCACATCAAGGGCGTTTCCACCCTCCCAGTGAAAAACCACTCTCCATTGATCATTGATCCGGATTGAGTGGAAACCCTTCCACCTCCCTTTGAGACGCTCCAGGCGATTGCCGGGTGGCACCCTCAAATCCCTCAGCTCACTTGCATCATGCAGGTAAAGCAGTTTTCGCCTGCCTGCCCGGCAAAGCTCGGGCGGGAATGCTCTGGTGGCCTTCGTTCGCTTGTCATCGAACAGGTCTTCCGCCAGAGTATTTCCAAAGGTCTCAATCACGTTATTATATTATCGGAACTCGATAATAAGTCAAGAAAGAAGAATAGATACCGTCTTCATTGATGGGTGCGGTGAGAAATGAAATGGTGGTCGCGATGCCAATCAGGGTTGCAAAAGAACGTATAAAAAACAGCAGTACACTCATCGCACCGATATCGAAAACTAACAGGGCGCCGGCAAAGAGTGCAAAGTTTGACTGGTCTGAGGCAAGTTCTGCGGGTATCTCGGTACGCCAGAATCGTTGTACGAGCACGGCTAATCCTGAAAATGCTTCGCATAACAGAGATCGATTATTACAGGCAGGCACTTCTGAAGTTTGCTTTCAGTTAGAACCGCCCTCTACGGCCGATTCGACGCATCGAGATCGGGCCAGTTGCACTGATTTCTATGGGATACTTTTCAACGTAGGATAAATTTGTTACATCCACCGATTCAATCTTGCGTAGAGAATAAGCCTTTGCGTGGCCCGCTTCTCGCTCGTAGCCGTAGAACAGTCGATTGCCGCTCTTTGAACGTCTGAACGACAGGGGTTCTACGGTTCTGATTCTCCCGTGGTAACGCAAAGAAACACAGACGCGGTTCGCGGCAGCGAATTGAATGCGTTGCAGGATAGGTTCTATGGTGAAGGCGCTCAATACGCGCCCTGGGTGAAAAGGGACTTCGCCGGTTTTTTGCGGTAGTGCTGCGAGCGATTCGACGGATTGCAATCCTGTCAGCCATTCGAAGAAGGCCGGCAGCTCAGCCCAAAACGATTCCATAGGCGGAAGAGTGGGCAACTGATGGGCAAGCATATTTGCCCACTGTGGTTCCAGTTCATCGAGTTTTTCGTGTAGTTCGATGCTTTCGTACGTCGGCGTCGTCATATTCTTGAAAGCACACTTTTTTTGAAGCACTTTGAAGATCAATTTCGGGTTTTCAATCATTGCTCGGTTGCGATAAACGTGTACGACATCGTAGAGATCTCTAGGCCGGGCACGCTGTGCGAGCGCACGTATCTTTTCTGCAATCACTTCTTCAAATGCGTAACAAGTTGCTTTTATGCCACCATCCGGGCCATCGGAGAATGGATGGTGAACGTCCTTTGTGACAGTATCGAGCACCAGAATTTCGTCATTCGTCAAATCGAGTTTGATACTTGCAACGCCCTGGGTTCGTCGTAAAGGACCGTTGTAATGAATTTTCCCCTGCGCAGAGAGTTGGCCCTGACTCTTTTCCCTGATCTTAAACGTGAATCGGTCGCTAAAAAATTCGATGCCAACTTCCTCTGAAAGTCGCTCGGTAATCTGGATAAATGCCTGTCCCAAAAAATCACTTGTGAGATGTGAGGTATCCGACAGAGTAAAATCCAGGTCTTCTGAAAATCGGAATGTTTCAAAATGACACTTCTTGAAACTGGTACCACCCTTGAATGCCCATTCAGAAATGACGGGATGCTGATTGATACCCCATAACATCCAACCCAGTATGTAGTCCTTTTCAATTGTGTCTGGCCGGAGACCGAGCTCAGTCGCCATTTTCAGAATTTCATTTTTTTCGATCATAAAGCATTTTCCAGGATCGGGACGTCTTCAATCGCCACTTCGAAACAGTGCAAGTCGAGGCTGTTGCAGGATCAAAGATAGAGTACCCTTTCGACATGTTTTCACGTAGGGCGAATAATGGTTCATCGCTTACGGAAAAGCCGGTGTCGAGTAAAAACCCCAGCCGCTTAAAAATTGACTTGTTACCGATCTGCAGTATGTAACTTAGAAGCAGGTCAAAATCGTAGTAGTCCGACTCAAAATACTCGGAAAAGACGTCATTAACGATAGTCATGCCACCCACCAAATTCGGATCATCAAACAGATCGACGATCGTTTTGGTGGGGTCACTGATAGAAATTTTTTTGCTGCCTACCCAAAGGGTCTTTAGGCCAAATATTTTATGCTCGACAACCGTTTTTATACGGAACTTTACGCCCCCGTACGTCGGATTGCGGTTCTTGATTTTTTTGCGTGTAAAATACGTGACAGTTTCGATTATCTGTTCGGACAAATCCCAGTGCTTAATGGCGCTGAAGCCGCCAACGTAGCCTGGTCCATAGATCGACTCAGCGATCAGGAAAGGCTCCTCCACGACGGGCTCGGTACTGGTCGATGATAACGAGATGGGCAGATATACTCCCCGTTTGACTCGATGTACCCAGCCGCGCCTATTCCACCGGGCAAGCAGTCGCCCCGATTCCTGGGTGGAGACCCCCAGTACTTCCGCAACAATTTTTGGCGTGATAACGCCGGCATGCTGCTCCAACACCCGGCTGAGTTTGGAGCGGTATGCTTTGCCGATTCCTGCAAGCTGATTCATCGTATATATAATATACTATATTTGCCTTATATTGGCAATTTAAGAATATTATTAGTACATCAACTCGGCACGACCGAAAGGTATCTGCCAATGGGTCTCACCGTACATCACGAACCCGAATGATTGCACGAGCATTGTTATCCGGCAATCAAGTACAGATAAGCCAACGCGAACAGGGTAAGTATTCCGATACAAGACATGCTGTACCATTCCAGGCTCTTACTGATCCGTTGTGCTTGCGGAATATCATCCGAAACCATCGCCCGGTGAATCAACCAGGGCCAGTACCGGGGCGGTGAGAAATGAAATGGTTGTTGCGATGCTAATCAGGGTGGCAAAGGAATGCATAAAAAATGTCAATACACTCATCGCACCGAGATCAAGCACCAACAGGGCGCCGGCAAAGAGCGCAAAGTTTGACTGGTCCGAGGCAAGCTCTGCGGGTATCTCGGCACGCCGGAATCGATGAATGAGCACGGCGATACTTCTCGGATAACCATCCAGGAGGACCAACACCGTCGACAGCATGACCGCCAAAGCAGTCATGGAAATAACTGATTTGCTCCAGGCGCCCAGTGACTGCTCATACATGGCAATTAACTGAATGGCAAAGCCGGTAGCACTGCCCGCCAGGTCCGCCCCGCGGCCGTGGAGGATGGCCGTTCCCAACAACAGAAAACACACAGCAATCACGGCGGTTCCCATAAAACCAATATGAAAGTCTGGTGAGGACTGCTTCCAGCTTGGCTTGCGCTGCAGGTCGCGGAATTTTTCCAGTGTCCACAGCGACTGCCATATCGCGGTGTCCAGCGGTGCCGGCATCCAGCCGACCAGCGCCGCGATGAAAATCAACAGCGCCGGACTGAACTCAATAACAAACAGTGATCGCGGCTCCGACCAGTCGATCAGTGGCACGGCCATGGCCGTGGCGATGACGGTCGTGATCACAAGCACCACCATCAGCACCTTGATGATGATATCCAGCCAGTGATAACGGCCGACCAGAATAATCACCGAGCACAGTGCGATTAAAAAGCCGGCAACTACCTGGGGACTCGCCGTCAGTTTGTTGGGAAAGAACAACCCTGAATAAGGCAGGTCGGTGTTCAGCTACTCACGGTGATAACGGTTTGGTTTCAAGGCCACTGCACAAAACATTTTTCAGTTTTTCAATGACTATCTTCTCTTCTCCATCTTTCACCCCGCGACTGAAAAGCTGTAATCGTTTCCACGGGGCCAGAACATCACATCCAGCCATTTCTACAGCGGGCGGTTCACCGGTCAGCATCAGCTGATTCAGATCTGTGATCCTTATATTCAGGGCTTGCTCATCTATCTCCAGTACACACGACGGACCACCTTCATGCATGTTGTCGTTCGGCCAGTCACTTTCCGGTACCACCCCTATGGCTTTCACATGGGGAAAATCTCTGAATTGATCTGCCATCCAGTTACATAGTTTCATATCTCTGGCTGTTACTGCCTGGTCATCCATGGCGAGGTATCTTTTCAAGGCTGCAACCAGACCGACAATTTGCTCTTTGCTTACTTTGAATCCCCTCCCGATCAATTCCGATCTCGTTTTAGGATATTCAGGAAATTCACTGGATTCATAATTCAATGGAAATGCGGATGTCCCTTGTGGCGCGGCTGCTTCAACTAAATCTTTTCGACCATAAACAAGACCGGTGTTGTTTGGTGCTTCCATCGCTTTACCGCAGGAGGTACAGACCAGATCGACGCCCATATCCAGGTATTTTTTCAACAAAGCTTGCCCCCTTTTACCACCCGATGTCGGGAGATGTGAAGAATCTACTATCGTTGGAATGTTATGCTTTTGAGCAATCTTGACGATATCCTCTATTGGCACAGTAAGTGGAGGTGGCACTGATTTGGAAGTCGGGACCGCCGCTATAATCCCGGCGGTTCTTTCAGTTATGGCTTCTTCGATATCTTCGGGTAAAATTATAATTCCCATGGCTTTCCTTATGGATAACTCAGGATCATAAATTTGATTTCTTTCCGCGCCTTTACTTCCGGCCCAAATGATCTTTCCGCCAGCAACCCTGAGTGATGTGAGATAGGCAGGGAACGTACCGACTTGTACTATGAATTCATTTCGCAGTTTGATCGGATAATCTGTTTCAGGAAGCTGTCGCATTTTTGTCAGATCCTTACCCGTCATCACGGCGGCGGCAGCCAGGGTAAGCGCCGCCGATCCGCCACTGGTAATAAACGCGGCTTCAGCACCAATAAGATCGGCAACTGTTCTGCCTGCCTGGATAAGTAATGCCCTTTGATCAACCTTGTACTTCCCCGCTTCATGCATCGCTTGAAGCACCTCTTCTGAGAGGCGTGCTCCACCGGTAGGGGATAGCCAGGGAAATCCGATGGGAATACGGGGTTTGATTCCAAACCAATCTTCAAATATCGATTTATTCTTCATAATTTTCTCCTGTTTGCCGCCATCGCAGCCGACCGATAGGATTTCAGTCCGGACCAGAAAATCAGCCCGCTGAGTGGAGCAAAGATGACTGCAACGATGGAAATCGAATAGCGCAATGCCAGATCGTCCCCGAATCCGTAGTCGGTAATCAACGCCACCACCAACGGTCCCAGACCTTCACCCAAAAGTGTCACAATGAAGAGAGAGTAAGCGGTGACCTGACCCCGGAGCTGGTTCGGAGTAACGAGTTGAAATGCGGTCGGAACAAGTGCTCCTATCACGAACAGCAACAGGGGAAGGATCGCCAACAAAACAAGGGACGAGGCTGCCGTCGGCATCAGAGGCATGAGAGCAGCAACCGGTGTCAGCAAAAAAATAGTGACGATGAGCACACGCACAGGGGCATCAACATAATTTCGTTGCCGTAATCTGTCAGCAATCCAACCACCTCCTATACCACCCAAAGGGGCAAACGCCAGCAGGAAGATGCCGAAAGTGAATCCGATAGCGCTGGCGCTCCAACCGTAGCTACGGATGTACATGGTTGGGGTCCAGGTAAGGAGTCCGTTTTTCATCAGTGAGAGCATGGCAAAACCGCCAAAGAGCGGTGCGTAGGTCCGCCAATGAGTCACTATATAAGTAAGACCTGCACCCATCGATATTGACTCCACACCACCACGCAACTCCCCTGCAACTTTCATACGCCCCTGTCGAAAGGGTTCCTTCCCCGTCATCATCAGTATGGCAACGAGAAGACCCGGAATGGCAACGAAGATGAAGGCCAGTTGCCAGGGTCGTATTTCACCGATTACAGGCAATACGATCTGTGGCAGCTTCTCTACGAGCATGATTACGGCGCCCCCCGCCACCAGGGCGAGGCCTGCGCCAACGGCGGCGCCGGACATATAAACGCCCATGGCCCGGCCCAGACGGTGGGGCGGAAAATAGTCGGCGATCATGGAAAAAGCCGAAGGCGTCAGGGTTGCCTCGCCAATGCCCACGCCTACGCGGGCCAGGAATAACTGGCCGAAGGTCCGCGCAAGGCCGCAGAGCGCGGTCATCAAGCTCCAAGCGGTGGCGCCCACGGCGATAATCACACGCCGGCTACGGTTGTCGGCCAGCCAGCCGATGGGGATGCCGACGAAGGTGTAAAGGATGACAAAAGCGAAGCCACTCAACAGGCTCACTTGCGTGTCGCTAATGCCCAGGTCGTGCCGGATGGGTTGGATCAGGAGGGTCAGGATTTGCCGATCTGCATATGAGACCAGATAGGCGAAGGTCAGCACGCCGACGACGTACCAGGCATGACCAGGCGACGGCCATGACGGTTCGCCTGACGGCCGGGGCATGGTAACTCCCAACGTCATTGGTATTATTTTAGAATCTGTAGTCCAGGCTCAGGCCCCACTGCCGGGGTGCGGCGTACTGCACCCGGGAGTAGCCCAAAGCACCTATGGTTTGGCCCGCCGCAAGGTAGTTTTTGTCGGTGAGGTTGGTGATGAAAGCTGAGATACTCCAGCTACCACTGGTGTCGAAGGTAAGCCTGGCGTTCAACAGCCCATATGGAGCCTGAGAATTAAGTGGATCATTGACGGTTCGGTGCTCAATTCTCGTCTTATGGACGTAGTCCAACCGCCCGATCAGTTCCCCCCAGTCCTTTATGGGTGTCGCGTACTGTCCCGAGAGGGCCACAGTCCACTTAGGGGTCTTCGGGAACTTGTCATCAAGGCTGACACCCGATGCCGGGGTCACCTTGAGGTATTTAGCATCCGTATAGCCGATACCTGCGGTCAGGGTGAGACCCGGCGCTGGTGCAGCAACGGCGTCCAATTCAAAACCCTGCACCCTGGCGCTAGCTTGATTACCCACGATCATGAGCGGGTCACCGGTTTCGGGGTCAGGAACGAATATCCTGAACTGGAGGTCCGTGTAGTCGCTGTAGAAGACGGTGCCGTTCAATCTCAGCCGAGCGTCCAACAGGTCGGATTTCAGCCCTGCTTCATAGGTCCAGATATATTCAGGATCGTAGGGCAGGAAGTCTTTTTCTGACCGCGCACGGGCATTGAGACCACCGCTCTTGAAGCCGCGTGCTGCAGAGACGTAGCCCATGACCTTTTCGTTCCAGCGGTATTCAAGCCCGGCCCGGCCAGTCACCGCGTCCCAATTGCCGTTGCGACTGCTCAACGGGATGGTTACCTCCCCCGCCAAGTTGGTTCGCTGCCTCGCAATTTCCTTTTCTTCGTAGGTATAACGCAGACCCGCGGTCATGCTGAGCTTGTCGGTCAGGTCGAAGGTTCCTTGCCCGAAACCTGCATAGCTCTTTGTTGAGAACCAAACTGGAGCATCTAAGCTGATATCAAGTCCGATGGGGTCCTTTAGTTCCGGAAAGAGCAGGAGCACTGACCCTTGTAAGCCGTTTTCCTCGAAGTAAAGTGCACCCGCAACCCAGTTAAGCCGGTCATCAAATGAGACGCCGCTGAATTGAAACTCCTGGCTGAACTGGTCCTGGTCAACGCTCCAATACGTGTCGTGAAGAAAATAAAAGCTCCCGTCTGCATCGATTTCAAGCTCCGATTTCGTTTTCCGATAGCTGGTAATGGATTTCAGGGACTGATCTCCAAAACGCCAGTCCACGGTCAAAGAGGTGCCCCAGGCGTCTAGATCAGCGCGGTTGCCACCGCTGGAATAGTTTGTGAAATTGCTATCTGTAAAGAACGTTGCGTCGTTATAAGGGGGGTCTACAAACTGGTTCAAAAGCTTGACAAGTGGCGATTGTATGGTCTTCACGAGTTTGTATGCCGAGCCCTTCTCACGCGCCCTGGTAGCATCGATAGAAAACAGAACGTCCACGTTTTCGTTGGGTGTCCAGTCGAAATATGCCCGTCCACTCTGGCGATTCTCGTCAGCCATCTCGTCGATCTTTTTCCCGGTGTACCAATCAAGTCGCGTGCCATAACCATCGCGGTTTCGCGTTGCGCCCGCGAATCTGGCTGCCCACTTGCCAGGGACGATGGGGATATTGATACTCACTTTAGCATCGCGCCGGTTATACCGGCCGGTTATGACGCGGGCGATGCCCCTGAATTCGTCTGTCGGCCTGACGGTCACCATATTTACCGCGCCACCGATGGTATTCTTGCCAAACAGCGTCCCCTGGGGGCCGCGCAATACCTCGATCCGTTCTATCTCCATGAGATCGTAATCGAGCCCCTGCATCCTTCCCATGTAGACGCCATCCACATAAATGCCGACGCCCGGGTCATTGAAACCGGAGGGGTCTGTCTGGCCTACACCGCGGATCATGACGACGCTCCCCCGCCGCCCTAGTGTCTCGTGTTCCGCAAAGGCAAAGTTCGGCGTAAACTCACCCACTTCCCTGAGGTTGGTGAATGACCTGGCTTCCAAATCTGCTGCAGAGAAGACGCTGACGGATATCGGCACGTCTTGAAGATTTTCCTCACGCCGGCGCGACGTAACCACAACCTCTTCAATCAAGGAACTATTCTCTTGCTCTTCACCACCGCTCAGGTTCTTCGGCGCTCTCCCTGTTTTTGTCTTTGCCGGCGTCCCTGCCTGAGCGATCAGGGTCTGCTTGGACGCCGGTCGGGATTTTCCCGGCTCTTGCTCCTTCAAAGATTCCTTTTCCTGAATGGTTACAGTGCGCTCATTGACAAACTGGTAGGCGAGATTTGTGCCTTCAAGCAGTTCGTTCAAAGCTGTTTCGCTGGAGGCTCCCCGCGGAATCGCCTGGGCAGAAAGGTTGGCAACCAGGGCCGATTCATACAGAAGCTGCAGGTCGTATTCCTCCGCCAGGGCTTGTAATGCAGGACCCAGTGCCTGGGCTTCAATCAGCATGTCTTCCTCTGCCGCCTGGGCGAACAGAGCGGTGGATGTCATAAGCATGATGGTCGCGGAAATTCGAAGAGCGGTGCCAGGGTGAGTCATTGGTATTTCTCCCTATGGTTTTTTGTCTCGCTATCCACAACGACTCTCGAACAGGGAAAAATGGCTACCAAAAAACATCCAGACTGCGGGTTGGCCATGCACTTTCTTCAAGATTGCGGTCGTATAAGCCGCGTCCCACCTGCCTCGCGTATCACTTCAATCCGGCGAATGGTTTTGAGAGAGTCCAACAGTGAATCGACATCACTAGGGTCAAAAGTACCGCTGATCTCCAGTGCACTCAGCTCCGGATCCTGCACCCGGATTGACTGGCGGTTATAACGATTGAATTCATCAAGTACGGTGGCCAAAGGCTCGGCCGTAAAGATCAACCGCCGTGATGTCCAGGCAGTTACCTGCTCAGGATTTGCAAACGCAATCTGTTGAATTACTGCGCCAACAACGCTGACCTGCTCACCGGCGCCCAGTTCGATGAGCCCGGCATTTACAGTGACCCGCGCCATGTCCATGACCTTGTCAGCACCCTGGCGTTTGTTAGTGGTAAGTTCTATGGGCTCAAGCACGCTCACATCAGTGGCAACCTCAACCCGACCCTCAAGCACCGTCACCATAGCGCGGTCATCCCATAAGCGGACGTTGAACCGTGTACCCAGAGCACTGAACAGAGTCTCACCGCCGTGCACCTGGAAAGGGTGTGCGGGGTCTTTGGCCACAATAAACAGAGCTTCGCCGCGAACGAGATCAATGTGTCGGACATCGGCATCGAAGCGGACCCGTATCTCAGACTGGGTATTGAGGTGAATGGTAGAGCCATCCTCCAGGGTGAATGAACGCTGTTCGCCAATATCAGTGGAATAGGTATCCCCATTGTTAAAAACGGCGTCGCCCCAAAACAAAATGCCACCCAGCACTACCAGTAAGCCGGCAGCAATGCTCAGCCAGCGATACGCAAGCGGCTTTATATTTGCCTGCTTTTCATCAGGCACTCGCCGATCAAATCCACTGGAGCGACGGCCAAGCGGCACGACGGTGGAACCCTCCGGTCCTTCAGATGCAGCAGCCACCAGTGCCTCAACGGACCAATCAAGCTGTTCAGAGGCCTCGTTCAGTACACCGAATGTCTGAGCGACTTCAAGATAGGCAGTGATGTGATCAGGGGAAATCAGCAACCAGTCGGACAGCGCCCTGCGTGCTTCATTCCCCGGCTCGGCGCGCAAATCGATAAACAACCGAGCGGCTTCATCGCGTAGTTTTTTTGAGCCAACTCTTTGTTCAGCATGAGTCAAGGCGGCATTCCTAAAGTTCGTGGTCGCGCAGATGATCGCGGCAGTATACAAGGGCAGTGGCAAGGTACTTCTTTACCGTGTGGCTTGACACATGGAGTGTCGCGGCGACCTCTTTGACCGTCATACCGTCTCTCCAGTGCAGGATAACGGCCGCTTTGGCCTGTGGCGATAATCCTTCCATGGCCTGCATCGCCTGGTGTACCAGCGCCTGGTGATGCATTGCATCTTCCATGGAGGTCTGATCTTCATCGGGTATTGTCCATTCTTCCCTGAATTCGATATGCCGCTGTCGCGCACCGAGTTGATCAACGCGGTATTCGTAGGCTACATTCGCTGCGATACGGAATAAATAGGCCTCCGGATCATGAATAAAATTAACTTTCGCCAGGCGTAACACGCGCAGATAAGCCTCCTGGGCGACATCCTCAACCTCGGAAGGGTCCAGCAAACGACCCCGCAGAAATCGCTTCAGATCGTCTCCGCGCAGCCGTATAAACCGGCTCAACATTCGCCTGGCGGTAGTCCTCGGCATGCTGGCATGTCCTGATTGTGAAGGAGCGGCTTTCTACCGGCCCTATCTACATAGACTGATAGTGTGCCAAAAGTGGCTACCAAAATCATGGATCGGCTTTTCAGGAATTGAACAAGCTGGCATTATTATTTCACCTGATATACTCCTTGGGGAGATTTCATCTACACTTAAAAAAGATTAATCAACAGGTGAAACCTATGACCCAATTGCTAATCGGTATTTTGCTGTGGAGCTTGACGCATCTTTTTCCCGCCGCAGCCAGTGACTTCAGAAGCCGGCTGATTACGAAACTGGGTGAGAATCCCTACAAGGGAATTTTTACCCTGCTGATGGCACTGTCCATCTACCTGATTATTTCCGGTTGGAAAGCCAGCATTCCGGAACTGGTCTACCTGCCGCCGGCCTGGGGCAGGCACGTGACGGCCTTGTTGGTGCTGATTGGCTTTGTGCTTTTCGTTGCACCGTACCCGCCCAACAATTTCAAACGAATACTGCGTCACCCCCAGTTGACCGGCATGGTTTGCTGGGGTGTGGGCCATTTGCTGGCTAATGGAGATTCAAAATCCCTTATCCTGTTTGGCGGTTTGGCGTTATGGGCTGTTGTACAGATGATCTTCCTCAACCGGCGGGATGGCGACTGGGTCAGGCCTGGAAAAGTTTCCCTGAAGAAAGACATGATCCCGGTGCTTATAGGTGTTGTGGCTTACCTTGTGGTTATATCCGCCCACCAGTGGCTCTTTGGCGTATCACCCGTGGCGTGAAATGGGGCTTCCTTATCCTGTATCTGGTCCTGGCATGGAGTCCGCCCGTATTGGCCGAAACCCGGATCGTGACCGAAACACTCGATCTCAGCTTTGCATCCGATGGCACACTCAATTCAGCCATCGCCTGTTTTCCATCCCGCGGCAGTCCGGTCGCCAGTTGCGGCTCTTTTGGAAGCCGGGATGTCATTGGCCATGAAATCGGCAATGGCGCCTGGATTCAGACTTCCACTAACAGTGAGACGCATATTGAACTGTATTTTGAACAGGCTTCCGGAGCTTCCCTGAGCTGGAAAATTCCCCTCAACGGATACCTGCTCGAACTCAAGACCCAAGCGGTCGGCCCGCTCTCAATTCACTCCGGGGCCGCTTTCAGGCCGCGTGAGGCAGCGGGTTTCGGCGCCTGGCTGGAACAGACCCGCTACCTGGGGATAGCAAACGGCAAAGTGACCCAGTCCGGCCTGGATGAGGAAGAGTCCACTCGTCTAGAGGCGGAACAATGGCTGGGTTACCGCAATCGTTTCTGGACGCTGCTGGTCAGTAGTGGGCGGTTGATGGAAGCGCAGATAAAAAGCGGCGAAGCTATGCTGGATGCGGAAATGAAAGTGGCATCAACCGGTCAGGGCATTGACACAGATACCCCGGAGTCGTGGTCCGTGTACCTCGGTCCGGTGGAACCCGGAACACTTCGTTCCGCCAGTCCGGAACTGGATAGCATTCTTTATGCCGGCCTCTGGTTCTGGCTGAGATGGATCTGTTTTGCCCTTTATTATCTGCTTTCCTGGATTGCCGCAGTAATCCCGTCCTGGGGCCTGGCAGTCATGGTCCTGTCGTTGACGGTGAATGTCCTGATGCGGCCGTTGAGCCGCATTGCAGACCATTTCCAGCAGCAGGTGCAGGCGACCGAGGCGCGGCTTGCACCCGAACTGCAGCGGATCAAAAAGGAGTTCAAAGGCGGGAAACAGGCGGAGAAAATTCTTGCCCTGTACAAGACCGAACGGGTTCATCCCCTGTACAGCCTCAAGAGCATCCTGGGGGTGGCTGGCGTTATCCCGATTTTCATTGGTGCTTTCGATATGCTGGCCGAGAACATCCATTTACTGAACGCTTCCTTCCTGTGGATTGCGGATCTGTCGCAAGCGGATGCGCTGGCAAGTCTGCCATTTAATCTGCCCTTTTTTGGTCGGGACCTCAACCTGTTGCCCTTTCTCATGACCGGATTCTCAACGTTGGCCTCCGGCTTGCACCAAACACCGGCTCTGGATGCCGGCTTGCGCAAAAAGCAGGCACGTAACATGCTGTTGTTGGCGGTCGGGTTTTTTGCCCTGTTTTATACTTTCCCGGCCGGCATGGTCCTGTACTGGACTACCAGCAACCTGATATCTGTTTTCAAGAGTCTCTGGGGCCGGCGCAATAAGCATACTCCGGCATAAGTTACTGAAGGATTATCTTTATGAAAAATATTCGCGTCCCCGTTTCTCCCGGTGAAGTTCTGGACAAAATCACTATCCTTGAAATCAAGTCCGAACGCATGAGCGACCCCAAAAAAGTTGCCAATGTAAAAGTTGAACTGGCCTTGCTGCAGCAAACCTGGGCGGATTCCGTCAGTGAGGACAGTGTGATCCGGGAGTTGCACGCACAGTTGAAGGAAATCAACGAAGCCCTGTGGGAAATCGAGGACGATATCCGTGACAAGGAACGGGCCAGGGAATTTGATCAGCGTTTTATCGAGTTGGCCCGCAGTGTTTACGTCACGAATGACCGCCGCTCGAAAATAAAGAAAGACCTCAACCTCCACCTGGGTTCCGAAATCATCGAAGAAAAATCCTACCAGGACTACTCATAATGTAAGAGGCCGCTTATTGCTGTAAGAGGCCGCTTGCGGCCGAAGGGCAGGTCGCGCCCAAGGGCGCTCTTACAGATCGTAAGAGGCCGCTTGCGGCCGAAGGGCAGGTCGCGCCCAAGGGCGCTCTTACAGGTCGTAAGAGGTCGCTTGCGGCCGAAGAGCAGATCGCGCCCAAGGGCGCTCTTACAGATCGTAAGAGGCCGCTTGCGGCCGAAGGGCAGATCGCACCCAAGGGCGCTCTTACAGGTCGTAAGAGGCCGCTTGCGGCCGAAGGGCGGATCGCGCCCAAGGGCGCTCTTACAGCCGAAGGGCAGATCGCGCCCAAGGGCGCTCTTACAGCGGAAGGGCGGGTCGCTTTTGTCAAAAGATGCTTGCATCGCCTGGCCGCAATCGCCTACAATCGAGACTTACTCATTCAGACCGGTCGAGGGACTAGCCCAAAGACGCCGGGGCAACCTTCAAAGCTAACCACTTTGAAAAGGTGCCAATTCTTGCGAAGACCATGTGATGGTTTTCGGGAAATGAGTGATCAGGCAGCAGTTCTGATGGACCTGATCATACTCAGCCTGCTCTGCGGGAATTCCGAATGAGATTTTTGTCAAGCGGAATACTGAAGGAGCACAAGGCATGAGCGCGACCCAATCTCACAACGGCAAACATCACCCGGAAACCATTGCCGTCAGCCACGGCATCAACAGTGACAGCAGTTACGGCGCAGTCACGCCGCCGCTATACCTGTCGTCCACCTTTGCGTTTTCAGGTTTCGATCAAAAGGGCGAGTATGACTACACGCGCTCGGGGAACCCCACCCGGGACCAGTTAGCCGAAGCCCTGTCAGCTCTGGAAGGTGGCAAGGGCGCGGTGATCACCGCATCCGGCATGGCAGCCGTGCACCTGGTAACGCAGTTGCTCGAAGCTGGTGATGTATTGATTGCACCCCACGATTGTTACGGTGGCTGCCATCGACTGTTCAGCGCGGCGGCAAAAAAAGGCCAGTTCGACCTGCACTGGGTAGCCCTGTGGGAAACCGAACACGCCCAAGCCGAGATCAGCCGCCTGCAGCCAAAAATCGTGTGGATCGAGACACCCAGCAATCCCCTGCTGCGCATCACCGATATTGAGGCTATTGCAGACGCTGCCCACGCGGCGGGTGCACTGGTGGTTGTGGACAACACCTTCCTGTCGCCGGCCGGACAGAACCCGATCGCCCTGGGTGCCGACATCGTGCTGCATTCCACCACCAAGTACATTAACGGGCATTCCGACGTGGTCGGCGGCGCCGTCATCGCAGCCGATGAGCAACTGCTGGAAGAACTGGCCTGGTGGGGCAACTGCCTGGGCCTGACCGGATCCCCGTTCGACAGTTTCCAGACACTGCGCGGTCTGAGGACACTGGGTGTGCGCTACCAGCGCCACCAGGAAATCGCCGGCCTGATCGCCACCGCGCTGGATGCGCATGAACTGGTCGGCAAGGTGCATTATCCCGGCCTGGCCAGCCACCCCGGCCACGCAATCGCCGCCCGCCAGCAGGCCGGATTCGGCGCAATGATCAGCTTCGAACTGGATGCAAGCGAGCAAGAAATCCCCATTTTCCTGAATGAATTACAGCTATTCACCCTGGCCGAATCGCTGGGTGGCATCGAAAGCCTGGTGGCCCACCCCGCCTCCATGACCCATGCCGCCATGTCGGCAGAGGACCAGCAAGCCGCCGGCATCAGCCGTACACTGCTCAGGCTTTCCGTGGGAATTGAGCACGTCGATGACCTGCTGAATGATCTCGACAATGCGTTCAAAGCGGTATTACAGAGCCGGAAGAAACCACTCATACACAACGTAGCCTGATACCTCCCTGTAAGAGGCCGCTTACGGCCGAAGAGCAGTCGCGCCCAAGGGCGCTCTTACAAGTCGTAAGAGGCCGCTTGCGGCCGAAGAATGTAAGAGGCCCCTTGGGGCCGAAGAGCCTGATAAGTGAATAGCGCCAGACTGACCCCCGCAGGTCGCGCCCAAGGGCGCTCTTACAGGAACGCTTTCAGTTTCTCAATCACCTCATCAACTTCAATCAACTCCATCACCCCTGCCTCCTCGATCCGGGTCCCCCAGCGCAAGTCCTCCGGCACACTGTTCCTGAATCTCACCGCCGCCTCCGCAAAGCGGTCAACACATAAATCCAGACTGTTGTAGGGCCCCGACCGCCGCGACCAGGTAGCCGCATAAAGACCCAGCACCGGCGTACCCAGCGCCGAGGCGATATGCGCCGGCCCCGAATCCGGCGAAATCACCAGAGTCGATTGCTTCAGTAAAGCCTTCGACTGCTCCAGCGTGTCCTTCCCCACCAGGTTCAGGCAAGGAGCCTGCATTTTGCGCTTAATGGCCGCAGCCGTTTCCACTTCCAGAGTACCAGGGCCACCCGAAAGGACGACACTCATACCCAGTTGACTGGCCGCATGATCCGCCACCGCAGCGTATCGATCAGCCGGCCAGTTACGCAAGGGGTGACTGGAGCAGGCATTGATCAGCAGAACATTTTCCCGTTCACTCAGTTGTTCCTCTGCCCATTGCATGGCCTTGCTGTCTATCGGTAGGTCCCAGCGCGGCTCATCAATGGTGAGCCCCAGCGCCCTGGGAAATTCAAGGAACCCCTGGACCTGGTGCTGGAATGGGACAGATGCGACCTGTTGGCGGACAAAAGCAAAATGAAAGTCCCGTGAGCGTGCCCGGTCCCAGCCGAGGCGAAGCGGGGCGCGGATTAATTTGCTGAGCAGGTTGGCCCGGGCCGCCACCTGCATGTGTAGCAGTACATCAAAGTGGCGCTCGCGGAGCTTTCGTCGCAGCTCAAAGAGGGCGCTGCGCCCACCGCGCTTGTCAAACTCGATAAATTCAACCGCATCGAGACCGCGCAGCAGGCGATGCTCCAGTTTCCCGATGATCCAGGTGATGTGCGTTTCCGGCCAGTGATCCTGAATGGCCCGGACAACGGGCAGCACATGGGTGGCATCGCCAAGTGCAGAAAGCCGCAGGATGCAGATGTTTTCAGGCTGTTCGGCTGTTGACAACACTGTACCCCCGATTGACGCAGACCACGCGCAAAAGCACAATACCCGCGAATGAAACCCAGCACCCACAAACAGGACGCCCGGATCATTGTATATGATGCCGAGCGGATTCAGCAGCCCGGCGCAGAGTTGTTTGCCGCTCATGTGTGGCAATGCAGTGGCGCTGTAGTGGGCCATGCGCCCGGCCGGGGCAGTGCGCTGTTGCTGGAAACCGAATTCGGCCCGGCGGTGCTGCGCCACTACCTCAGGGGTGGCTGGGTGGCGCGTATCAGCCGCGACCGTTACCTGTATACCGGGCTTCAGCGTGCACGCCCGGTGGCAGAATTTCACTTGCTGGCCTCACTTTACGAGGAGGGCTTGCCGGTGCCACGCCCGCTGGCAGCCCAGTGCGTAAGGGAAGGATTATTCTACCGTGGAGATCTGCTGACTCGCAGACTGCCCAATGTGATCCCCCTGGCCGATCTGCCGCCAGCCCGGCAGGTTGACTTGGCGCTGTGGCTGGCAACAGGCGCCTGCATGCGGCGCTTTCACGATCATGGCCTGGTTCACGCCGACCTGAATGCGCGCAATATTCTCATCGATAACGAAAACCAGGTCTACCTGATTGATTTTGACCGCGCAAAAATCAGGCCGGGCGCGGCCAGGCAGTTTGCTGCCAATCTGCAGCGTTTGCGGCGCTCATTGAAAAAATTCCTGCCTTCTGCAGCGCTGGAGCAAGGCTGGCAGCAGTTGCTGGCCGGCTACAGTGAGGAATCCCCGGCGCGTCCGACATGATTCTGCGCACCCTGGAGTCTGCGCGATTGACACTGGTTTCGGCCACGGCGGCCCTGCTTGAAGCCGATCTCGCCGGTCATGCTCAACTGGCCGAACAGATTGGTGCCCGGGTTCCGGACAACTGGCCACCGGATCTGTACGAACGTTCGGCGATACAGCTTGCGCTCAGGTTGCTACAGGATTCGGCCCAGCAGGGCTGGTCATTGTGGTATCTGCTGACGCGATCGCCCGGCGAAGCTGAAGTTCTCGGCTTGTGTGGTTTCAAAGGCAGGCCGGATGATGAAGGCAAGGTGGAAATCGCCTATTCTATTCTGAGCCAGTTTCGCAACCGGGGCTATGCTGCAGAAGCTGTGTCCCGGCTGGTTCTCTGGGCCTTCAGCCATCAGAAGGTCAGGGCAGTCACGGCCGAAACACTGCCTCATCTGCGCCAGTCCATCGCCGTGTTGGAAAAAAATGGGTTTACCCATACGGGTCCCGGATCAGAACAAGGAGTTGTTCGCTATGCAGTTCAAAGACCCGATGGGCACTGACAGGCCCGGATTCCGCACCCGGATGTTGTGGCAGTATGTTCTCCCGGCGGCCCTGCTGCTGTGGGGATTCACCAGCCCGCTTCAGGCCGACATCACGCTGACCCAACTGGCCAACGCAGGGATTCTCGTTTCAGACGGCGAAACCCGCATTATCATCGACGGCATGGTGGTTGAGCCCTATGCCGTCTACGGTGGGCTCCCATCCGATGTGATACCGATGTTTGAGCAACTTTCCGGCCCGTTTGCCGACATTGATCTGGTGCTGGTCAGCCACCGCCATCACGAACACAATCAGCCCCGGTATGCCTGCCGGTTTCTGCAGCAGAGCCTGGTGACACGGTTTGTTTCCTCCCCCCAGGTGAACGGGCTGATGAGGGAAAAATGCCGGACTTTCATGACCAGCAGTCCCCGGGTCCAGGAAATCAATCCACCCTATGGTGAGCCACATATTATTGAGCTGCCGGGGGCCAGGGTGACCGTTTTCCCCCTCAGCCACGGCGCCCGTAAATACGCCGGCATCCAGAATTTCGGCCAACTGGTGGAAATGGGTGGCATGACGGTGCTGCACATCGGAGATGCGGCGATGAATCCGGAGGATTTCGCCCGTGCCGGCCTGGACCAGATAAAAATTGACGTGGTGGTGGCATCCTTCAGATTCTTTCAGCCGGGCCCGGGCAGCGAAATAATGACCCGGTTTTTCAGCAATTCAGGCAAAGTTGCCATGCATATCCCGCCGGGCGAAATGGACGAGGTCAGGGCCTATATGAGCGAACAATTCCCGCGCGTGATCATCCTCAAAGACACCCTGGATCAGGCGGCCTTCGGCCTGACGCCTCAGCCCGCAGGTAAGTGAATTGCCGGAGTTCCGACAGCATCCCTCAGGGGGGCTTATGGTGGTGCACTATGGGTATTGGTGGCCGGTATCAGTAACTTGATGGTTTTGCCGGCCGCCCCGTTGAGCACCGCGACCCAGACGCCGTCCTGGGGCGCCAGGGTACCTTTCATACCCGATGTTATGTCATCGAAGACATCATAACTATTGCCGTTATAAATCCACATTTCTTTTTCCATATACCCTGCGGCTTTTGCGCCACTGGGCGTGTAAGCTGTGCCGTTCACCTCAACCCGCACATCGGCCCAGTCCACGTCAAACGAGAACACCTGGCCGATCAGGTTGAAGCGGCGGGGTTGTCCTGTCCCTGGTGGTGTCAGGCTGATCTCGTAACAGCCTTTAACCGCCACGCAGTTGGGGTTGCTGGTATCCAGAGGCGTTGTGGTGCCGTCGACATCCCATACCGTGGTATCGAGGCTGAAGACCCAGTAGCCTGCACCCAAAGTCATCGGCGAGCTCAGTTTCAGCTTGCTGTACGTGTCATTGATGCTATCGCGCTTGTAGACCACCCAGCGCGTGATGTAGTTTAGCGGGTTAAGGTTGTCACCCAGAATGTCCTGCACCGTATTGGCAGCCCCCGGATCACAGGGGATACCAATTACGGTCCAGCGGTCGGCCAGTACTCCGCTGCCGTAACCGCAGGCAAAGTAGTACACGTAGGCCGCACCGCAATTCGTTCCCGCAGTACAGGTCACTCCGTAAGCACCAATCAGCGCCGTGTCAGCCGAGAGGGCGACTGAATAGCCGAAAAAATCACCCGCTGCGGCATCGGAAGCAGTAAGTTTTAGTTGCTCCGACCAGATACTACCACTGCGGACAAATACATAGGCTGTACCGCAATTACTTCCTGCGCTACAAGCAGCCTCATAGGAACCGATGATCGCGGTGTCTCCCCAGAGGGCAACCGATATGCCGAAGTGGTCGTAGGCGCTTCTATCGCCATCCGTTGTCACCAGCTTGGTTTCCACCGACACCACCGGGTCCACCGTCACCGGCCACTGCGCGTCGGCCGGGTCAAACTGAAGCTGAATGTGTCCTTGTGTGAGCCGCATTTCGGCCTGCAGGTTCTTACCCTTGGCGTCCACCACCAGCAGTTTGTCGTAGCTGAAGGTGTAGTCGCTCAGAAGGCTATCTTCTCCCCTTCGTTCTGCCACCTTGGCTTCAGGTCACCGCTCAATCGTATTGTGATTATAATGTTCTCACCGGCTGTATGGCTTGCAGGTGTGTTCGCCAGGGTAAAGCCCTGTTCCAGCCCCTCAGGGCGGTTGATATACCATATCCTGGATATTACCCCGGTCCAGGGTGACGGTATTGCCGTCCCGGTGCAGTTTTTGTGTTGGGAAAGCCTGTCGGCTGCTCAATGTCCCATAGGACTCAAGCTGCTTGACCAGAGTCTGGTCGGCTCCGCGTTTGAACGTCACCCCCTTTTCATCAAACAGAAAGTGCAGCCGATTGGCCGGGTTCTGTCCGAAAAAACGGGCGCCGATGGCAGGGTCCGTGACTGGTTCGATCAACAACCGTGCTTTGGAAAAAGTTTCCCACAGGCCCTGGGGCATTTCCGTTGCGCCGGTATTTTCCGGGCGATCCGCCGCCACGGCGGCGAATGTGTTCACCGCCATAAAGGCCGATGCGGGCAGTGCGATAGCAATGTTTTTGAGTTGATATCTCACTTTTATGATCTCCCTTTGCTATCGACCCATGACCCCGGGGCAGGCTATTTTTCTTCAGCCTCCCTCAGCGGGGTTTATGGTGGCGGTGGCGGTGCACTATTGGTGTTGCTGGCCGGTATCAGTAATTTGATGGTCTTGCCGGCTGCCCCATTGAGCACCGCGACCCAGATGCCGTCCTGGGGTTCCAGGGTGCCTTGCATACCCGGTGTGACGTCATCCCAGACGTTGTAGCTGTTGCCGTTGTAGATCCACATTTCTTTTTCCATATACCCTGCGGCTTTCGCGCTACTGGGCGTATAGGCCGTGCCGTCCACCTCAACCCGCACATCGGCCCAGTCCACGTCAAACGAGAACACCTGGCCGATCAGGTTGAAGCGGCGGGGTTGACCAGCCCCGGGTGGTGTCAGGCTGATCTCGTAACAGCCTTTAACCGCCACGCAGTTGGGGTTGCTGGTATTCCGGGGTGTTGTAGTGCCGTTGGCATCCCATACCGTGGCATCAAGGCTGAAGATCCAGTAGCCTTCGCCCAAAGCCATCGGCGAGCCCAGGCTCAGCATGCTGTAGGCATCAGTGACGGGATCGCGTTTGTAGACCACCCAGCGCGTGATGTAGTTTAGCGGGTTAAGGTTGTCACCCAGAATGTCCTGCACCGTATTGGCCGCCCCCGGATCGCAGGGGATACCAATCATGGTCCAGCGGCTGGCCAGTACTGAGCTGCCGTAACTGCAGGGGAAGTGGTACAGGTAGGCTGCGCCGCAGTAATATCCTGCGGTACACTGCGCATTCTTGACACCGATCAGCGCCGTGTCAGCCGAGAGGGCGACTGAATAGCCGAAAAAATCACCCGCTGCGGCATCGGAAGCAGTCAGTTTTCGCTGCTGTGACCAGCCACTGTCGGTATGGACGAACACGTAGGCGGCGTTACTACCCCTGGCCCCGATGAGCACTGTGTCTCCGGAGAGGGCAACCGAGTAGCCAAAGGAGCCTCCGCTGATGGCATCAGATGCGATAAGTTCCTGCTGGTATGACCATCTACCCAGGGTGTAGTTAAACACATACGCCGAGCCACTAGTGCTGAGAAAGTCACTGTGTTTTTCGACCCCGATTACCGCTGTACTTCCGGATAGGGCTACAGCGCTGCCAAAGTAGTCCCCGGTTGCCGTATCAGGGGCGATGAGTTTTTGTTCCTGAGACCAGGCACCGTAGGCACGGAGGTAGGTAAAGGCGTCGCCGGTGACTGTAAGATCCCCTGGAGCCCCGATGAGTGCTCTGTCTCCAGAGAGGGCGACCGACCTACCGAATTGGCTATTGGCTGCAGCAAAGGATTCAGCAGTCAGTTTTTGTTGCAATAACCAGGTACTGCCGGAGCGGGTAAACACGTAGGCCGCACCGCAATTCGTTCCCGCAGTACAGGTCACTCCGTAAGCACCAATCAGCGCCGTGTCAGCCGAGAGGGCAACCGAGATGCCAAAGAAGGCTTGCGTGGAAGCATCGGAGGCCATGAGTTTTTGTTGCTGTGTCCAGGCGTTACCGCTACGGGTAAACACATAAGCTGCGCCGCAATACACAATCGTCGCAGTGCAATCAACCCCTAAAGCCCCAATCAGTGCGGTGTCGCCCGAAAGGGCAACCGAACCACCGAAGGAATCACCGGCATTGGCATCAGACGCGGTGAATTTTGCCTGCTGCGACCAGCCGCTGCCGCTGCGTGTAAACACATAGGCTGAGCCACTGTTTGCGGCCGTGTCATCATCGTTGGGAGAACCGATGAGCGCTGTATCTCCAAAGAGGGCGACCGATGTGCCGAAGTTATCGCCCGCATCCGCATCTGCCCCCACCAGCTTGGTCTCTACCGACACCACCGGGTCCACCGTCACCGGCCACTGCGCGCCGGCTGGGTCAAACTGAAGCTGCAGTTGCCCCTGCGCCAACAGCATCTTCGCCGGCAGGTTCTTACCCTTGGCGTCCATCACCAGCAGTTTGTCGTAGCTGAAGGCGTAGTCGCTTTGTTTGGTGTAGAAGGCTATCTTCTCCCCTTTGTGCTGCCACCTCGGTTCGAGGTTACCGCTCAGTTTCAGAGTCAGTGTAATCTCCTGCCCTGGGGCATACCCCTGCGGTGCGCCCGCCAGGGTAAAGCCCTGCTCCAGCCCCTCGTTGCGGTTGATGTACCACTCCTGGATATCGCCCCGGTCCAGCGTGACGGTATTGCTGTCGAGATATAATTTTTGCGTTGCATAAGCCTGCTCAGCACCAGCGGTTCCATAGGACTCAAACTGCATGACCAGGGTCTGCCCGGCTTCGCGTTTGAAGGTCACCCCCTTCTCATCAAACAGGAAGTGCAGCCGATTGGCCGGGTTCTGTCCGGCAAAGCGTGCGCCGATGGCAGGGTCTTTGACCGGTTCGATCATTAGCCTTGCTTTGGAGAAAGCTTCCCACAGTCCCTGGGGCATTTCCGTTGTGCCGGTATTTTCCGGGCGATCCGTTGCCGCAGCGGCGAATGCGTTTTCCGCCATAAAAAGCGATGCGGTCAGTGCGATACATATATTTTTCAGTTGATGTCTCATTTTATGCTCTACCTTGCCTATCGACCAACGGCCGGGGGTGGGCCATCGATGGGGTCAGATCCACTCTGCGAACTGCCGGGCTGCAGCGTTTCATCGGGGCGATGTCGCTTGGTCTTTTCGGCTTTTGGCGAACGACCAAAACGGTCTTCCAGAACCCAGCGGAAGCTGCGCACATTACGACCGTCCATATTGAACTCATAACTTTGCGGGTAACCGGAACTGACTGCATAGATGCGGTCGCCGGTCTGGGTGTCTTCCAGCCACATGCGCTCAAACAGATCCTGGGCGGTGACCCTGCGCGGGTCCTCAAGGCGCTCACTCTCATCGGCATTCGCGTCGACCTTGCGCGCCACCAGTCGGGGCTGGTCCCAGTACAGGGTGATGTTGCGGTAGCTGTCGTCTGAATGAACCTGGAAAGACCACTGATCCAGATTGCCTCTGACCGGCGTGATCGCCCGGTTATCCGAGTTCTTTTTCTTTTTCTTTTTCTTATTCTGGTCCAGATCTCCCGTGGCATGGAAATCACTGCTGTAGTTGCCTGGCTCCGCCCAGTCATCGTGTTCAAAAACCAGTGTCAGGTAAGGCGAACTGAAGGGGTTGAGTTCCATCAGGTCGTGCAGGTCGTAACCTTTGCGGCTGTCGTCGAGTTGGCCCAGGACGTTTCCCCGGTCGCGTATATTGTCTTCATCCGGAGCCACTACCGTCAGGCGCAGATACCACTGCGGTTCGAGGTTGGCTGCCCTGTCCTTGTGGCGCCCGGCACTGACTGAAACCGTGATCAGCAGGGCCGCCAGGGCGATAAATGTGGTGAGGAGCTTCATTATTTTCAGGTGCATCATAGTTTTTTCCTCATTTTCGCGAATACCGTTAAGTACCCCTGGTCGGGGGTGGTGGCCAGGACTTGGTTGGTGTGTTCGGTGGACAGCCCAGCGGCTGGGTTTGACAGGAAGTGCCGGCCGTTACCGGGGGCGCAACCCCCAGTGCGATCAGCGCAGGCGCTGCATAAACCGCTTTTTGTAGCAGTTGTCGGCGGGTACAGGATGGCCTTTTTCCTTCACGCATCATGGTGCTTTTCAGGTTTGAACTATTCTTGTTTGGGCCGGTTCTGAAGGTGCGAATTGCACCGAACCAGGGAGCGTCCATTCTGCCGGCTGGGTATTTCGCATTCAAAGTGACCAGTTACAGACCTTAAACCCTTGCACAAATCAGGCGCGAGCCGGATGACTTGGGTCAACAAAAGCAAGACCGGACAAAGGAAGGCCCCGGCACAAGCGGAGCCATCCTCAACCGTACCCACTGTGGGGCAGGCTATTTTTCTGTCAACCCCTCAGGGGACGGTCGGTGGCGGTGGCCCAGGCGGTGAGCCGAAGGTGTTTCTGACCGGCACCAGTAACTTGATGGACTTGCCGGCCGCCCCATTGAATACCTCGACCCAGATACCGTCCTGGGCCATCAGGGTACCTTCCATGCCCGGTGTGGTGTCATCGAAGACATCATAGCCGTTGCCGTTATAAATCCACATCGACTTTTCCATATACCCCGCCGCTTTCGCTCCGCTCGGCGTATAGGCCGTGCCGTTCACCTCAACCCGCACATCGGTCCAATCCACGTCAAATGAAAATACGTGGCCGATCAGGTTGAAGCGAGGGGGCTGTCCGACCCCCGGTGGCGTTAGGTTGATCACGTAACAGCCGTCAACCGTTATGCAGTTGGCATTGCTGGTGTCCCTGGCAGTCTCGGTGCCGCTGACATCCCACACCGTGGCATCCAGGGAGATGATCCAGTAGCCCTCGCCCAGCGCCATGGGTGAGGCCAGGCTCAGCAGGCTGTAAGCATCGGTTGTGGCATCGCGTTTATACAGTATCCAGCGCGAATAATAACGCGACGGGTTGAGCTGGTCACCGAAGATATCCTGCACGGTATTGGCCGCCCCCGGATCACAGGGGATGCCAATCATGGTCCACCGGTTGGCCAGCAGTCCTTTGCCGTAACCGCAGGCAAAGTGGAGCAGGTAGGCCGCGCCGCAATAGTTCCCTAAGTTGCTGCAGGGCGTGTTCATTGCCCCAATGAGGGCAGTGTCTCCAGAAAGAGCCACGGAGGAGCCGAAAAGAGCATCGCTCCAATAAACGGAGGCCAAGAGTTTTCGTTGCTGCGACCAGGCGCTGCCGGTCCAGGTATACAAATAGGCCGAGCCGCTATGATATCCACCGGCATTACTCGTGTAAGCTCCAATGAGCACCGTGTTTGCAGAAAGGGCGACCGAGTAGCCGAAATAATCGTAGTCCGCGCCATCGGTAGCCGTAAGTTTTTGTTGCTGTGACCAGGTGCTGCCAGTGCGGGCAAACACATAGGCCGAACCGCGATAAATACCGGTATTTTCGGCCCCGATCAGTGCCGCGTCAACCGAGAGGGCGACCGAGTTGCCAAACTGGTCACCGGCCGCCGCATCGGAGGCGGTGAGTTTTTTTTGCTGCGACCAGGTGCTGCCGCTGCGGGTAAACACATAAGCCGAACCGCTGTTGGTACCACCGTCATCATCCTGGTAGGCTCCGATCAGTGCTGTGTCCGCCGAGAGGGCTACCGAGTAGCCAAAGGCGTCAGAGGCCGCGGCATCGGAGGCGGTGAGTTTTTGTTGCTGCGACCAGGTGCTGCCGCTACGGATATACACATAGGCCGAGCCGCAACCCACGACCGTCGTACTGCAGTCATCCTCATAGGACCCGATCAGCGCCGTGTCTCCAGCCAGCGCCACCGAGTAGCCGAAGTAGGTATAGGCTGCGGCATCGGAGGCGGTGAGTTTTTGCTGCAGTGACCAGGTACTGCCGCTGCGAGTATACACATAGGCCGATCCGCTGTCTGTCCCGCCGTCATCGTCCTGATAGGCCCCGATGAGTACCGTGTCTCCAGCCAGCGCGACCGAGTAGCCAAAGAGATCATAGTCAGCGGCATCGGAGGCGGTGAGTTTTTGTTGCTGCGACCAGGTGCTGCCGCTACGGGTAAATACATAGGCTGAGCCGCGGTCCCAGCCGCCGACATCATCAGAATAAGCAGCGATCAGAGCGGTGTCACCCGAGAGGGCGACTGCGTTGCCGAAGAAGTGTAGGGCGCGGGCATTGACCGCAGTGAGTTTTCGTTCCTCTGCCCACGTGCTGCCGCTACGGCTAAACGCATAGGCTGAGCCGCTGTTTGTGCCGCCGTCATCGTCCAGAATGGCTCCGATGAGCGCCGTGTCCGCCGAGAGGGCGACCGAAAAGCCAAAGTAATCGCTGCTCGTGGCATCGGAGGCGGTGAGTTTTTGTTGCTGCGACCAGGTGCTGCCGCTACGGTTAAATACGTAGGCCGAGCCACTGTCTGTGCCGCCGTCATCATCAGAATAAGCACCGATCAGAGCGGTGTCACCCGAGAGGGCGACCGATTTGCCGAAATAATCGTAAGTCGCGGCATCGGAAGCAGAGAGTTTTTGTTGTTGTGACCAGTTACTGCCGCTGCGGGTAAATACATAAGCCGAACCGCTGTTGGTAGCACCGTCATCATCCTGATAGGCCCCGATGAGCGCAGTTTCTGCAGATAGCGCCACCGAGTTGCCAAAGAAATCATTTGGCGCGCCATCGGCAGCGGTGAGCTTTTGTTGTTGCGACCAGATGCTGGCGCTGCGGGTAAAAACATAGGCCGATCCACAATTTGCTCCGGCAACGCAATCATCACTACTGGCCCCGATGAGCGCGGTATCTGCATCAAGAGCGACCGAGTCGCCGAAGTAATCAACGGCCCCGGCATCGGAAGCAGTGAGTTTTGCTTGTTGTGACCAGCTGCTGCCGGTGCGGGTAAACACGTATGCCGAGCCACAATCCAGGATCGTCGCGCTGCAGTCATCCCTATAGGCCCCGATCAGCGCCGTGTCTGCCGAGAGGGCGACCGATTTGCCGAAATAATCGTAAGTCGCGGCATCAGAAGCAGTGAGTTTTGCTTGTTGTGACCAGCTACTGCCAGTGCGGGTAAACACGTATGCCGAGCCACAATCCAGGATCGTCGCACTGCAGTCATCCCTAAAGGCCCCAATCAGCGCCGTGTCTGCCGAGAGGGCGACCGAGTAGCCAAAAAAATCAGCATTTATGGCATCGGAGGCCGTGAGTTTTCCCTGGAAAACCCAACCGCCGCCGGTAGTGCCAAACACATAGGCCGAGCCACAATTCAGGATCGTCACACTGCAATCATCGTTAAGGGCTCCAATCAGCGCCGTGTCCGCCGAGAGGGCAACCGAGTAGCCAAAGTTATCATTAGTCGCGGCATCATTATCCGCCCCCACCAGCTTGGTCTCAACCGATACCACCGGATCCACCGTCACCGGCCATTGTGCCCCGGTCGGGTCAAACTGAATCTGCAACTGCCCCTGCGCTAGCAGCATTTTCGCCGGCAGGTTCTTGCCGTTGGCATCCACCACCAGCAGTTTGTCGTAGCTGAAGGCGTAATCGCTTTGCTCTGTGTAGAAGGCTATCTTCTCACCTTCGCGCTGCCACCTCGGCTCCAGGTCGCCGCTCAATTGTATTTTGAGCACGATGTCCTCACCGGCCGTATGGCCGGCGGGTTTATCCGCCAGCGTGAAGCCCTGTTCCAGCCCCTGTGCGCGGTTGATGTACCATTCCTGGATATCGCCCCGGTCCAGGGTGACGGTGTTGCCGTCCAGGTGCAGTTTTTGTGTTGGAAAAGTCTGCTGGTTGCTCCTTGTCCCGTAGGACTCAAGCTGCATGCCCAGGCTCCAGTCGCTGCCGCGCTTGAAGGTCACGCCCTTCTCGTCAAATAAAAAGTACAGCCGGTTAGCCGGGTTCTGTCCGGCAAAGCGTGCACCGGAAGAGGGGTCTTTGACCGGTTCGATCAACAGCCGTGCCCTGGAAAAAGCTTGCCACAGGCCCTGGGGCATTTCCGTTGTGCCGGTGTTTTCTGGGCGATCCGCCGCCACGGCTGCAAATGCGTTCGCCGCCATAAATGCCGATGCGGTCAGTGCGATGCAAATGGTTTCGAGTTGCTGTTTCATCATGATGAGCTTCATTATTTTCAGGTGCATCATGGTTTTTCCCTCATTTTCGCGAATACCGTTAAGTACCCCTGGTCGGGGGTGGCGGCCATGATTTGGTCGGTGTGTTCGGTGGACAGCCCTTTTTAAGAGCTGTCGGCGGCTACAGGATGGCCCTTTTCCTTCACGCATCATGGTGCTTTTCAGGTTTGAACTATTCTTGTTTGGGCCGGTTCTGAAGGTGCGAATTGCACCGAACCAGGGAGCGTCCATTCTGCCGGCTGGGTATTTCGCCTTCAAAGCGGCCAGTTACAGACCCTAACTCTTGCACAAATCAAGTACAAGCCGGATGATCTGGGTCAGCCAATGCAACGCACTACGGATTGGCGGTACACAAGTGGTTCAGGCGGAGTTCTGAGGTGTCTCTTAACTGCAGTTGTGCATAACGGGCTTTCAACTGCTCGTCATCGTGAAGGATGTAGCGTTCCGGCGCCGTGAAATAGTCGGAGCAAAAACTCAGCAGGCGTTCTTTCATATAAGGATAAAGCAGCGAATCGTAGTCATTGATGTTAAGGGCTTCATCCCAGTACTCATTGACGTGATCCGCCCAGGTAAAGGGGCGATTGATTACCCATTTGTTTTCCTGCCAGCTCAGAATAGCCTTTTTGCCTGGAATGATGTCGTCTTCAAACAGGCTGCGATAGAAGCGGTAGCCCTCGTAGTTGGCCACCAGGTCGGCATTGGAATAAACACCCGTGGTCATTTGCCCGAAAATGGCCCGTTCGGTGTAGGCTGAGTGTTCGGCGGCCTGTGACTCAAGCCCGGACTTGAGGTAGCGGCGGTAGAACTTTCTTCCCTGCGACAGAAAATGCCCCATTTTGTCTGAACCGATCAGTTGTCCGTTGACCTTGATGGTTGGGCCGACACCGAAAATGCCTGCCACCCGTGTTGCCCAGAACGGCTGTCCCTGGTAAATGGATTCACGGCGCGAGGTCTGCAGATGTTCGATCTCGGGAGACTTCATCGCCCAGCGCTCAATTTTGTCAACCCAGTGATAGCCGCCGATGTCGTGAAAGATGGCATTGATGACTTTCCAGTCATCGCGGGGGCCTTTCCAGTTGGCAATTGCTTTTTCGATGGACTGATTGACCCTTTTATCCAGCAGGGCTGTGGCGTCCCTGATCGGTTTTAGCCGGTTGCTGAACTGGTCGGTTTCATAGGCGAAGCAGGGTTGCACTGCGGACAAGAGGATGACGATCAGCAGGATAAAACGGACATGCGCCTGCATGGGTCACCGCACTCAGAATCTGTAGGTAAAGTTGAACAGGGTGTGATCACGGTCACCAAATCCGAGTTCCAGTGTCACCATGGCCTTCGGGCTGAAAATATGCGAGACGCCCACGGCATAATTCCAGTTCTTGAGGCTTTCCAGTTCGACATTGAACGGCACCGGGGGAACTCCGGGAATGGGCAGTTGAATGATGCCGTTGTGCTTTTCCTGGGTGTCGAGATACATGCCGCCCAGCCAAAACGTCCACTGGTCCTTGATCAAGCCCAGCCTGGGTTGGCTGGTGAACGAGGAAACCGTGGAGTTGAAGTCGCCGCTCAGTTTGGCGCTGGTCCAGGTGTTGTTGAGGGAGACAAACCACCAGTTGCCACCGTAAACCAGGTTGAAGCCGCCGCCGTACACGGTTCCATCGTAGGAGATGGGCAAAACCCCCAGGGTAATGGGCAGGCCGGTGATGGTCGCCTTGCTCAGATCAACCAGGGTGTCGGCATTGATCCGCCCCAGGATACCGAAGACGTTAAGAAAAGGCGTGAGCCACACATCAAGTTGCATGTCGAAATGCTGCAGTTCGTTGGTGACATCGATTTTGGATGGGTCATCAATGCCGACACCCGGAAGGTTGAACTGCAATTGCTTGAGACCGTAGTCCTGCTCCATGGTGTAGAAATCGAAGCCGATGCCCCAGGGTTCAAAAAACTCCCGGTCTCCCAGCAGGTCCTTCATGAACAAGGGGCCGGAACCCGATTCCTGGGCACTCAGTGACAAGGGGGACAGGAACAAAAGCAATACAAAAACCAGGCGCATTGTGCTTCTCCTTCTCAAGGTGAGGCCAAGTATAACGCGAACACAATCAAGAAAAAGACACCATTAAATGCTTCAGCCTGGCTCACGTACCCTTGATGATTTCCAGAAACAAAACCGGATCCGGTCGAACCCGGTAGTTATCGGTTTCATCGGCAAAAAGTATGCTTCCGTCCGGGCTGGTGATGATCACGGTGGGCATCACCGTGTCGTTGCCGTATCCCAGGGCCTGCATACCCATCGGCGTGCCGAAACGGTGCACGATACCCAGTTGTTTTGCCGCTGAATTATCCGGATCACGCAAGAATTGCATTGGCGCCTCAAATTTTTCTGCCAATTTACGGCTGTGGCTTTGGGGTTGCGAACTGATCAGCACCACTTCGGTGTCCAGTGCCTGCAAGTCACGGTAGTGTGCGGCCAGTTCGCGGATTTGGGCAGAACACAGGGGACACCAGTTGCCACGATAAAAAACCAGCACGTGGTGTTTGCCCCTGAATCTGCTTGATGAAACCGTTTCACCCTGCAGGTTTTCAAGTGTGAACCCGGGAAGCAGGGCTCCCAGAACCAGGTTCTTGCGCGGAGAAAACACCGAATACCAGCGGAGATAGACAAACCAGCCCAGCAGGCATAATCCCGCCCACAGGTGAACCACCCCACTGGCTGTGCCATAACGCCAGTTGGCGGCCATTGTAATGGCAACACCCAGGCCGCAAAGTGCACTCACTGCCACCGGGTGGCGGGATGTTCGTGCAGCGTTCGCCAGGTACAGCCAGGCGAAGAATACCAGCGGCGCGCCGGCAGACAGGGCCAGCCCCAGCCAGGAAAGCAAAGGCTCCGTTCCACCAATCAGTTGGACCAGTGCATAGAAAAACGCAAGCGCGATATAGCTGGTGAAAGCGGAGATAAAAATGGATCGAAGGATGTCTATTTCTCCTGTTCCGGGGAATCAGCTTTTGCTTTGCGACTCGGCCGGTTCATCGTCTTGTGCCAGAAATCCGTTGCCTTTGACTGGGCCAGGCCGAGCAGGGAGTCTTTCGGATATTTGCCATCGCTTCCCGCCTGACCCACCTCTCTCCCGGTCAGTACCTCCAGTGCCTCGTTGACATTTTTCACCGCATGAATATGGAAGTGGCCTTGAGCACAGGCCTCCAGCACATCCGGGCGCAGCATCAGGTCCCCGACATTGGAACAGGGAATCAGAATCCCCTGTTCATCACTTAATCCCATGGCGTTACAGGCATCGAAAAACCCTTCGATCTTCTCATTGACGCCACCAATCGCCTGGATGTGGCCATGCTGGTCAATGGCGCCGGTCATGGCCAACTCCTGCCGGATGGGTATGCCTGTGAGCGCACTGATCAGGCAACAGATTTCTGCACCCGAGGCGGAGTCACCATCAATGCCGCCGTAACTCTGCTCGAAGGCAATCGAGGCGCTGAAAGCCAGTGGGTGATCCGAATGCAGCAGGTGGCGCAGCAAGCCGCCCAGGATATGGAACCCCTTGGTGTGGATGGAGCCGGACAGGGCAGCCGCGCCCTCGATATTGATGATGCCGGCCTGGCCGGCGCCAATGGTGGCCGTGATTCGCGCCGGGAAACCGTAACTCAGTTGTCCGGCGCTGATAACGGCCAGGCCATTGATTTGCCCGACCACGCTGCCCTGGGTCTGAACCATGATGGTGCCGTCATGGATGAGTTCCTGGAAGCGGGTCGAAGGCAGGCTGGCACGGTATTTTGTGCGGACGATTGTGTCTTCTACGTGTTTGCGGCCTACCAGTGGTGCGTCTGCTTTGGCGGCCAGGAATGAGGCCTCGCGAACGATGTCGGCAATGCGTCCGAAGCGAGCAGTAATTTTTCCCTTGCGTGAGGCAATCCGCGCACCATGCTCTGCCAGTGCAGCCACACCGGAGGCATCAAAATGAACCAGGTCTTCATCCCGGCAAATGCGAGCGACCACGGCGGCATACTGGTTGATGCCCAACTCGGAGCGTTCGATTTCAGAGTTGAAGTCGGCCAGTACTTTAAACAGGTTGGTGAAGTCCTGATCAACCTGGTCCAGTTGGTAGAACAGGCGACTGCTGCCGATTAGAATAATGCGCACCGAAATATCGATGGCCTGGGGCTTGAGTGATTGACTGACCAGCGGCCAGCCCAGGTCTGAGGGCACAATCTCCACGCTGCCGGTGCGCAAAGCCCGCATCAGCATGCGCCAGGAACCCGGCTCACTCAGGACATCGTAGGCATCCAGAATCAGGTAGCCGCCATCCGCACGTACCAGCGCACCGGCCCGGATACCCCGGTAGTTGGTCACCATCTGACCGTTGGCGACGAGTTCCGGCTCAACCGAGCCGAGCAGGTTTTTCACAGTCGGCGTATTTTCGGTTACGACGGGGTTGGAATCGGGGTCATAGGAACTGATGACATTGACGCCGTACAGCACCTGGGGAGGCGGCTGGCCTTGCAGGGATTGCGGGTCAATGCGGTTTTCAATGACGTCATCAATGACTTCTTCAATAAACTGTTTGACTTCAGCCTGGGGCATTTCAGCCAACAACTCAGCAGTTTGGTGGTGGAGAACGGCCCGGGCTTCATTCTCAAAAAATTCCTGGATCTTTTTTATCCCTTGCCGCCAGGTCTTGTTGGCTTCGTGTGATACTTCCTGGAGGCGTGGTGCGAATTGCTGAATTTTTTTGTCGTATTCCTCCAGGTCCTTTTCGCTCAACTTGCCGGCTTTGAGCTGTTGCGCCAGTTCCTCAGGTGGCGTGGGCTGGCCATCCACCACCGGGAACATGGCAGTCCTCGTCAACTGGCCGGACTTCAGGCGCACCAGGGCCAGGCCGTTGGCCTTGAGTTCTTCTTCCAGCGGACCGGTAATGCTTTCGATCGCGTCCTGGGTGGTTTTCGAGATGGCATCCCGGCTGGCTTTGAGAGGTTCACTGTCAAGAGATTCAAGCAACTGGCTTTCAATGAAATCGGCCAGTTCCTTGACCCGGCGGCGCAATAGCGGCCCCTGGCCGGCAGGTAAGGTGATCAGGCGTGGCTGATCCTGTTGCAGGAAATTGTGTACGTAGCAACGATCAAGCCTGCGGCGAGCCTGGGGGTTGAGCTCGGCGAGTAGTGATCTGACCAGGCTGGTGCGGCCGGTGCCGCTGGTTCCCCGGACGTAGATATTTTGTCCTGGCGCATTGCTTTCAACGCCAAAACGCAGTGCCTCCATGGCAACGGGCTGGCCGATAATACCTTCGGCCGGGTCAATTTCTGAAGTTGATTTGAAGTCCAGCGTGTTTTCATCAACCTGCCAGCGCAGGGCATCAATCGGCAAAACAAAGGATTTACTCAACGGAATTGTCTCCCATCAGGGCCATAAAGCCTTATCATAGCGTTTTCTTATGTAATCGAGTAAAGCACTGGATGGATCCCATGAAAAAAGCACCCAAAATTGCCTTGTTGATCACACTTCTGAGCCTGTTTTCCCTGGGCGTTCAGGCCGGGCCGGATTGTTTCCCGGAGGATATCCTGCCGGATAATCTGTTTCCTTCCGTGCGCCTGGAGACCAGCATGGGCGATATCGTGGTTGAACTCAATCGCCTGCGTGCCCCCGCCACCAGCAACAATTTTTTGCGCTATGTTCTCAATAAGCAGTATGACGGAACCATTTTCCATCGTGTAATGCCTGGTTTCGTGGTGCAGGGCGGAGGCTATACCGAAAACCTGGAAGAACGGGGTATCTATCCACCGGTGATCAATGAATCGGGCAACGGTCTCAAGAACATGCCCATGACGATTGCGATGGCACGCTATGAGGACCCGCATTCGGCTACCAGCCAGTTCTATTTCAACCTGTCGGCCAACAGCTCACTCGATCCCAATTCCAGCAACTGGGGTTACACGGTATTTGGCCAGGTTGTCTCGGGCCAGGATGTCGTAGAGGCGATTGCCGCAGTGGAGACGGGCTACAACGAGGACCTGGACGCCACGGATGTGCCGCTGAAACCCGTTTATCTCCTCTCGGCTACCGTACTGGAAGAGCCTCACTGAGCGTGAACTAAGCTGTGGAGACGATGGGCTGGGGTGAGTTTTTTGCTCTGAGCAGCGCAGTCAGTTGGGCCCTGGCGCTTGTGCTGTTCCGGCAACCGGGGCGCTTGCTGCCTGCCTTCGAGCTCAATTTGTTCAAAAACCTGCTGGGTTTTTTACTACTAGTCCCGACGCTGTTACTGGTGGATGGATTATCCCTGCCGGACTTCAGCCTGCCGGACCTTGCACTGACGCTGCTTTCCGGTTGCATCGGAATTGCCCTGGCTGACACCTGGTATCTGCGTGCGCTGAATCTGATGGGCGCGAGTCGCACCGGCATTGTGGGCAGTTTGCTCAGTCCTTTTGTAATTTTGCTCTCGATTTTTTTTCTGGGAGAATCACTCAGCGGCTGGCAAATCCCCGGTCTGGTGCTGGTGATGGCGGGGATCCTTCTGGTGACCTGGAAACAAAAGCGCTCCAGCGTTGACAGTGAAAATGTTCAAAAAGGCGTTCTGTATGGTATTGGGGGCGTGTTCATGATGGCTGTGGGCGTCGTCATGGTTAAGGAAATACTGGAAACGCGGCCTTTTCTCTGGACGGTGGAGATTCGCCTGTTTGGTGGACTGCTCGGGATGCTTATCGTCATGCTGCTGCGTAGGCGCGTGGCGTCCGTTAAGGCGAGTTTTTCAGTCTCATTGCCCTGGGTGCAGATCACGGTTGCGAGCTTCCTGGGCGCATATGTGTCGACCTTGCTGTATATGGCCGGATACAAACTGATCCCGGCTTCCGTGGCATCCATTCTGAACGAAAGCGCAAACGCATGGATCGTGCTGCTGGCCTGGCTGATGCTGGGTGAATCGCTGGGTTTGCGTAAAGTTGCCGGACTCTTGCTGACCCTGGCGGGGGTCGCGATCATGATATTGCTGTGACAAACTCCTAGCGGTCGAGTTCGACCTCAGCTTCACCGACGACGGCGTTCAGAATCCGGGCAAGCCGGTCTCCGGCGCTGAGCCACTGTTGGCGGATCAGTAGCCAGCTATTCTTGGCGAAATCTTCCTGAATGATTTCACCGGGCGGGTAGGCTGCCTTGCCGGCGAGTCGATGAGACTCCTCGGTCCAGGCATCTGTTTCTACCGGATTCCATCGATTGCCGATGAGTGAAGTGGCGCTGGCTGATGCCGGTTTTTGCCAGGCGCCATCCGGGTTGAGATATTCCTGTATCACGGCGCTGTCCCAGAACTGATGCAAGTTGATTTCCTTGCCCCGGTAGTTGACGTTGATGTTGTTGCCGCCACGATCATCGCGGTAGCCGGCATGCAATGGCTGATGCAGATCACCCACCAGGTGGCACAGCCAGGCGAAGGCTTCCCACCGCTTACGCCTGTTCTGCCGCGGATCACCCAGTTGGTTCGCATATTTCTTGATGGCTTCAGTCACGCACAGACCGTCAGGACAGTCCCGCTGCCGATCATAGCGGGATGTGCTGCGTGGGATATTGACGTAATGCTGGGGTGCGGCCCAGTCCCAGGCCGGGTTTCCCCTGACGCGGTCCGGCCAGTTGCAGGCCTTGTCGATTGCCTCAACGTCATCCGTCCCCAGCAAGTCCTGGAGCCAGGCGCTTGCAAGCGGGTCAAGACCCTTCAAGGCTAGTTTCCCGACCTCGAAGTGGCCCTCCGGACCCCAGGCCCGGGCCGTGACCGGGTGCAGTAAAACCAGCATCGCCAGCACGGTGAAATGAATCAAAAAACGGCGCATTGTCGTGTCTGTCCGGTTTCCGGGTCATTGACCCGGAAACGGGGTTTACTGTTGGTTGGCTGCGGTTTTGAGCTTGTTCATTACCGCATCAATGCTCAAGGTCCCACCTTCCTGTCTTTGCGGGTAATCCCTGAACGTTGACAGGAATTTGGAGACCAGGGCCTGTGCCGGTACAAACATCCACATTTGGTCGGCATAGAAATCCCTCACATACATGGAGGAATCAGGGCCCACTTCAAACGGATCCATGCGCAGGTTGACGATCAAAGGCCAACTGGGTGTTTTGCGATAAGCCTCATTAATCGCGCCTTCCATGATGGTGAAGTGAATCTTCCAGTCCTGGTAGCGGATTGCATTGAGATTGCCACCGGCATCAAAATAAAATATTTCCTTGCGTTTACCAGGACCCTTACCGGCTAAAAGATCGGTCTGGTCATAGCCGTCGAGATGTACTTTGAAATTCCTGCTATTGGCCCTGTGGCCCTTCAATAAATCTTCCTTAACTGTAGGCTCGCCGGCAGCGGCCATCAGCGTCGGCAGCCAGTCTTCCTGGGAAAAAATATCATTGATCACGGTGCCCGGCTTAACCGTGCCTGGCCATCTGACCATCATGGGAACGCGGAAGCCACCCTCCCAGGTGCTGCCTTTTTCACCCTTGAAAGGGACCGTTCCGCCGTCCGGCCAGGTAAATTTTTCGGCGCCATTATCGGTGCTGAACACGACAATGGTGTTGTCGGCTATCCCCAGTTCATCAAGCTTGTCCAACAGGGCGCCTACATTGTCATCCAGTTCCATCATGCCATCCGCGTACAGGCCATAACCTGATTTGCCTTTGTACTTATCGCTCAGATGCGTCCATACGTGCATGCGGGTGGAGTTGTGCCAGACAAAAAATGGTTTGCCGGCCTTGTGGGCCCGTTCAATGAAATCCAGGCTGGCGGCGAGGAATTCGCTGTCAGCAGTTTCCATGCGCTTTTTGGTGAGTGGTCCGGTGTCTTCTATTTTGCCATCGGCATAAGAATGCAGTACGCCACGCGGTCCAAACTTCTTACGGAATTCAGGGTCTGTCGGGTAGAACTCTGTTTCCGGCTCTTCCTCGGCATTGAGATGATAAAGGTTGCCAAAAAATTCATCAAAACCATGGTTGGTCGGCAGGTGTTCATCCTGGTCACCCAGGTGATTCTTGCCAAACTGCCCGGATACGTAACCGTAGTTCTTCAATAATTCAGCGAGGGTAGGGTCCTTTTCACTGATGCCGCCCTTGGCGCCAGGCATGCCAATGGTTAACAGGCCGGTGCGAAACGGATGCTGGCCAAGAATAAATGCAGCACGTCCGGCAGTACAGCTTTGCTGGGCATAGCCATCGGTAAACAGGGCGCCTTCATCGGCAATGCGATCAATATTCGGTGTGCTGCCACCCATCATGCCGCGGTGATAGGCGCTGATATTGTACATACCGACATCATCACCCCAGATGACCAGAATATTGGGTTTGTCTGTTTTCGCAAACGCATTGATGGACGTCAACAGCGCAACGGTCAGCAATAACAACCGTATGAAGTGTTTTTTTATCATATTTCTGGCCTGTTTATAAACTGGAAATGCATCTTACTACATTCTTTGCATATGAGAATGATAAGCGTTACCACGAGTGTAGTTTATAAAGAGCTTCTCAAATTTCTCGACAAGGTGGAATGTTGAATGGAAAAGGGCCGGCTTTTCAAGAGATTGGTGCCGAAGGAGAGACTCGAACTCTCACTCTGTTGCCAGAACCGGATTTTGAATCCGGCGCGTCTACCAGTTCCGCCACTTCGGCATGGGTGGTCTTGTCCTGCGAGGCGCAGATTATAGCCGTGCTGGTGCGGTAGGGCCAGTAATTGTGCAGGGTTTTGCCGGCATGGCCGGTTGTTTGACGGATACGGGTCGGGTCGCCCGCAAGCGGGCTCTTACGGTGAGAGCTCCCCTGGGCGCGACGGGCTTGTGAGGTTGCACGCCGGTCGCCCGCAAGCGGGCTCTTACTGTAAGAGCGCCCTTGGGCGCGACGGGCTTGTGAGGTTGCACGCCGGTCGCCCGCAAGTGAAAGCGAAAGCTATCTGATGTGTGCGAAGTAATCTGCTACGACAGGACAGAAGCGGTCATAGTCGACCAGGAAGGAATCGTGGCCCTGGATGGAGGGCAGGAGTTCAAAGGATGACTGGATGCCGTTGGCCACAAGCATTTCAGCGATTTGCTTTTGTTGATGAACCGGCCACAGGAAGTCGGTTTCCACGCCGATTATTTTGGCTGATTCCAGGCGGATGCCGGCGAACGCCGATGCCATGTCCTCGTATCCGTTGCTGATATCGAAAAAATCAATTGCCTGTGACAGGTAGAGGTAACAACTGGGGTCAAAATTGCGGATAAATTTCCTGGCGGCGGATTCCAGGTAGGATTCAATGTTGAAGTGCATGCCGAACAAGCGCTCTTCATAGTGATCCTGCACGCTGCGTCCGAAGCGTTCTCTCCACTCCGGCTCAGAGCGGTAGGAGATCATACCGAGCTTGCGCGCCAACCTCATTCCGGTCTCGGGCCACTCCTGCTCGGTGTAAGCGCCATCGTTCCAGGCCGGGTCGCGCACCACCATTTCGCGCTGCAGGGAGCGGATGGAAATAGCAAAGGGTTCAGCCCGCGCGGCAGTGGAAATTGCCAGGAAATGTCGAGCCACACCCGGTTTGAGTTTCAGCAAGGCCAGCCCGCTCATGCCCCCCATCGAAGGCCCGACCACGGCACGTAGCTGATCGATTCCCAGGCTTTCCAGCACCAGCAGGGAGGAAGATGCGATGTCCTGGATCATCAGCTCTGGAAATGAAAGCCGGTAGGGTTTGCCGGTCACCGGGTTGATGCTGGCCGGTCCGGTTGAGCCCTTGCAACTGCCCAGTGAGTTGACGCAGATGACAAAATAGCGGTCGGTGTCAATGGGTTTGCCCGGGCCGACCATGGGTTCCCACCAGCCATCCTTCGGGTCCGCCGCACTGCTGGCCACGTGCGCACTGGGCGAAAGGCCGGTCAGGATCAATATGGCATTGGATCTTTCAGCGTTGAGTTGACCCCAGGTTTCATAAGCCATGTCGAGGCGGGGAAGTTCGCCACCGTTGGCAAACCGGAACGGCTGCTCATAATGCAGGTATTGCGTTGCACCCTGCGGGCTTGTTTTGGCTTGAATTGACTGGGTCATCAGGTGATTATCTTTAGTCCGATGCCAATGATACCTTGAAGATGGGGTTTGTTAGCAGCTATTTTTGGAATAAGGATATAAGAATTACATATGACGCAAAGGTCCGTTTCTTCACCGGTTCGCAGCAGCCAGTCATCACTGCACCCCCGGCTGGCTGTGCTGGTGCGAAAACACCTGCGTAGTGAGTGGCGTCAGCCATTGCACACACCAACGGTGAGGGCTTTTGCCGCCTTGATGACAAGCGGAATCGATCCGGACCGGAAAATAGTGCTTGATTCAGGTTGTGGGACCGGCGTGAGCACCCGGCGGATCGCGGCGCGTTATCCGGACTGCCTGGTGATCGGTGTAGACAAATCCGCAGCGCGACTCAGCAAACTACCCGGGCGGAACTCATTGGCCCACCACTTTTTTTATCGCGAAGGAAATGTGATGTGGCTTCGTGCTGAGTTAGCCAGTTTTTGGCGACTGGCTGTACGGGAAGGCTGGCGTTTACACCGTCATTACCTGCTCTATCCCAATCCCTGGCCCAAACCAGCGCAGGTGTTACGCCGCTGGCATGCACACCCGGTTTTTCCGGTCCTGATGCAACTGGGCGGGCAGTTGGCAATGCGTTGCAACTGGGAAATCTATGCCCGTGAGTTTGTGGCAGCTTTAGAAATAGCGGGGCGCCGTGAAGTCACGCTGACGGAAGTTGCAGATGTGCAGATTACAACGCCGTTTGAACACAAGTATAGAAACAGCGGGCAGATTCTGTACCGTGTGGTGGCGCCGGATCCAGCTAGCTGTGGTCGTCGGGATGCAACGGCGTGAACTGTGTAATACCCTGCAGGCTGTTATAAATAAAAGTGACCAATTGTTCCGGGGTGATCCAGGCTCCCCCGAGGATGGCGTCCCACTGTGCGGTGGGTTTAGCGGCAACCGTTTCTCCCAGGCTCTTGCCTTCATCGATCAGCTTTTGCACATTATCGCGTGCATTGACCAGGAAATCATGGTATTCAGTCAGGCTGGCCTTGTCGCTCAGGGGGCCGTGCCCGGGAATGATCTGTGTGTCCTTGCCGGCGAGTGCGAGACCCCGTTCAACACCTGAGATCATGCCCTGGATGCTGCCGCCGGCGTCCAGATCAATGAATGGGTAAAGCCCGTTGAAATAGAGGTCTCCCATGTGGATCACGTCGCTGTCGGGGAAATACACAATGCTGTCCCCATCCGTGTGGCCATGTGGTTCGTGGATTACCTGTGCGGTTTCGCCGTTGAAGTGCAGGGTGACCTGGTCATTGAAGGTGACAACCGGCAAGGAGTCTTTGGGCCAGGCGGGTGTTGTTTCATTGAAAAAATGATTGAACTGTTCAGTACTCAATCTTTTGTAGACATTGTCGTGCGCAATGATGACCGCGCCGCCTTTACCGATGACTTCATTGCCGCCGACATGATCGGGGTGGTAATGGGTGTTGATGACAAAGCGGATCGGCTGATCGCTGATCCGGGCGATCGCCACCAGCAACTGGTCGGTAACGGGCTTCACCTGATCATCAATGATGTAAACACCGTCTTCGCCGGCTGAAATGGCAATGTTTCCGCCACGGCCCTTCAGCATGGTCAGCGTATCGGACAGCCGGGTGGGGATGTATTCGACCTTGTCATCCCCTGCGGGGCTTGAAGTCGATACGAAAAGCGCGGCAATCGCAACAGCAAAAAGAAGCGGGGATACGGAACGAATGGGAAGAAGGCGCATTTCAGTCTACCTGTTGGTCGAGGCTTAACTGCACGGTCGTCGTGGTGTTCAGCGGAACCGTTATCGGGGCGCTTTGCCAGTCACCGCTTTGTGCATTGGCGCCGCCTGACAGGGACAGCCGGGCCTGGATGCGCAGTTCGGATACCGAGGAAATCTTACGTGCTTCCATCATGCTGTCCTGATCGTTGATGGTCACTTCCAGCGGCAGCACAGGATGGTCAATCCGGCGCACCCCCAGGGGCGGCCCGGCCACGGGTCCGACAGAACGGATAATAATAAACAGAACGGCGCCCGGCGGTACGTTCGCATTCAATTCATCGCCGGCGGATAGATGCAGTTTAATGCCTTCCTGCCCGGCGCTGGGGCTTGAGTCGAGGCCGAGTCGTTGCTGTGCTTCTGTAATTTGTTCCTGCACCGAGGCGGCAACGGTTCCGTCGGGATCCAGTAGTTGCAACAACTGCTGCCAGTATTCAATCGCGGCGGCATCGTCTTGTGACTGGGCTGAGGCCACTCCCAGCATCCACAACCCTTTCTGCTGGCCTGGATCCAGGCGAATGGCATCTTTCAGCAGGGTAATCATTTCATCGTCAAACTGTCCCTGGCCGGAAACAAAAATACGAGCTTCTACCAGTTCGACCAGCACCATGGGGTTTTCCGGTGCAATCCGGTAGGCGGTTTCGGCTGCTTCCAGGGCTTGCGGGTAACGCTGCATGGTTTTCAATGTCTTGGACAGTAGCAGCCAGCCATCGAGGTGCTCGGGGCTCTCGGTCAGGCGATTGCGCAGATTGGCCACCAGGGCATCGATATCGATATTCTGACCGGCATGCGGGGCCGCGGGGGTGATAACGGCTGCCGGGTTCAGTGCCTCAGGCGTGCCTATGTAGGGATAGACCATTAGCACGCTGGCGGGCACAAGGAAGACCAGCACGATGGCGATGGGTGTCCAACCGCTCCGGGTACGGATCAGGGGAAAGCAGCTTATAAGTGCCGCAAGAGTCAGTACGACAGCGGCTAAAATCCAGAATATCATGATGAGATCTCTTCCTCTTGTCCCTCGGAATCCGGTTTGCGTTTGCGCACCACCACTAACAGGACCAGCGCACCGCCGAACAGCAAGACACCAGGCATCAGCCACAAGACCAGCGTATTGCTTTTGACCGGAGGCATATAGAGAACAAAATCACCGTAGCGGTCGATCAGGAACTGCTTGATTTCATCGTCCGTGCTGCCGGACTGCATCATTTCATAAATTTCCTGGCGCAGATCCTGTGCCAGTGGTGCGTCTGAATCCGCCAGGTTCTGGTTCTGACAAACCAGGCAGCGCAGTTGAGTGGTCAGTTTCAGGTAGCGGGTTTCCTGATCAAGATCTTTGAAAATCAGGGGTTCCCCGCTGGCAAAGGCCGGGACCGTCAATAGCAGCAGGATAATGGCCAAAAGGATTCTGAACCGGCTTGATATCATGGTTGACTGCTCCCTCCTGACTCGATCAGGGGCAATATCTCCTGTTCGATAATTTGTGGTGTCACCATACCAATCTGCTTGAACAGGATGTAGCCGTTGGCGTCCACCAGAAAAGACTCCGGCGCTGCATAAACACCAAAATCGATCGCAGTCCTGCCACTCACGTCGGCCATGATCAGTTCGTAGGGGTTACCGAAATACTCCAGCCAGGCCAGTGCATCTTCCTCCTCATCGCGGTAGTTCAGTCCGATTACGCGAAGCCGGCCGGATGCAGCCAGTTGCTCAATAAAGGGATGCTCTGTCCGGCAGGTAGGGCACCAACTGGCGAAAACATTCAGCAGGAATGGCTCACCAATCAGGTCTTTGTCCGTGATCGTCACACCTTCGCGTCCAAGAGCCGGCAGTGAAAATTCAGGTATTTTTTTGCCAATCAGGGGCGAGGGAATATCTGTCTTGTGGTCTGAGATTTTCAAGCCGACCGCGAGCAATACGCCCAGCAGAACGAACAGGACGATGGGAACAATACGGCCGATCATGTTGTTTGCCCCCTCGCCGCTGCAGATGGTTTCCTGCGATAGCGCCGGTCGGCAGCCGCCAGGAAGCCGCCAGCCGTCATCAGGAGCGCACCCAGCCAAATGAAACGGATAAACGGTTTGAAGTAGAGCCTGACCGCCCAGGCCTTGCCCTCCTCATCCAGTGCCTCCCCCATCGATATGTACAGGTCATGGGTCAGTCCGGGGTCGATAGCGGCCTCGGACATAACTTGCCTGCCTTGCGTATAGCGACGCTTCTGTGGGTGCAGGGTGGCGACGCGCTCACCGGAACGATAAATAATGAATTCCCCTTCATCGGCTGTGTAGTTGGGGCCCTCCAGGCTGCGGGTACCCTCAAAAACAAAATTATAACCGGCCAGTTCAAAGGACTCACCCGGCTCCATGCGCAGATGTTTCTCCGCACTGGTGGCATTGGTCAGCATGGCGCCAATCAGGAACAGCCCGACACCGAAATGAGCCAGCGTCATGCCGGCCTCACTGAGTGAAGGCCAACGCCCCGGCATGGAAAGCTTGCGTTGGAGATAATGCTGGATGCTGGAGACCATGATCCAGACACCACCGGCAACAGCAGCCACTCCCCATCCACCCGCTTTGGGTGACAGGAATGCGGTGGCGACACCCGCCAGCAAGGCGATTACCGCAGGAACACGCAGTTCCCGCAACAAACGTCCTGCTTTATCTTTTTTCCAGCGTGCGTTGAATCCGAACGGGAGCAGGATAACCAGCGGAACCAGCAGCAGGCTGAACAGTGTGCCGAAGTAGGGCGGACCCACCGAGATCTTGCCGGCATCCAGCGCATCCAACAGCAGCGGGTACAGTGTGCCCGTCAGCACCATGGCAGCAATTACGGCAAACAGTAAATTGTTGATCAGTAACAGGGTTTCACGTGACAGGCCGGAAAACTTGCCGTCCTGAACCATGCCGGGCGCCCGGAAGGCAAACAGCAACAGTGAGCCACCGACGATGACAGACAGGTAAACCAGGATGAACACACCACGCGTGGGGTCCGAGGCAAAAGCGTGCACCGAGGTCAAAACGCCGGAACGCACCAGGAAGGTACCCAGCAGGCTAAGTGAAAAAGCACTAATGGACAGAATCAAGGTCCAGTTTCGGAAGGCGCCGCGTTTTTCGGTCACCGCCTGGGAGTGGATCAGCGCGGTGCCGACCAGCCAGGGCATGAACGAGGCATTTTCAACCGGATCCCAGAACCACCAGCCACCCCAGCCAAGTTCGTAATAGGCCCACCAACTTCCCAGCGCAATACCCAGTGTCAGGAAGGCCCAGGCGATGTGTGTCCAGGGCCGTGACCAACGCACCCATTCGCGGTCGATCTGCTTGCCCAACAGGGCGGCGACGGCGAAAGCAAAAGAAACGGAAAAGCCAACGTAACCCATGTACAGCATCGGCGGATGGATGATGAGACCCGGATCCTGCAGCAGGGGGTTGAGGTCCATTCCATCAGCAGCGGCCGGCAACAGGCGGATAAAGGGGTTGGAGGTGAAAATAATGAACAGCAGGAAACCGAAAGAGACCCAGCCCAGAACGCCGAGCACCCGGGCGCGGAAGTCATCGGGCAGGCGTTTACTGAACAGCGCCACGGCGAATGTCCACATACTGAGGATCAATTCCCACAGCAGTAGTGAACCCTCATGGGAGCCCCATACCGCCGAGTAGCGGTACTCCATGGGTAGCAGGGAATTGCTGTTCCGCGCTACATATTCGAGCGAAAAGTCCTGGGTGACAAAGGCCCATGTCAACAGGACAAAGGCGATGGCGACCAGCAGGAATTGGGCGGCAGCGGCGCTTGAGCCGACCTTCATCAATTGCTGATTGCCGCTCGAGGCGCCGATCAGCGGCAGGATACCCTGAATAATCGAAATCAGTAAGGCGCCCAGCAGTGCAAGCTGTCCCCATTCGGCAATCATGGTTTTATTCTCCGTTCTTCATTTGATGCTGACTTACTCAGCACTTTTGACTGTGTGGCCGGTTTTTTCCAGCGCATCCGCCACCTCGGGCGGCATGTAGTTCTCGTCATGCTTGGCAAGTACCTCAGTGGCCATGAAAATACCTTCTTCGTTTAAGGTTCCGCGGGCAATCACGCCCTGGCCTTCGCGGAACAGGTCGGGGAGAATGCCAACGTATTGAACAGCGATTTCAGCAGGCCCATCCGTCACGATGAAGTGGCTTGCAAGACCGTCCTGTTCCCGGCTGACGCTGCCGGGCTTGACCAGCCCGCCGAGCCTGAACTGGCGCCCGGGTGGCATGGATATATCCGCTATTTCACTGGGACTCTGGAAATAAAGCAGATTCTGCTGCAATGAATAAAATGCAATGGTGGCGGCCACACCGACCCCGGCCAGGATTAATACGATGGCGATCAGTCTTCTTTTACGAGTTGGCGTCACTTGCTTTGTTCCCTTACCTGGTTGAATGTGCGGATGTTTTTGATGATGGTCCTTTTGCTGACCAGCGGGGCCAGGGCAGCCCACAGCAGAACAATTGCGCTGATCACGTACGATCCCCATATGAACGGTGCATGATTCATGATTTATGCTCCCCGGCAGTGCCTTCAATAACATCCCGGGTCCAGCCTTTGCGCAAATCCTGCTCCAGCAGCGTGATGCGTGAGCGGGTAATCAGGTTGGCTCCGTAGTAAAACTTCATTGCAATCGCCATGATCAGCAGGGGCCATAACATGCTGGGGTCTATTTTGCTGCCGGTCATGCTGATGCTGCTGCCCTGGTGAAGGGTATTCCACCATTTGACGGAATAATGGATGATGGGCATGTTGACCAGGCCAACCAGCGCGAGCAGGCTGGCTGCCCGTGCGGCTTTCCGGGGTTCATCCATGGCCTTGTACAGGCCGATCACACCGAGATACAGAAACAGCAACACCAGTTCACTGGTCAGGCGGGCATCCCATACCCAGTACGTTCCCCAGGTCGGGCGGCCCCACAGGGAACCGGTGACCAGTGCGATCAGTGTGAATGCGGCGCCGATCGGGGCGCTGTTCATGGCCATGATTTCCATGGTTCGAACACGCCAGATCAGTGCAATGAAACCCATGACAGCCATCACGATGTAGATCAACATCGACATCCATGCAGCGGGTACATGGATGTACATGATGCGATAGCTCTCGCCCTGTAAATAATCCGGCGGGGCTTTGAACAGGCCGAGGTACAGTCCCCAGATGGTCAATACGGTAAATCCGGCCCAAAGCCAGGGTACGAATTTCCCGGTAAAATTGTAGAACCAGGGCGGTGAGCCCATCTTGTGGATGAACATCAGGAATGCATTTTTTCTGGGTTTGTCGTTTTTCATGTTCTGTTATCTGGGTTCATGACAAGCTGATTTTAAGTGCCGCCGCCGCCGCAAATGGCGCAAGCGTGACGGATGTTACCAGCCCTGCAGTCAGCAGACCCAGAAACGCGCCGTAAGGCAGGCCATCGGAGGCCGCCATCACGGCTGCCGTAGCCAGAATTAAGATGGGGACATAAAGCGGGAAAACCAGTAGTGACAGCAACTGTCCACCGCGTTTCAGGCTCAGGGTCAGGCCAACACCGATGGAACCGATCAGACTCAGGATCGGCGTACCCAGCAACAGCGTTACAATCAACACGCCCAGCGAATCCAGCGGCAGGTTCATCCACATGGCCAGCAGGGGCGACAACAGAACCAGCGGCAGCCCTGCCACCAGCCAGTGGGCGACGATCTTGGCCAGCACGATCAGGGTCAGCGGGTGCCCGCTGAGAATGAATTGCTCCATGGAACCGTCATCAAAGTCAGAGCGAAACAGGCCGTCCAGCGAAATGACGGTGGCCAGCAGGGCGGCTATCCAGATAACACCCGGCGCAATGCGCGCGAGTAAGTTGGGGCCCGGGCCGATTCCCAGCGGAAACAGGCTGACCACAACCAGCAGAAAGGCGACCGGAAACAGCAACTCGGTGCGGCGGCGGAAGGCCAGCAGAATGTCACGCCGCAGCAGGGCGAGAAAAGCGGAAAACATGCTCTCGCGGAGCGATTCGGTCAACATTCGGAGGCCCCGGAAAGCAGATAATAATCCTGGCTGGATGCCCAGTCGGGGCGGTGGTTGCCGTGGGTGGCCAGTACACAGGCGCCTCCTGTAGAAAGATGCCTGGTGAGGATGTCATCGACCAGTTCAACTCCTTCCTGGTCCAGGTTGGAGTAGGGTTCATCAAGCAACCACAGTTTGGCATTGCCCAGCAACAGACGGCCCAGGGCGCAGCGCTTGCGCTGACCGGCTGAGAGGGTTCGTGCCAGTTGGTCCGACACGCGATTGAGACCCAGTTGGGCCATGACTTCTTCGCAGTTGCGGCCGCGCACACCCATGAAATTTCGCATAAAGCGGAGGTTTTCGATCACGCTGAGGTCATCTTTTATGCCCAGGTAGTGTCCTACGTATGCCGTGCTGTCGGACTGGCAGGCATATTTTCCGGAAGAGGCGTGAAGAAATCCGGCCAAAACCCGGATTAGTGTAGTTTTACCGCAGCCGTTCGCACCGGTAACCAGCAGCAGACCACCCGCTTCCAGCGCGAAGCTGACGGGCTGAAAAACCGGCTCAAAATAACGTTCAAAACTAATTTCAAAAACAGAAAGCATGAGGCTGGGTTACCGATCATCAGGGTGTGGCGCTATGCTACGGATTCGACTGTGGCAAGTCCATGAGATTCTCTATGGGCAATTGATTCATGTCAATACATGATTTATGTTGATGAAAGATTTCTCACCCTGCTTCCGGTCATATAAACGTTTGGCGCTATTGAGGATACTCGACATTACCGACACCGCTGATTACCCTATCCGGCTTGAATCGCCAGAATCGGAGCTGTCGGGAGCCGGGGAGGAATGAATACATGAGCCAGTTTGACTATGACCTTTTCGTGCTGGGCGCCGGTTCCGGGGGTGTGCGGGCGGCCCGCATTGCCGCAGCGCATGGCGCACGTGTTGGTATATGTGAATACAGCAGGGTAGGCGGTACCTGTGTGATCCGGGGCTGTGTGCCCAAGAAATTGCTGGTGTACGCCGCGCATTTTGCTGAAGACTTTGAGGACGCGCGCGGTTTTGGCTGGGATGTCGGTCCGGTTCGCTTCAGTTGGCCCGACCTGATCCGGGCCAAGGATCGTGAGATCGACCGCCTCAATCAGATTTACCTGTCTCTGCTTTCAAATTCAGGAGTCACGCTTTATCCACAGCGGGGCAGTTTCATTGATCCGCATCGCCTGCAGGTGGGGGACGAGCTTATTACTGCAGAACACATTCTGATTGCCACCGGTGGCTACCCCTGGGTGCCGGACATTCCGGGTGTCGAGCATGTCATCACTTCGGACGAAGCTTTTGACCTGCCGGAATTGCCCAGACGGGTAGCCATAGTGGGCGGTGGTTTCATCGCCTGTGAATTTGCCGGTATCTTCAACGGACTGGGTTCGGAAGTCTTCCAGTTATATCGTGGTGATGCCGTTCTGCGTGGTTTCGACCATGACGTGCGCAGAGTGGTTGGGGCTGAGATACAGAAAAAGGGCGTTCGCCTGATGCTGGAAACAGAGGTTGAGTCAATCAGGAAAACGCAGCAGGGGCTGGAGCTTTTGTTGCATGACGGCAGCACGCTGGAAGTGGATCAGGTGATGTATGCGACCGGGCGTGAGCCAAATATATGGGGCTTGAACCTGAAGGAAATCGGTCTCGATGTCCGGCTCCGCGGCCGCATTGTCGTCAATGATTTTTCACAGACAAATATCAAGCATATCTACGCGGTTGGCGATGTCACCAGCCGGGTTAACCTGACCCCGGTGGCGATCTACGAAGGCCATGCTTTTGCCGATACGGTATTTGGCGGCACTGCGCGACCGGTTAACCACGAATTCGTACCTTCAGCCGTTTTTTCCCAGCCACCGGTAGGAACCGTTGGCCCGTCCGAGGAAGAAGCACGTATTCACTACGGCGCGATTGATGTGTATCGTTCGGAGTTCAAGCCGATGAAGCATACGCTTTCAGGCCGGGACGAGAAAACCCTGATGAAACTCATTGTCGATCGTGAGAGTCAGAAAGTTATTGGCATTCATATTGTCGGCGCTGATGCACCGGAAATTGTTCAGGGATTTGCCGTTGCGGTAAAATCTGGGCTGACCAAGGAGCGGTTCGACTGCACGATTGGCATACATCCAACGGCTGCCGAGGAACTGGTGACCATGAGATCCCCCGAACAGGGATGAATAACGGAGATCACTTTATGTGGAAAGTACATCAAGAACTTGTTTTGCGCCTGATCATTACAGCCATGCTGATCATTCCCGGTTCCGTGGCGGTAGCAAAATCGGTCAAGCTTGAACCGCTCGACAATGAAGGTAAAAGAACCTGGATTGTCGAGCTGGCTGACCCTTCTGTCGTTCAGTTGGATGATAAAACCGGCAGACACCTGGATCTGCTCAGTCCGCAGGCAGTGGCTTACGGGAAATACCTCGATGGGCGCCTGCAGCAGTTTCTTACAGACGCTGTGCAAGCAATCGGCGAAACTCCTGAAATTCGGGCTCGTTACAAAAACCTGATCAACGGTGTGGCGCTCAGATTGACGGAGGCGCAGGCTGCGCGACTGCGCGGCGCTCCGGATGTTAAAAACGTGATACCCAATGAGATTTATCGCCTGGAGACCGATGCAGGCCCGATCCTGATTGGTGCCGGAAAAATCTGGAAAGGCGAGGGCGGGCTGCCTTCCGGCCAGGGCGAAGGAGTCGTTATCGGAATTGTTGACACTGGTATTAACTGGGATCATATGTCTTTTCAGGATCCGGCCCCGGATGGCTATGATCACGTCAACCCCCTCGGTGAGCAACTGGGCTTGTGCAGCGATACGGAAGTCCTGTGCAATGACAAGATCATCGGTGTTTATGATTTCACTGATGAAGGCAGCAAGGGTAAAGATACGGCTGCACACGGTAGCCTTGTCGGAAGTATCGTCGCAGGTAATCGCATCAGCGCCACCCTGGAGGGTCAAAGCACCACACTGCAGGGGGTTGCCCCGCACGCTAATTTGATTTCTTACAAGGTCTGCCGTGAAGATGATCCGGATACCCCCGATGTAGATGAAGAGGGCTGTGGCGCAGCAGATATCGTTAAGGGCCTGGAGCAAGCCCTGACCGATGGTGTGGATGTGGTGAATCTGTCCATTGGTGGTGGTTCGGCCAACCCGTGGAGTACCTATGCTACTTCTCTCCTGGATATGAGAAATGCCGGAATTTTTGCGGTTACTTCAGCGGGAAATAGTGGTCCGGCGCCGGCATCCGTAACCAATCCCGCGCTGGCGCCCTGGTTGCTGGGTGTGGCTGCAGCCACCCATACGCGCCTGACGGGCGCCATACTGAAGGATCTCTCCGGCGGCAATTCCATGCCCCCACAGGACATTGCCGGTCAGGGCCTTGACCCGGTAAACGGCTCCGCCGATGGCATCGGACCGGTGGATATTGTATTTGCAGGCGATTTTGGTAATGCCCTGTGCGGAACGGGTGAGCCTGAACTCGGCGCCTCTTGCGCTGACAACACAGGCGCTACCAACCCTTTCGCGCCCGGCACATTCAACGGTGAAATCGTTGTGTGTGAAAGAGGTGATTACGGCAGAGTAGAAAAAGGCAAGAACGTGATGCTGGCCGGTGCAGGTGGTTACGTTCTGATTAACTCGGAAGACTTCGGAGAAAGCCTGCGTCCGGATAATCATTGTCTTCCGGGCATCCATGTAGGCTACTCAAAGGGCAAGGAACTAAAAACCTGGCTGACTTCCGGGGCCGGCCATAAAGCAACGATTGGCCCGTTTGGCCTGTCCTATGAAACCAGTGTGGCGGATGTTCTTGCCGATTTCAGTTCACAGGGTCCCAATGCGGCGGTTCCCGGCAATATGGTCCCGAACATTACCGCTCCGGGAGTTGCGATACTTGGCGCCGGCAAAGACGATGATTCTTTGATTACCGCCAGTGGCACCTCATTTTCATCCCCCCATGTGGCGGGAGGCGGCGCACTGTTACTGTCGGCTGATTCCAGCCTGACGCCTTCGCAACTACAGTCCATGTTCCAGACCACAGCGACAACTGAGGTGCGGAATCACAAGGGTAGCCCAGCGACACCGTTTGAAATGGGTTCCGGGCGGATACAACTGGCCGAAGCCCTCCAGGCCGGCTTATATATGGACGTGAGCGGCCAGGAGTTCCTTGCCGCCAATCCGGATGCAGGCGGTGATCCATCTAGCCTGAATCTGCCGGGTATGGTGAACGAAGCCTGCCAGGAAAAGTGCAGTTTCAACCGAACAGTCACAGACCACGTCGGCGGAGGAAGCTGGACGGCAACTGCAGTCGATTTCCCCGCAGGCTCTCAGGTAACGGTCACACCGGCTAATTTCACCCTTGCCAATGGCGCCTCCCAGACCCTGAAAATCGACATAACTCTTTCTTCCGAAACCATTGGTGACTGGGTTTTCGGTAAGATCATGCTGGTTGCAGCCGGATTGCCGGATCAGCATCTGTCCGCGGCAGTTTATTCCTATGGCGGCGATCTGCCGGAGAGTTGGAACATCAGCAGCGACCGGGACGGGGGTTGGGAAGAATTTACGCTGGAGAAACTGAGCGCCATGCCGGATGCCACCTTTACGGCCGGTGGCCTGGTTAAACCCAGCCGGTTTGAGAAGACCCTGATCGAAGATCCCACCAGGGACAATCCCTACGACGGTGGTGAGGGCGTCATGACGCAGTGGTTCAATGTGCCACAGGGCACCTTGTGGTTCCATAACCGGACGCCGTCCTCGCCGGCCGACGATCTGGATCTGTTTGTGGGGCGCGATACCAACGGTGATGGATTTGTCGAAGAATCCGAACTCCTTTGTTCCAGCACGACACCAACGGATATTGAAAACTGCGATATCTTCTCTCCGGAACCTGGAAATTACTGGGTGATTGTGCAGAACTGGGCAGGCTCGGGAGCCGTTAGCGGCGACAAGGCAACGCTGATTAACGCCGTGGTCGGGCCGGACGGGGAAGCCGGGCTGGCAGTCAGCGGACCGGGCATTATCGGCAAGAATGAAACCTTCAATGTTCGTGTGAGTTGGGACAATGTTAATGCACTCCCCGGCGAAGAATGGCTGGGAGCCGCAGGTATCGGCACCAGCCGTGACCGGCCCTACAACATTGGCATTATTCCCGTCCATTTCAGCCGCACAGGAATTGCGCCGCCGATGACCTTCCCGCTGATGAATGGAAGCACACACGGTCTGGCGCTGGACGCCGGTGCGGTACATGACCGGGTCTTTATCGATGTGCCGCCCGGAGCGAGCAGCCTGTCGGTAACAGCCGGCGGCGCAACGGATACACAGAGCGACAACCTGAAGCTTGACCTTTCCCGGGTTGATTTTGGTGACAGCCTGGGCAATCCGCCTTTTGCCTCGGCGCCTGGAAACGCACCGGTGGTTGTTTCCGCCACGGGCAGTAACGGGAACGGCCCGTCTGTGACGGTCACCGGGGGCGATCTGACACCCGGACGGTGGCATGCCGTACTGAGCAATCAAAGCGACACAGCACTGGCCGTAGACATCCGCGCCGATGTTGAATTTACCGGTACGCCCATCCCGGGTCATCCTGGCCTGTGGGAGCCCATTTCCAGGCCGGGCCTGGGTCAGGGCTATGAATACAACTTCGGTGGGTCTGCCCGGGCCCTGATCTGGTATACCTATGATGAAAGCGGTCAGCCGGTCTGGTTCATCGCCGGCAATCCATCAGTGGACGGCAATATCTGGACCGCCGACCTGTTGCGTGTAACCAATGACGGCAGTCAGCAGCATCTGGCGGTGGTGGGACAAGTGTCGGTCAGCCTGCTGGCCGAAAACGATGCCATGTTTTCATACACCTTGTATGGTGAGTCGGGCACGGAACGAATGGTGCCGCTGAGTGCTTTGACCTGTCCGGTCATCAATGGCTCCAAGAAAAGCTACACTGCACTCTGGTATCGCGGTGTTGATGGACTGGGAGGCGCCAGCGTCCTGGTGACGGCAATAACCCAGGCCCAGATCCACTACCTGTTCGATGCCGTTGGTTTGCCCCGGTGGTTGTTTGCGCAGGATACCGTCAATCCGGAACCGACCAATGCGGATATTCCCATGCTACAGTTCAGTGGGTATTGTGCCGTTTGCGCCAGGACCGCGGTGGCATCGCAGACTGTGGGCGTGCTGAGCAGAACCTTCAGCACGGAAACAAGCGGCAGTTGGACACTCAATTACCTGTTGGCGTCACCACTATCCGGGTCGGTGGACCGTACGGATCAAATTATCAAGCTGACCGATACGATTACATGTGACTAGAGGTCTGACCCATGACTCAGAGCAGCCTTGAAGCGCAGTGATTTTTATTTTGAGCTGCCTTCAGGGCTGATCGCCCAGCAGCCGCTGGAGCGGCGCTCGGACAGCCGCTTGTTGCACCTGTCTTTACATAACGGCAGCTTCTGCGACCGTTCGTTTCGCGATATTCCCGCACTACTTCGTGAGGATGATTTGCTGGTGTTCAATGACACCCGGGTGATCCCGGCCCGTCTCTACGGTCGCAAGGAAACCGGTGGTAAAGTGGAGATCATGCTGGAGCGCCTGCTCAGCGATAGCGAGTGCCTGGCCCAGTTAAGGGTCAGTAAAACACCCATGGCAGGTAGCGCCATCGTGCTGGAAGACGGTAGCCGGCTGGAGGTCACCGGCCGGCAGGATGCTTTTTTTCAGCTTCGTTTACAGCATGGTGACCTCGCTGACTTGCTTCAGCGACTGGGTCATATGCCCTTGCCGCCCTACATTACCCGCGAAGATACATCCGCAGACCGGGAGCGCTACCAGACGGTTTATGCCAGGCATCCCGGAGCGGTCGCTGCACCCACCGCCGGGCTGCATTTTGACCGTGAACTGCTCGACACCATTGCCCGTCAGGGTGTCGCCAGCACCTGGGTCACCCTGCATGTCGGCGCCGGAACCTTCCAGCCGGTTCGCAGTGAGCACATTGAGGATCACCGCATGCACGCGGAATACCTGGAAGTGTCCGAATCTGTTTGCGCGGCAGTTGAGCAGGCAAAAAGCAGGGGTGGGCGTGTCATTGCCGTGGGCACCACAGCAGTTCGCAGCCTGGAGACAGCCGCCTCCAATGGAGAACTGCGACCGTTCAGCGGGGACAGCCGTATTTTCATTTATCCGGGCTATGAATTCAGAGTTATTGATGGACTGATCACCAACTTTCACCTGCCTGAGTCCACCCTGCTGATGCTGGTCAGCGCCCTGGCCGGCGTGGAAGAAATCCGCGCAGCTTATGCACATGCCGTGCAGGAGCGCTACCGTTTTTTCAGCTACGGCGATGCCATGTTGATTCTTTAGCTGTTAATTCCAACAGGCTTGAATTCCATTAAGGTTGTTTACTGTTTGTGGAGGCTTCGGAGCGGCTTGTGCGATGCTGTGATGCAGAATTCTGAATAGCCGGAAGGAGTACGGTCGCTCGCAGCCGGCGCACCGAATAGAAAGACTGCCTGGATGTCTCCGGAATTCACATCTGGCTGGTATTTTGTATGACTTAGATGCCATAATTCGCCCGCATTTTCCCGGAGATAAAGATGTCCAATTTAATTGAGCAGGCACGGGCAAAGGAGTGGTTCTATTCCTTTGAGCTGCCGGATGGAAGCACCACGCCGACCTATCACGGCATCGATATCCAGGCGATCCACGATACCCGCTGGCAGATGGTTCAGTCCTGCCTGAATGAACGGCTGGGTAGCGGACGCGGCGGCCTTACCGCGCTGGATCTGGCCTCGCACCAGGGCTGGTTTGCGGTGAACTTGGCGCGTGCCGGCTTTGCTGATGTACTGGGTATCGATGCCCGCGAATCGCATGTGGAAGACAGCCAGTTGATGCGTGACATCTACGGCCTGGAACATCTTTCATTCCGCCAGGGCAATATTCACGATCTGGATCCGGAGCAAATAGGTCGATTCGAAGTGGTCCTGATGCTGGGCTTGCTTTATCACCTGGAAAATCCCATCGGCGCACTGCGGGCCTGCCGTGCTTTGTGCAAAAACCTGTGCCTGATAGAAACCCAGATCGTACCGGGCATGAACGGTTACGTGGACTATGGCAGTTATCAGTATGTGCGGCCGTTGAAAGGCAGTTTCGGTATTATCGATGAAACGGAAGAAACTCACGGACCGGAAGCCAGCATCACCGGTATTTGCCTGGTGCCGAGCCTGGATGCGCTGATCTGGATACTGCACAAGGTCGGTTTTTCCGATGTGACCGTACTGGAACCGCCGGCGGACGCGTACGAACAGCTTCGTTACCACAAGCGCGTGATGGTGGCGGCCCAGGTATAGGAGCCTGTCGGACTTAACATGATCTGCTGCGGAAAAACCGAGTTTGGCCAGATTCCCTGCTCTTTTGCGTTAAATAGCGGTGCTATTCGCCTTAAAATACCAGGAAATCTGACTCAAATCGGTATTCCCTCGCTACGATCGGTCAAGTCAGACAGGCTCCTTGCTGACAGATTGCAGCAGTTGGTTTATGAAGTTTGAACTGCAAAAAACATCCGGAAAAGCGCGGCAGGGTTTGCTGAGCTTTGACCGGGGCCAGGTGCGCACACCTGCATTCATGCCGGTGGGTACCTACGGAACGGTCAAGGCCATGACGCCGGAGGAAGTCAGCGAAAGCGGTGCTGACATCATCCTGGGTAATACCTTTCACCTGATGCTGCGCCCGGGAACGAAAGTGATTGAAAAACATGGCGGCCTGCATGGTTTTATGCATTGGCAAGGCCCCATTCTGACCGATTCAGGCGGTTTTCAGGTCTGGAGCCTGGCTCAGCGGCGACAGATTACAGAGGAAGGTGTCACCTTTGCATCTCCAATCGATGGGGCAAAAGTCTTTATTGGGCCTGAGGAGTCAATGGCCGTTCAAAAATCACTCGGCTCCGATATCGTCATGATTTTTGATGAGTGTACGCCTTACCCGGCGACCGAGCCGGAGGCCTGCGCCTCAATGGAACGCTCGCTGCGCTGGGCGGAACGCTCCCGGCAAGCGCAGCAGGGAAACCCGTCGGCCCTGTTTGGCATTGTCCAGGGTGGTATGTATGAGTCCCTGCGGGTCCAGTCTGCTCATGGCCTGGTGGATATTGGCTTCGATGGTTACGCGATTGGCGGTTTGTCGGTCGGTGAACCCCATGAGGAACGCGATCGGGTGCTGGACTTCACGCTGCCGGAACTGCCGGCAGACCGCCCGCGCTACCTGATGGGGGTTGGCCGCCCGCAAGACATTATTGCCGGTGTTATTCGCGGGATCGACATGTTCGACTGCGTCATGCCGACCCGTAACGCGCGCAACGGCTATCTTTTTACCAGCCAGGGTGTCCTGAAAATACGCAATGCGCGTTACCAAAGTGATACGCGGCCGATTGATCCCGATTGTGATTGTCCTGCTTGCCGTAACTATTCCCGCGCTTATATAAAACACCTGGAACGTTGCAACGAAATCCTCGGCGCTCGCCTGATGACCCTGCACAACCTCCGTTTCTACCAAAAACTGATGCAGGACTTACGGGTTTCCATCGCCGACAATTCTCTTGACACCTTTATTGGAAAGTTTCTGGAAAAACAATCGGCTGGAATCCGCTAAGAACCCGCTTGCGCGACTGTAAGAGCCCGCTTGCGGGCGACAGGGTAAGACCCTCCAGAGCCGACAAGCTCCGGACAGCTCGGCTCCAAGGGGGCTCTTACAGAAAGAAAAACCGTAAATCAATAGGATGATAAAGGTCTTTGATTTATAATGCTCCGCTGCGAAAGTGGTACGGTGGCTTGCTGATTGAAAAGCAGTTAACGGCCCCCATATCCGCTGAATCAATCTAAACCGGCACTTGAATGAGGGTTCTCATGGAAATCTTGGATTTCTTTATCTCCAGCGCATATGCACAGGATGCGTCACCCCAGGGTGGGCTGATGTCTTTTTTACCGCTCATCGTCATATTCATCATCTTCTATTTTCTGCTGATCCGGCCGCAAATGAAGCGGTCCAAAGAGCATCGCAAACTGGTTGAGGAGCTTTCCAGTGGAAATGAAGTGGTGACCAATGGCGGATTGCTCGGCCGGATCACGCACGTGGATGAGTCGTTTGTCACCGTCGAGATCGCCGATAAGGTGCAGATCAAGGTTCAGAAACACGCCATTGCCAGTGTGATGCCCAAAGGAACCATCAAGGCTACTAAATAATGAATCAATATCCTGCCTGGAAATATCTGCTTATTCTGACGATCCTGGTGGTAGGCACTTTTTACGCCCTGCCAAACCTGTTTGGTGAGGATCCGGCACTGCAGATTACATCCACCCGTGGTTTTGCCATCCCGTTGGATCTGGAAACGACCATCGATGACGCACTGGCGGTCGAGAACATCAAGTACAAGGATCGGGAGAAGCAGGGCAATCGCCTGTTGTACCGTTTCAATTCCACCGAGGACCAGTTGCTGGCTGCCGATGTGCTTAAAAAGGCACTGGGTGAGCAATACATTGTCGCTCTGAACCTCGCGCATTCAACCCCGGGCTGGCTGCGTGCCATGGGTGGGAAGCCGATGACCCTGGGTCTTGACCTGCAGGGTGGTGTGCATTTCCTGATGCAGGTCGATATGGATACCGCTCGGGGTCAGATGCTCGATCGTGTGGTGGATGATATCCGCACGGCCCTGAGGTCGGAAGGTATTCGCTATGTCTCGGTGCGCCGCGAAGGCAACGGCATTCTGGCGCTGTTGCGCTCGGCAGCAGACCGCGACCGCACCATGAATATCATGGGTAAAGATCAGAGCCTGCAGGGGCTGGATGTCAAGGAAGTGGAGGCAGGTGATAATTTCGGCCTGTCGGTGAAGGTCAAGGAACAACAACTGGTCGAGTTACAGCAGACTGCCTTGAAGCAGAATATCACCACGCTGCGCAACCGGGTCAATGAAATCGGTGTCGCTGAACCCGTGATCCAGCAGCAGGGTGCAGAGCGCGTGGTGGTGCAACTGCCCGGCGTGCAGGATACCGTGCAGGCTAAAAAAATCATTGGCGCAACGGCCACACTTGAATATCGTGCGGTGGATGAGGCCAACGATGCCTTCACCGCCGCCCAGACCGGTCGGGTTCCCCCGGAGGCACGCCTCTACAACCGCAGAACGGGTGAGCCGGTGCTGTTGAAAAAACGCCTGATCGTATCCGGTGATCAGTTGATCGGCGCCTCCAGTGGATTTGATCAGCGAACCGGTCAGCCGCAGGTCAGCGTGACCTTAAACGGTGTCGGCGCCAAGCGCATGCTGGACTTTACCCGCAACAACGTGGGCAACCGCATGGCCGTGGTCTACATTGAGCAGAAACCCGGCGGCCACAAGATCGAAGAAGTCATCAGCGTGGCGGTGGTGCGTGAACCATTTGGCAAGCGCTTCCAGACCACCGGGCTTGACTCCATGAATGAAGCCAGCCAACTGGCCCTGCTACTGCGGGCCGGCGCGCTGGCTGCACCGATGGAAATCGTCGAGGAACGCACGGTTGGCCCCAGCCTGGGTGCTGATAACGTCGCCCAGGGCTTCAAATCCGTATTGATTGGGTTTGTCCTGGTGCTGGTTTTCATGGCGATCTACTATCGGGTATTTGGCCTGATCGCCGACCTGGCGCTGTTCGCCAACATGATCCTGCTGATTGCCCTGTTATCAATGCTGGGCGCCACGCTGACCATGCCGGGTATTGCCGGTATCGTTCTGACCGTGGGTATGGCGGTGGATGCCAACGTTCTGATCTTTGAACGCATCCGGGAAGAACTGCGCAACGGCAACACGCCGCAAGCCAGTATTCGCGCCGGCTATGACAAGGCTTTTTCAACCATTGCTGATGCCAATATCACTACGCTGATCGCAGCCTTTGTGCTGTTCCTGTTCGGCACCGGGCCGATCAAGGGTTTTGCAGTCACACTTTCACTGGGTATTATCACCTCCATGTTCACCGCGATCATGGGTACCAGGGCCGTGGTTAACCTGGTTTACGGCGGCAAGAAGCGCGTCGGTAAACTGGCGATTTGAGGTAATGTCATGAAAATTCTGAACAGAAAAACACAACTTGATTTCATGACCCACCGCAAGGTGGCCTTGACTCTGTCCATCATCGTGATGGTGCTGAGTATTGCTTCACTGGTGGTTCGCGGGCTGAATTTTGGCCTGGATTTCACCGGCGGCATGCTGATCGAAGTCAGTTATCCCTCGGCGCCCAAAATTGCCGATGTCCGGGCGCACCTGAATGATGCCGGGCTGGATGATGCCGTGGTGCAGACCTTTGGCGCCGCTTCGGATATCGTCGTACGCATTCCGCCCCGGAGTGAAGAAGAAAGTGATGCCGAGTTGTCCACGCTGGTCCTGAACGCGCTCCAGGTCGGAGTCGAGGGCGAAATTATCATGCGCAGGGTCGAATTCGTGGGGCCCCAGGTGGGGGATGAACTTGCGGAGCAGGGAATCCTGGCCGTGGTTTATGCCATGATCGGCATTTTCCTGTACGTCATGTTTCGCTTTCAGTGGCGCTTTTCCGTTGGTGCGGTGGCGGCCCTGATCCACGACGTGACCATCAGTATGGGAATCCTGTCTGCGGTGCAGATTGAATTTGACCTGACGGTCGTCGCCGCCTTGCTGGCCGTGATCGGTTATTCCCTGAATGACACCATTGTCCTGTTCGACCGAATTCGGGAAAATTTCCCACGCTTACGCAAAAAATCACCGATTGATGTGGTCAATACCTCGATCAATGAAACCCTGTCGCGTACCCTGATGACCTCCATGACCACGCTGCTGGTGCTGGCCGCGTTGTTCATTTTCGGTGGGGAAATCATCCACTCTTTCGCCTTTACCTTGATCGTGGGTGTGATGGTGGGTACTTATTCATCGATCTACATAGCGAGCACGGTATTGCTGCAACTGGGTGTCAGCAAGTTCGATCTGCTGCAGGTTGAAAAGGAAGGGGCCGCCGTCGATGCGCGGCCCTGAGCCAAAGCCTTAGTTAAAGCCTGAGCCGATATCCAGGCGATTCAGGGTTTCCATTTTGCGGCAATCAGTTGCCGCAATTGCGTCATGATTTTGTAGGGTGCTGCAATGATGGTGCCGGCCTCTTCCACGCCGTCATTGCCCTCGAAATCCAGCACCACTCCGCCGGCTTCGCGCACTAACAGCGCACCGGCGGCAACGTCCCAGGGCTTCAGGCCAATTTCAAAAAAACCATCCATGCGCCCGGCCGCAACCCAGGCCAGATCGAGGCTGGCGGTACCGGCACGGCGGAAATCTTCCACCTGCGCAAACACCGACTGAAAAATACGTCCGTAAGCCTGCAGCTTGTCCCGGTTTCTGAATGGGAAGGCGGTGGCCAGGATGGCATTGTCGAGGCCCTTACGGGCCGAAACACGCATGCGGCTGTTGTTGAGATAAGCGCCTGAACCCCGGCTGGCGGTAAACAATTCATCGCGGATCGGATCGTAGACCACGGCGTGCTCAGTGCGCCCTTTCACCTGCTGCGCAATGGACACGGCAAAGTGGGGCAAGCCATGCAGGTAATTGCTGGTGCCGTCCAGAGGATCGATCACCCAAACAATGTCGCCTTCACCCGATGCTCCGCTTTCTTCGCAATTGAAAGCATGATCAGGGTGAAAGCGTTTAATTTCCCGTACAATTTCCGTTTCGCAGGCCCGGTCCACCTCACTGACGTAATCGTGGCGTGCTTTCAGATCGACCGGGATGGCATCGACATGCTTGAGCTGGCGCCGCATGATTTCGCCGGCTGCGTGGGCGGCTTCGATAGCTACATTTACTACAGGATGCGTCATGGCTGAAAAATCATCTGTACAGGAAAGGGCGGCACAGGATACCAGAAGCAGCGGGGCTGTGGCAGGGGAGGAGGGCAGTTCACCCGAAAATCGTCTTGCCCGGGTGCGGATCGTATTGATCAACACCACCCATCCGGGCAACATCGGCGCTGCCGCACGGGCGATGAAAGTGATGGGTCTTTCTTCACTGCACCTGGTTACACCAAAAATATTTCCCCACGCCGAAGCCACCGCCAGGGCTTCAGGCGCCGATGACCTGCTGCAAAACGCACAGGTACATGAATCACTGGATTCCGCCCTGGCCGGTTGCCCGCTGGTGCTGGGCACCAGTGCGCGTTTGCGTAGCCTGCCGATGCCCATGCTGGATGCCCGCCGCGCATCGGAGCAGGCCCTGGAGGAGTCTGCTGCACATGAGGTGGCCATTCTTTTCGGTCGCGAACGCTATGGCTTGATCAACGAGGAAATGCAGCGCTGCCAGTACCTGGTTAATATTCCTTCCAACCCCGCCTATTCATCCCTGAACCTGGCGCAGGCGGTACAGATCATCGGCTATGAATTGCGCGTGGCGGCCATCGGCGGGGCCGGTTTGTCGGTGCCGCCGGCCGACTGGGAACCGGTGGATGACAGCCAGATGGAAGGCCTGTTCGGGCACCTGGAGCAAACCCTGCTGGACATCCGTTTCCTCAATCCGAAGCAACCCAAACGATTGATGATGCGCTTGCGAAGATTGTTCAATCGCGCCCGGCCAGATCAAAATGAAATCAACATTTTACGGGGTATATTGAAAGCGTCACAGGATGTCGCTGAACGGGCGGAAAAAGCACATGAATAAACTGACTGCCCCACTTCAGTCGTGGATGGCGGGTGGCCATTTTGCCCTGGATGAAGTCGGCCACTACCCGCAGTTGAAGGCGCCCGAAGCCGTTGCTGAATGCCTGTTGCAGTAAATGAACCTGTTATCCTGAACAACTAATCGATGCGATCACAGCACCCTGAATTGCAGGGGCAAAAAGCACGCTTGGTCAGTATGTTATTCAGCGCGGTCTTTTTAACGCTGAAATTTCTGATTTTAAATCAGCTAAATGCTCATTCGTTTTTTTAGTTTCTGCAATTAGCTCATTTAATTTATCTTTTGTTCCAAAAATCGCAAATGGTAGAAAAAACCATAAAACAGCAAGAACAAATAAAAATATACCAGTCACAAGATACATTCCGCCAAAAGTTTCAGTCATAGTGCTTTCCATTTTTTAAAAGTAAACGAACGGTTCGAACTGTATTGATTTTGCCTGATGCGCGAAGTACTTGATCGGCCACAGGCAGGCCGTACACATTAGGCAATATGTTTGTAATCCGCCCTATAGTAGCTGAATTCAGAACTATCATTTGGTCTGACATAACCGGTTTTCGAAGAGTAATGAAGCAAAACGGGCCTGTAAAAGCCCGCTTTTCTTTCGAATGCTTTGGGCTTTTGGAACATTGACAACGCGGGCGGATTCGCCCCGTTTCAGTTGGCGAATTCCAACCAGGATTTCAGTTCCGATATCCCTTTGCTCCGTCATTCTCAATTTCCTCTCGACTCTGTTTCAAAACATTCCCAGGTATCGAGTCAGTGAATAACGTATCCGGCAAACACCATTATTCGAATCGTTTATAAGGAAAGGTACGACCCAACTGCAAGCCTTGAAGGCTTATCCAAAGACATCCGGGTTTTCGCCTACCCGAAATTCGACCTCAACAAAACGGAAATCGAACGGACTGCAGATTATCGGCGTGGGCTTTGAACCTGAAACTTTGCGCCTTGTCAGCTTACAAACCCAATTCGTCAATGGCCGCCAGCACGGCATCGATTTGTGGCCGGTCGCGGTAGCTGACTTCAGCAAATTTCGCCCGTATGACGCCATGGGTGTCGATAATGATGATGCCGGGGTTCGGGATGCCGTAACCCCGGGAACCGGGCTTTTCACGCCGATTGAGAATACCGAAAGCCTGGATCACGCGGGATTCCGGATCGGACAGGAAGGTCAGGTCGGGTGCTTGTTTGAGCTGAAACGTCTTGAGTGTTTCTATCGGATCGTAGCTCATCACTACCAGGCGGAATCCCCGTTGGGTAAAATCATCGACCCGGGTTGTCAGTTCTTTTGCCTGTTTCTTGCAAAACCGGCACCAGTCAAGAGAGCGCAAAAAGACCAGTGCCAGGCCTTTCTCTCCCACCAGGCTATTGAAAGACTGCTCTTTACCATCCTGGTCCCGGCTTTCAAGCTGGTCGGGTATTACGCTGCCCAGTTTCGGGCCCCATGATGCAGCGGGTTCTGCGCTGGCGTTTGCCGTCATCAGCAGCAGCACGAATAGCAGTGGTGTTGTCAAAATTGGTTTTCTCATCGCGGTTTCGTCTCCAAAATTATGTCTTACTAAATAAACCGTTTCCGGTCCTCCAAGGACCGAAGTTAAACGTCCTGAATAGACATGACCGGAATGTCTGCATTTTCCTCGCAGTAGCGTAAATATTCGAACCTGGGAATTAACAGTGGTATAAAGTCCAGGAGACAATGACTGTCAGGATGCAAAATTTCCAGATAAAAAAATCAGGCGCCTGCAGGCTGCGTTTCGACTCTACAATAATTATTCCAGGAGACTTGGACCATGACACAACCGATAAGACTTGCGCATATTGCTTATAAGACAAGACGCTTTGACGAAATGATCGACTGGTACAAACAGGTTTTTGAGGCTGAAGTGCAACACCAGAATCCAGCGCTGGCCTTTCTTACCTTCGATGATGAACATCACCGATTCGCCTTCCTGAATCTCGATGTGATTGATCCCGTGAGTGAAAAAAAGAAAATCTGCACGGATGATGGACTTGATCATGTAGCCTACAGCTATGCTGATTTGGGGGCGCTGCTGAATACCTATGCTCGCCTGAAAAATCAAAACATCAGTCCATACTTTCCGGTAAACCACGGGGTCACTCTATCGCTTTATTACAAAGATCCGGACGGTAACCGGCTGGAGCTGCAGGTAGACTGCTTCGCTAGCGCTGAAGAAGGCGCCGCATACATGCAGGGTGAGGCATTTGCATCTAATTCCATCGGAGTAGGGTTTGACCCCGATGTGCTGCTCGGACAATACCAGAGTGGCGTTGCGGTGGAGAAACTCCTGGCTCTTCCAGACGGGCCACCGGCATCAATACCGGCTGAACACGGTATCGGCGCCTAGCAGTCCGACAGACTGCTAGTGCTTTTCTAGGGCTCCAGACGCTTGATCAGGCTGGAGGTGTCCCAGCGTGAGCCACCCAGTTGCTCGACCTCGGCGTAGTAGCCGTCTACCTGTTGTGTCATAGACAGGTTTGCACCGACGCGCCTCGCCTCATCCAGCGCGATCTTGAGGTCCTTGCGCATCCACTCCACGGCGAAACCGTAGTCGAATTCGTCGTTGACCATGGTTTGCCATCGGTTTTCCATCTGCCATGACTGGGCGGCACCTTTGGAAATGGCGCCGATGACGGCGGTGATATCGAGATCCGCGCGCTTGGCGAAGTGCAGTGCTTCGGACAGGCCCTGCACGATGCCGGCAATGCAGATCTGGTTGACCATCTTGGCCTTCTGCCCACAGCCCGCTTCCCCGATCAGGGTGCAGGCTTTGGCGTAGCAGTCCATCACCGGCAAGACGTGCTGATACACCTCTTCATCGCCGCCGACCATGATGGTGAGTTGGCCGCTGTCGGCCCCGGCCTGGCCACCGGATAAAGGCGCATCGAGAAAATCGACCTGCTGCTTTTTGGCCGCCTCGTATACCTCCCGCGCCACCTTTGCTGACGCCGTGGTGTGATCGACGATGACACTGCCTGAGGCAATGCCTTTGAGTACGCCCACATCACCCAGGATCACGGAACGCACATCGTCATCGTTGCCCACGCAGACGAAGACAATTTCGGCATTTTCAGCGGCCCCAGCGGGTGTATCGGCCAGCATTCCAGGATGTTCATCACACCAGGCACGGGCCTTTTGTGCTGTTCGGTTGTATACCGTGACTTCGTGCCCGGCGGCGGCGAGAAAGCCAGCCATCGGGTAGCCCATCACGCCCAGTCCAACGAATGCAACGCGCATGTTTTTCCCTCGTTCAGATTTTCAGTCAGCTTGTAGTTTAAACATTATGGTGCAGTGCAAACAGCTTCTATTTCAGATAAGCAGGAAGGGGATATTTTTCCAGCAGATTCGGCGCATCCTGCGGCTTTCCGGGCTGCATTGCCAGAGGAACGACACCGGCCCAGAGCGGGGCGGACAGGTCGGCCGCCGCATCACCGGGTGGGCCGCTGCGGCTCTTGATACTGAAGGTTTCTATCGGCAGGGAGAGCAGGGCGGTGGCGTTCAGTTCCTTGCGCGTTGAAGGTCGAAGTTCGGCCAGCCTGCCGGGCAGCAGGTGTTCCACCAGGGCGTCGAGTCCCTGCTGCCCCGCTCGGGCGCTCTTTTCAATTGGGTATCGGCACAATCGGTCACTTTATTCGGGCTCCTGGCTTCGGAAAAATGTAAGAATACACGCTACACATGACTAATGACACGCCAGGCTCTTTTGCCAAATCATCTGACTTCGACAACTGGGTAAAATCCGTTTGGCATGTGGTCAATGGTATTCCTCGCGGCCATGTGCTGACCTATGGGGAAGTCGCTCGGCTGGCCGGTATGCGCAGTGCGGCCCGCCGGGTCAGCCAGGCCATGCACCGGGCGCCCCGCAGCATGAAATTGCCCTGGCACCGGGTGGTTAACGCCCAGGGCAAAATTTCGATTCCCCAGGACAGCCCGGGCCATCAGCGCCAGAAAGAGTTGCTGGAGAGTGAAGGTGTGGTATTTCTGAATGGAAAAATCGACCTGCAGCGCTTTGGTTACCAGGGCGCGCTGGATCAGTTGTTGTGGGGAGATCCGCTGTGAATCAGTTCAAGGCGGCTTGGCAGCGCTTCCGTTCCCACTACTGGCTGTCCCTGATTTTCGATGCTTTTCTTATCTTGAGCATTCTTCTGTTGGTTCATGCCTGGCAGACCAGAGATCTGCCGCTTGATCAGCCCGCGCCGTCCACGGTGCTTGCTTTACTTGATGGTTCAGGGATACGCCCTGCGGTGTCTGTGGACGAGGTGGGCATCGTGTACTTTTTCGCACCCTGGTGCTCTTTGTGTCGCAGTAGCATCGGCAATCTGGATGAGTTGGTCGGAGAGGGTCGCGTCGCCTGGGGAACCGTTATCGCACTGGATTATGGTGATGCACATGCGGTGCAGGAATTTATTGATGACACGGGCGTTTCCCTGCCCGTTTTGATGGGTACCCGGCAAACGGCCGCAGACTGGGGTATCCGCGGGTTTCCCACTTATTTTGTTATCGATGCACAGGGGCGCATCAACAGCCGCTCGGTCGGATACTCGACCGAGATCGGGATGAGTGTCCGCAACTGGATGGCGCGTTAATATTCTGCCGTGCGTCAGGACACCTGGTGCAGGTGCACGTCGGTCTGCGGATACGGGATATTGAGGCCGGCCGCATCAAGCTCTACCTTGGCCTGCTCCAGTATGTCCCCCTTAACCGTCCAGTAGTCTTCGGTTTTTACCCAGGGGCGAACGGCAAAGTCCACGCTGCTGGCGCCGAGATTAGAAACAAATACCTTCAACGCGGGTTCATCCAGCACTTTGGGATGGTTTGCGCACACCCGCGTCAACACTTCCCGGGTCAGCTTCAGGTCGTCGTTATAGCCCACGCCGAAGACCATATCCACGCGGCGCATATCATGTGCCGTGTAGTTCGTGATGGTATCGGCATTGATCAGGCCATTGGGAATGATGATCTGCTTGTTGTCGCCCGTGGTCAGGATGGTGCTGAAAATCCGCACTTCGTCCACCACACCGGCGACACCGGCCACCTCGACGAAATCACCCTTACCGAACGGCCGAAACATAACCAGCATGACACCTGCTGCGAAATTACCCAGGGAATCTTTCAGCGCCAGGCCAACGGCCAGACCGGCGGCGCCGACCACGGCAAACAGTGAGGTGATCGGCAAGCCCAGTGAATCCAGTGCGGCCAGGATGATTGCGACCAGCAGGGTTGCATAGACAATGTTGGCGAGAAACTGGCTCAGGGTTTCATCGACGTTCCTGGCTTTCATCATTCCTCGGAGCGCAGCGGTGATCTTGCTCGCAATCCACTTACCAATGATGTAGATAGCCAGCGCCAGAGCCAGCTTTCCAGCCCATGTAATCAGCATGGGCGCCATGTCCGCATTGCCGAAAATGTCATCGATAATTTCCATAGCTCTCTCCTGATATTATGCGACGTCGCCTTCCGGTTCCAGTATTTGTTCCATCTGGTCGGCCATTTGTGCTACATGTGTAATGGCGTAATCCAGTTCATCATCCCCGAGAAAGGCATAGGGCAGGTTTTCACACATCTTGATGTACGGCACGCCGTCCAGATCACCCACCGCAAGATAGGCAACCCGCAAAGTCAGGTTCATTCGCAGGCATTTTTCCGCTGACAGATCCGCCAGCGGCACCACTGGCGTTTCGACCCGCAAAACCCGGCGGCCATCATCGGTTTGCAATTCAGCAAGAAAAATACTCTGCCGCCGATCTCCGCCGGTGATCAGGTATTCAAAGCTGATTATGAAAGGTTCATCAATCCTGAGCTTGTACGATTGGCGAATGTGGTTGCGGACTTCGGCAAAAGTCTCCATCTGTCTCTCCATGTTATTTTTGCCCCTATCTGGGGGCCAATCTCACGGCGCCATCCAGCCGGATGGTCGTGCCGTTCAAGTATGAATTCTCTATGATACCAGCAGTGATGTCGGCAAATTCTTCCGGTTTCCCGAGTCGGGACGGGAAGGGGACGGAAGCGGCCAGGGATTCCTGAATATGTTTAGGCATGCCGTCTACCATCGGTGTCCAGAAAATGCCCGGTGCAATGGTCATGACACGAATTCCGAAGCGCGAAAATTCGCGCGCCATAGGTAGGGTCATCGCCACGATACCGCCTTTGGAGGCGGAATACGCGGCCTGGCCTATCTGTCCTTCGTAAGCTGCGACGGAGGCGGTGCTGATGATCACGCCACGTTCGCCGTCTTCATTGGCTTCGTTGTGCTGCATCAGGTTTGCTGCAGCCTTGGCAACATTGAAACTGCCGACCAGGTTGACCATAAGCGTGTTGGTGAACAAAGACAGTTCCATCGGCGCTTCACGGCCCAGTACCCGACCGGCGCCGATAATTCCTGCGCAGTTGACGGCTACGTTAAGCCCACCGTTGCTTGCAGCGGCCTGTTCCACGGCGGCTGCAACGTCCTCTTCTGAAGATACGTTGGTGCGGAAGTAGCTCGCATTGTCACCCAGTTCCGCTGCGGCGGCCGCGCCGGCTTCATCGTTGATATCCAGCAGGGCTACCTTCGCTCCATTGGCAACAAGGTGTCCGGCAACTGCGCGCCCCAGTCCGGAGGCGCCACCGGTAATCAGGGCTTTTACTTGCTTCAGTTTCATGTCTTACTCCTTGAATAGAATTCTAAATTTCAATTGCTACTGCAACCGCTTCGCCACCACCCAGGCACAGGGATGCGACGCCGCGCTGCAGGCCCCGGTTGCGCAGGGCATGAATCAGTGTGACCAGGATGCGGTTGCCTGAAGCACCCAGCGGGTGGCCAAGGGCACAGGCACCGCCGTTTACGTTGACCTTGTCATGATCAAGCTGGTTATCCGCCATGGCGGCCATGGTCACTGAGGCGAAGGCTTCATTGATTTCAAACAGGTCAACATCACCCATTTCCCAGCCTGCTTTTTCAACCACCTGGGCAACGGCAACAGCAGGTGCAGTTGTGAACCATTCCGGCTCGTGGGCATAAGTGGCGTGAGCAACAATCCGGGCCAGGGGCTCAATCCCCCGGCGCTGCGCTTCGTCCGCGCTCATCAGTACCGTTGCCGAAGCACCATCGGAAATTTTCGATGAGTTGGCGGCTGTGACTGTGCCGTCCTTCTTGAATGCCGGGCGCAGGCCCGCAATCTTTTCGATGCTGCAGCGTGGCGGTTCTTCGTCCTGATCAAAGACACTCTCGCCCCGTCGGCTGGTCACCGTGACCGCCGTGATTTCATCAAGGAAGGAGCCGTCTGCCATGGCGCGCTGCGCCCTTTCGATCGAGGCGGTGGCAAAGGCGTCCTGCTCCTGGCGAGAAAATGAGTATTTTTCAGCGCACATTTCGCCGAATATACCCATCATTTTTTCATCATCCGGGTTCTGCAGTGAATCCCAGAACATGTGGTCGATGACCTGGCCATGTCCCATCCGCAAACCGCCTCGAGCCTTGGGCAACAGGTAGGGTGCATTGCTCATGGATTCCATACCCCCGGCGACCACAATTTCCGAACTGCCGGCTTTGATGCCGTCATGGCCCAGCATCACGGCCTTGAGGCCCGAGCCACATACTTTGTTTATCGTCATGCAGCCAACGGATACGGGAATGCCGGCCTTGAGTGAGGCCTGGCGTGCCGGAGCCTGGCCCAGTCCGGCCGGTAACACGCAACCCATGATGACTTCGCTGATATCAGCACCATCAATTCCCGCCTGCTCCACAGCGGCTCGGATGGCAGTGGCGCCCAATTCGTTGGTGTTGACAGAGCCGAATTGCCCCTGGAAAGATCCAATGGGTGTCCTCTTGGCACCCACGATTACGATATTAGTCATGTTGTTTCCTTTGTTCTGCCGAAATTCAGCAAATTATATTAGCTGAATTGCCCGGGTGAAAGCCGATGAATCCAGCTTTGATTGACGTGAGTCTTGACAGGTAGTTGGAGGGGGGTCGGAAAGTGCCCGGAGGGTGGAGCAATGAAGGTTGCCTGACAGAGAGCAACGGGGGGACATTTACGCCCCCCGCCGCATAACCCGACACACTTCGTCGGGTGGCGAGATATTCGGCCATCCCGTGCGTGTGAAAGCAAAATCCTTCTGCTTACCCCTTCTGACCCTACATACAATACGCCACTGAACGTTAATATGCAAATTTGGCTAAAAAGGGGTGTGAGCCGCACCACTAAAGGAAATCGTCAATACGCAAAATTGGCTAAAAAGACAGTCTTTCACTTTTTTTCAGCCGGGGAATTCCTGCTACCTGGCAAGCCAATGTACAATGCACTATTCATCTGGACAAGGTTCAGGTGATTGATTTTAACCACCATGAAGGGACCCTTCGCATGAGCCAGTCCGCTGACCGGATCGCGCAAAAAACGACTGATTTGGCAACACCTCTGCGCTTCGTGACTGCAGCCTCTTTATTCGACGGGCACGATGCTGCGATCAACATCATGCGTCGCCTGATTCAGGCGCAGGGCGCCGAGGTGATTCACCTGGGGCACAATCGCAGTGTGGTGGATATCGTGCGAGCGGCGATCCAGGAAGATGCCGATGCGATCGCAATCTCCTCCTATCAGGGGGGGCACAATGAGTTTTTCAAATACATGGTAGATCAACTCAGGCAGCGCGGGGCAGGGCATATTAGTGTGTTCGGCGGCGGTGGCGGCACCATCACACTGGATGAAATTAGGGCGCTGGAAGCCTACGGCATCGAACGCATCTATCACCCGGATGACGGCATGCAGATGGGGCTGGTGGAAATGATCGGTGACGTGGTTCAGCGTACCGCAAAAAACCGCATACCAACGGAGTATCCGGGAGAGTTCAAACCGGGTGACGATCGTACTATCGCGAACATTATTTCAGCGTTGGAAGACGAGGTTTTTAGCGACGCCGAGCTTAATCTGAAACGCCGCGAGTGGCAGGAAAAGCAGAAACAAGCGCCGGTGGTTGGCATAACCGGCACCGGCGGTGCGGGTAAGTCGTCGGTTACTGACGAATTGCTCAACCGTTTTGGGCAGTGTTTTCCGCACATAAAAATCGCCGTGCTGGCGGTAGATCCGACCCGCCGCCGCAGCGGTGGAGCGCTGCTCGGTGATCGCATCCGCATGAATTCGCTGCGCAACGAAAACACGTACATGCGCAGCATGGCCACCCGGCGACAGCACATGGCCACTTCGGTCATTCTGCAGGACGCCATCACTTTCCTTAAATCTGCCGGTTTCGACCTGCTGATCGTGGAAACGGCCGGCATTGGTCAGTCCGACTCCGAGATCGTCGACATGGTGGATATACCGGTCTACGTCATGACCAGCGACTTCGGCGCCCAGAGTCAACTCGAAAAAATTGATATGCTGGACTACGCGGACCTGGTGGTGCTGAACAAGTTCGACAAACGTGCTGCTGAAGACGCGTTGCGCGATGTGCGTAAACAGTGGAAACGCAATCACCTCGCGTTTCAGACCGCAGATGAAGAAATTCCGGTGTACCCAACCATCGCCAGCCAGTTCAACGATCCGGGTATCACCTGGATGTTCACCCGTCTGTGCCGTTTGCTGGTGAATAAACTGGGCCTTCCACCCCAGGACTGGATTCCGGATATCGATACTACGGTGAAGCACCCCAAAGCGACCGTGCTGATTCCCGGTAAACGAATTCGCTATCTGTCCGAAATTGCCGAACAAGGCCGTTCAATCAATGCGGAAATATCTGCGCAGGCCGAAGCCGCAAGCCGGGCACAGAATTACTACGAATCTTTAAAAGCACTGGAAGACCCGGCACTGCCGGCTTGTTTCGATCTGTATCCCGGTGAAAGCCTGCTGGAAGCAAGTCCTGCAGAGGCTGCTGCTGTAAGAGCGCCCTCAGGGCGCGACCCGGTGCCGGACAGAAGCACCGCAAACCCGCCCGGTCGCACCCTCCTGCTGCTGCGCCAGCGTTACAACGATGCCATCAGTACACTGTGCCCGGACGCAGTGCAATTACTGAAGCAATGGCCGGTTCGAAAACACGGTCTGCGCTCTGAGCAGTATTCCTACCCGGTTAGGGGGCGGGATATCACCGGCAGCAACTACAGGGAGTCCCTTAGCCGCCTCAAAATTCCCAAAATCGGTATGCCCAGGGATGCTGACTGGGGCGAACTTCTCAGCTTCCTGATGCGGGAAAACCTGCCCGGTTATTATCCCTACACGGCCGGTGTTTTCCCCTACCGCCGCACTGGTGAGGACCCGATCCGCATGTTCGCAGGTGAGGGAACCCCGGAACGCACTAATCACCGCTTCCACCTGCTCGCTTACGGCCAACCTGCCGTGCGTCTCAGCACCGCATTCGATTCGGTCACGCTGTACGGTGAAGATCCGCACACCCGTCCGGATATTTACGGCAAAGTCGGCAACTCCGGTGTTTCCATAGCGACCCTGGATGACATGAAGAAACTGTACTCCGGTTTCGACCTGTGCGCCCCGAACACCTCAGTATCGATGACCATCAACGGCCCTGCACCCATGATGCTGGCTTTCTTCATGAATGCCGCCATCGACCAGCAGGTGGAACTCCATTTGCACAAGCACGGTCAGTGGGAAGAAGCGAAAAAGAAGATTGCGGCGTACTTCGCCAACCGATTGCAGCCCCACTATCACGGCGAACTTCCTGAGGGAAATAATGCTTTAGGTTTGGCTCTGCTGGGTATCAGTGGTGACAAACTGGTCGATGCGGACACCTACGCAAAGATCAGGGCAGAAACCCTGACCAAAGTTCGGGGCACCGTTCAGGCTGATATTCTCAAGGAAGACCAGGCCCAGAATACCTGTATTTTTTCCACCGAGTTCGCCATGCGAATGATGGGCGACATCCAGCAGTATTTCGTTGACCATGGCGTGCGGAATTTCTACAGTGTTTCGATTTCCGGCTACCACATCGCCGAGGCCGGTGCGAACCCGATCAGCCAGCTTGCTTTTACCCTCAGCAACGGTTTCACCATCGTGGAGTACTACCTGGCAAGAGGGATGAATATCGATGAGTTTGCGGGGAATCTGAGTTTCTTTTTCAGCAATGGTATGGATCCGGAATATGCCGTTATCGGTCGCGTCGCCCGGCGAATCTGGGCCCGGGCGATGCGCGAACGTTATGGCGCCAACCGCCGCAGCCAGATGCTGAAGTACCATATTCAAACCAGCGGCAGGAGCCTGCACGCACAGGAAATCCAATTTAACGACATCCGTACCACACTGCAGGCGCTGTACGCCTTATTTGACAACTGCAACAGCCTGCACACCAATGCCTACGATGAGGCAATCACAACTCCGACCGAAGAATCTGTACGAAGAGCTGTTGCTATCCAGATGATTATTAACAAAGAATTGGGTTTAAATTTCTGCGAGAACCCCTGGCAGGGCAGCTTCATAGTGGATGAGTTGACGGATCTGGTTGAGGAGGCTGTATACCAGGAATTTGATCGGATTTCAGAACGCGGCGGCGTGCTCGGCGCGATGGATACCATGTATCAGCGCAGCAAAATCCAGGATGAGAGCCTGTACTACGAGAGCCTCAAACACGATGGAACACTGCCCATTGTCGGCGTCAACACCTTCCTGCCGCCAGACGGTGGGCATGGCGAAGTCGGTGCGGTCGAACTGATGCGCTCGACCGATTTTGAAAAAGACCAGCAGGTGACGAATGTGGAGAACTTCCGCCTGGCGCACCGGCAGGAAGGGGAGCCTCGCCTGGCGCAGTTACAGCAGGTGGCACGGGAGCGAAAGGGTACTTTTGAGGCCCTGATGGAAGCCGCAAAAGCCTGTTCACTCGGGTCGATGTCACACGCTCTCTATGCCGTGGGCGGAGAGTATCGCCGGAATATGTAGCCCTGAACTAAATCGTATCCCAGCGAAAGCGTTCGACCTCAAAGGCATCATCCGCCAGTGCTTTGAGCAACTCATCATCGTTGTTGTCGATGCGGCGAAAATTCTGTTTCATGCGCGCCCGAGCCTCCCGCGTGAAGACACGCAGGATGTCGATTTCGCGTGAAGCGGCCTCAACACCGTTGCATTCGATCGAGGTCTGAACCCGACTCAATGTGCTGGCGAGCACAAACAGGTCTATCATGATTTCGGCGAGACGTTTGGTGGCGAACTGTTTGCCGATAATGTTCTTGCCGTGCTTGCGCAGGATGCGGTCGGCCGCCTGGGCCAGGTAGCGGGTTTCGGTTTCGAATGTCTCAGCCTGTGGCGCGATGGCTTCATCCAGGTCCTGCAATTTTGCCGAGCCGCCCAGGCCGGTTCTGAGTGTGGCGTGTTCGCGCGCATAATCAGAAAGAACACCGAAGCCCTTGATCGGGTCGTTGAATACGTCTTTCATGGTCGAGGCAAGTTCCTGCAACTGGCAGGCCACATCGTTCATCGCGGTCAGCGCAATAAACAGTCTCAGAATCTCGTTAGTGCCTTCGAAAATCCGGTTGATGCGGCTGTCACGCACGATTCGTTCGTAGGGATACTCGCGCATGTAACCGTTGCCCCCGGCAATCTGCAGCGCTTCATCAGCGCTACGCCAGAGACATTCGGTGGCATACACTTTCGAGATGGCTGCCTCGACGGCGTATTCTTTGTACCCGGCATCGATCAGGCCGCCGACCATCGTGACCACTGCCTCGGAGGTATAACAGTCGACGACCATGCGGCCGACTTTTTCCTTGATCAGTCCATAACTCGAAATCGGCTCACCAAAGGTTTTGCGCTCATTAGCCTGTGCGGTCGCCAGTTCTATCAGATGCTTCATGCCGCCGACCGAACCGCCGCCCAGCCCGGTGCGCCCGCTGTTCAGGATCTGCATGGCGACCTTAAAGCCTTTACCCGGTTCACCCAGCACGTTTTCCGGTGGAACTTTCACATTGTCGAGCAGCACCGTAGTGGTGGAACTCGCCCGCAGTCCCATTTTGTCTTCATGCGGGCCGATACTCACGCCTTGCATATCGCTGGTGACGATGAAAGCGGTCATTTTGCCGCTACCGTCTTCCTGCTTAGTGCGGGCAAACACAGTGAAGAAATTTGCTATGCCGCCATTGGTAATCCACAACTTACTGCCGTTGAGCAGCCAGTGATCATCCTGCTTTTCAGCCGTGGTCTTGATGGCCGCTGCATCTGATCCGGCACCTGCTTCGGTCAGGCAAAATGCTGCGATTCGTTCACCGGTGGCAAGTCCCGGCATGTAGCGCTGTTTCTGTTCCTCGGTGCCCAGCAAGAGGAGACCCCGCATGCCGATGGAGCTGTGGGCGCCGATTGTTACTGCGACCGATGCATCATGCCTGCCGACCTGCTGCAGTGTGCGTGAGTAGGACATGTTGCTCAGCCCCATACCGCCATAGGCCTCGGGAATGATCAGGCCGAACAGACCGAACTGGCTGAGTTCTTCAATGAAATCTGCCGGCATTTCACCTGCGACATCCCAGTGCCGGAAGTCCTCAGCACGCGGGACGAGCAGGTCGTCGACTGCAGAGGCAATCTCATGCAGTGTTTCTTTTTGATCTGCCGTCAGGGCGGGAAAGGGGAACAACACTTCCTGTTCAATCTGACCCATGCACAGGGAGCGCATGAAGCTGGTGGTTTCTTTGTCTGGCATGGAGTTCTCCTGTGGCCTGTGTACCAGATCATTGTAAATCATCCTGCAGTGGGCGAAGATTATCTTTCCATCGGCAAACAAACGTCAGGAAAAGAATAAATGTCACCTTACGCAGAAATTACCGGCTGGGGCAAATGCATGCCACCTGCCATTATGACCAATGAAGACATGACCACAGTCATCGAAACCTCCGACGAATGGATCAGGAGTCGCAGCGGAATTGAGGAGCGCCGCGTTTCCCATGTTCCGGGAAGTGAACTGGCTGCAGTGGCCGGGCATCGCGCCCTTGCCGCTGCGGGGGCGACGCCGGAAGAAGTTGATCTGCTGATTGTAGCGACCTGCACCCCGGATACCGTGATTCCCAGTACAGCGGCACATGTGCAGAAAAGCATGGTTGCGGATAATGCAGCCGTATTTGACCTGAATGCCGGTTGTTCCGGTTTTCTCTACAGCCTGTCGGTTGCCACCGCGATGATCCGTTCTGCGGGTTACCGCAAGGCGCTGGTGATTGGCAGTGAGCGGATTACCTGGTTTTTGAACTGGTCCTTGCGTGACACCGCTGTGTTGTTTGGTGATGGCGCCGGTGCGGTTGTGCTGGAACCCGCTGAAGAGGAGACCGGCCTGTTGACCTCCCATCTGGGTTGTGAAGGCGAAGCGCTGGAGGCGTTGATTATTCCAAATTTCGGCACGGCGGGAAACCGTTTTGTTGATGAATATCACAAATTCAATGTTCAGTTTGACGGTCGGGAAATTTTCCGCCGGGCGGTCAAGGGCATGGCAAAAGAGGTGCGCAAGGTGCTGGGTGACCTTGACCTTAAAAATGAAGATATTGATCTGGTCATTCCGCATCAGGCCAACCGGAGAATCATTGAATCCCTGGCGAAACACCTTTCGGTGCCGATGTCCCAGGTCGCACTGAATATCCAGAAATACGGCAATACGTCGGCCGCAACCATTCCGGTGGCCATGGTTGCAGCGTTGGAAAGTGGGCGCATAAAACCAGGTGATCGTTTGTTGCTGGCTGCTTTTGGCGCTGGTCTGACCCGTGGCGCCGGTCTGATTCGCTGGGGACAGCGAACCACACCGCTGGGTGAAAGCGACGCCCAATTGCCGCCCTGCAATCAGACCGCGCTGGAAATTCTTGCTGATGCGATTGAGCAAACAAGGCCCTAGTACCATGTAACATTTAATATTTCGCTAATATCCAACCTTTGATATACTGATGGCAACCAAAGGAGGTTGCTATGGTAGCGAGATATCGAATTACCTTGACAGAGCAAGAGCGTAAGGATCTTACGGCGATAACACGT
>JAJRRA010000008.1 GCA_024279945.1 Gammaproteobacteria bacterium
CGTTATCCATTTCCATACCCGATGAAACAGGGTCTGCCAAGGCCAGGCGTTCAAACTCTGCCGAGAGGCTGAGTGGCCCGCTATCCGTATGAGTGAAACTGACTTTTCCGTCAATATCTTCACCCCTGAAGCTGGCTTTCAAATCGTTCCCAACCCGGTTGAATTCTATCGCGACATCACTGAACAGGCGGTCCAGAAAAAGTAATTGATCCGTCGCCAGGTGACTGGTCTCCAATTCCAGCCCACCCATCCCATTGCCTTCATCCGCATCCTCTATAACCACATCAACCCAACCATCAAGGTCAATTTTTGTGGCATTTCCCTCGATACTGATGAATCCATCAGAAGGCAATTCCGGACGTCCTCCCCCCAGTTGAAATGCGACACTCCTGGGTGTTTGAGATTCACCCGCCAGGCTGAAACGCAATGTTGCCCGGTCAACAATTTCAATATCCAGCAAGCGGGTTTCCCCGCTCAGCGGGTACCGCAACAGCAGAGGCCAACGGTCACTCACTGATTTATTCAATGGTGCAGGCAAGTTCAGATCGATGCCTTCAAGGTCGGACTTCAACAGCAAAACAGTCCCCGATTCATCGCTACCCTCCAGGGGGGCAATCACAATTGAGGCTCTCCAGTCGCTGCTGCCCTCAATACCCGACAGTGCTGAATAGTCTTCCAGCAAAAAATCGGGGATGACGTCATCAGCGCTAAAATGCCCGCTTACATCAGCCCTGAATTTTTCTTTGCCATCGGCATCAGCCATCACATCACTAAGGGCTGGCTGCCCCCTGAAAGATGCATTCAATCCCAGGCCTTTGAATCCCCGCCGGTTGTACTGCAATTTGCCATTGATATTCTCAAAGGTGATTTTACTGGAAGGGTCCGAGAAGCGATTGTCCTTGACCAACACCTGCCCCTTGACGCTTGGCTCACCCTTTGAACGGCCCAAAGGAAAAATCAAGTCGCCATCCGTGCTGGCCGGACCGCTGAATTCAAACCGTGACAAATCTGTTTTGATGTACTGTTGTATTGGTGTTTGCTTGATGAAGTCCAGCAAGATCGGTAGTTCGCTGTCAGCAGAATAGTTCACCTCCAGCACCGGCAGCTTCATATCGGGGATACTCGCTCGCGCTGAATGAACCGGAACCCCCCCAATATCCTTGATTTGGCCTTCAATTTCCATCGACCTGTTTACAAAACGAACCACTGCATCCACACCCCTGGCTTCTGGCCAGCGGTTCACATAGTCCAGCGAAGCATTACGAACGTTGGCTACGGCTTCAAAACGCCCTTCTCCCTGCCGGAACGGCCAATCATCCAAATCTCCATGTATCTGCGCCTGACCGCTGACGATCGCACCCTCCACCAGTCCCTTTCTCAACCAAGCTATGATTTTTTCACTCATAATCGCCTCGGGCCAATAGGAACCCAAAGCCGCGATCGTTCCGCGGCTTAACACCGCACTGGCGTCAATGGCAGGCTTCCCTTCATTGGAAGCAATAACCCCGCGGCCGGCAATCGCAAAATCTTCATTCTCCAGGCTGCAGTCATCAAGCACTGCTTGCCATTTTCCGCCCCAATTGAAATCAATCCGGCAAGTCGGCAGAGTGAATTGCAAACGATCACGAAACATTCGTGGCCAGTCCAGCAGTACATCTGCCCCGGAGACTGCAATACTGCCTGAACCATGTTGTAGCCCAATAACGGCATCCAACCCCTGCAGGCCGGGCCAGCGTTCTGATTCTGAAATGTTAAGCTCGCTGACCGAGGCACGTGCGAACTCAGGTTGCCATGATTTATTGAGAATCAGTTCCAGGTTGTCTGCCTGACCAGAAACGGCAGGGGGTAGCCACGCGGGCCACTGTGTCGCATAAAGGGACATGATATCCCGGGTCACATCAAGGGAAAAACCGAGGGGCAACCGGTCCGCACTGATCCATAATCCCACATCCTGGGGAATATTCCGGGCCAGAGAAATATTGGGTGCTGTCCATGACTCTTTATCATCTTCAAACAGAAAATCTGCAATATCGAGACGCCACTGACCCTTTTCACGGAACTGAAAATTGAAACGCATATTGACATGATCAATTGCCAGATCCTGAAAATTACTGACCAGCCTGGCATTTTTCAGATCACTTACACCCTGGATTTTGAGTCCCTCACTCTCTGACCAGCCCCCCCAAAATTCAGCATTGAGCCAACCGGTTAAAGGCAGGAATGGACTGGCCGGAAGTTTACCCTGCAGAGCAACCAGCATGAGTTCGCGGGCGGATGCCTGCCAGGCAGCCTGTTTCATCTTCTGGTCCTCATCGAGCGTGAACAGAAGGGTGACTTCCACTTCTCCGTATACCAACTCACTGCGGGCATCGTAAAGGCTCGCCTGAATCTCGGTGGAAAATTCATCTCCATCCATGTGAAGCCGCCCATTAATGGAGGAAAACCGGAGTTGAATGTCGTATTTTTCATCCAGGTATTCAAGACTGGAGTCCTGCAGGATCACTTCACCCACTTTCGCCAATTCCTTCAGAGCGGAACTACTCCCATTCCTGCCGCTAACGCCAAAACCGGAAAGTTCGAGGCGGCCATTAGCCTCGTGCAACAACTGAAAATCTGCGCCAATGACACGGAAATTGTAGAGAGATCGTCCAGGAATCAAGGCATTGAGTGGCTTGATATCGAGGGCGGCAGATTCGATTGCAATCACACCCGATTCGCCGGGGTCACTTCCCTGGGGTGGCAGCAGACGCATGCCCTGCAAAGTCAACCTCGGGCCAAAGGCATTCCATTCACCTTCGAAACTTTCCAGCACCACCGGGCGCCCGAACTCTGTGGAGAGCCAAGCCTCAAGGCGAGGCTGGTAACGGTCACTGTAAGGCATCAACAGCTTGCCAACACCCACAAGTACGGCAGCCAGGATGATTAATATGGACAGGGCAGTCCAGATCAGTGTCCTGGCCTGGCGCAGAATGACCTTCATGCCCGCCATTATTTTGTTGACGGCAGCAGTTCAGAGTAAGACCACATCGAACTGCTCCTGTGCATACTGGTCTTCCCGTTGAAAACGGATGGTCTTGCCGGTCAGTTCCTCAAGGTCTGCAACGGTTACAGATTGCTCATCAAGGATTTTCTCAACCACCTGTGAAGAGGCCAGCACCATCAGCCTGCTGGCCTCAAATTGTCTGCTGGAGCGCATGATTTCCCGAAAAATTTCCAGACAGACGGTTTCTGTACTCTTGACACTCCCGCGCCCTTCGCAATGGGGACAGGGAATACACAAACGCCGCTCAAGGCTTTCTGTTGTTCTTTTTCGGGTCATCTCAACCAGGCCCAGAGCAGAAATGGGGCTCAGGGCCGTTTTGGCATGATCCCGTTCCAGTGCCTTCTCAAACGAACGCATGACCTGCCGACGGTGTTCCTTGACCTCCATATCAATGAAATCGACAATGATAATGCCACCAAGGTTCCTCAAACGCAGTTGACGAGCGATCGCATGAGTTGCCTCCAGGTTGGTCTTGTAGATGGTTTCTTCGAGATTCCGATGGCCGACATAAGCCCCGGTATTGACATCTATTGTGGTCATTGCCTCGGTCTGATCGAAGACCAGGTAGCCGCCGGATTTTAAAGGTGTAACGGGTTTAAGCGCCTTCTCAATTTCATCCTCGACACCAAACAGGTCAAAAATGGGCCGGTCAGCGGTATATTCTTCAATGCGATCCTGCCAGTCTGGCACAAATCGTTGGGCAAAATCCCGGGCTTTTTGCAATACCGCTGCAGAGTCGATCCTGACCCGGTCAACATCCTCATGCATCATGTCACGCAAGGCACGCAGCGGCAGAGAAAGATCTTCGTATATGCAACTGATCGTTCCCGTACTGGCAGAACGCTCTTCGACAGCCTGCCAGACCTTACTCAGGTAGACCATATCCGCAGACAAAGCAAAATTGTTTACACCCTCCGCGTTGGTGCGCACAATATAGCCATACCCATTGGCATCATCGCGCAGCGTACGCACCAGTTCTTTCAGGCGGACCCTTTCCGGTTCTTCCTCAATTCGCACCGAAACTCCTATCGTTTCACAATCGGTCAAAAGAACCAGGAAACGGGAAGGAATAGAGATATTGGTGGTCAGGCGGGCTCCCTTGCTGCCCAGTGGGTCTTTGATGACCTGGACCATGATCCTCTCCCCAGGCCTGAGTAATCCGGCAATCAGGGGCTCGGGCGGATTTTCATCTTCGGCAGCAGAATAATCCTGCCGCACCATGTTCCGTGCGTGAAGAAATGCAGTACGCTCAAGGCCGATGTCCACGAATGCCGCCTGCAAACCCGGAAGAACCCGCGAGACCTCACCCATGTAAATATTACCGATATAACCGGTTTGCCCGGTACGTTCCAGCCATACCTCCTGCAGCATACCGCTTTGCACCAGCGCCACCCGTGATTCAGAGGGTGTAGAATTAATTAGAATTTCTTCGTTCACGCACTAACCCGCATATTGCACCCAATCATCCGAACCAGAATATCACTTGAAGTGACCAGCAGGGTTTATTTGGCGTTAACACCATTTAATTTAAAATATCTGCCTGTTGCAGAATTTCTGCAGTTTCGTGGAGTGGCAGACCCATGACGCCCGAGTAACTTCCCTCCATGCGTGATATTTTTTGTGCGGCTATTCCCTGCACGCCATAAGCGCCCGCTTTGTCCATTGGTTCATCGCTGTCGCAATAGGACTCAATCCAATCCGAATCGAGTTCTGAGAAAGTGACGCGGGTAATATTCAAGCGCTCACAGAGCTTGCCATCCGGCAAAACCAACGCTACAGCGGACCAAACCTCATGTGTTTTGCCGGATAAACTCCCGAGCATACCCATTGCATCCTCCCGGTCCACCGGCTTGCCCAGGACGCGCCCGTCCACGAGTACAGTGGTATCGGCTCCCAATACCGCCTCCACTACTCCGTCACGCCGGTGTACTTCAAGCGCCTTCTCCCGCGCCATACGGCAAACATAGTCCCGGTGCGACTCCCCGCCCCGGATGGACTCATCAATATCCGCCACGATCACCCGATAGTTCACACCGATCTGCTGCAATAATTCCCATCGCCGCGGCGAAGATGAAGCCAGGATTAGTCGTGGTGTTGTAGCAGTTTTATTCACGAATTCAGGCCCGGTGATAGGGGTGATTTTGAGTGATGGTCCAGGCCCGGTACAACTGCTCGGCAAGCAGTGTTCTCACCATCGGGTGCGGTAGCGTCAGCTTACCGAGAGACCAGATTCCATGCGCCTGTTGCCTGCACTGCGATGAGAGTCCGTCAGGCCCCCCAACCAGAAAACAGACTCCATGTTCCTCGCGCATCCAGCGCTCCATCTGCCCGGCAAGTTCGGCAGTTGACCACTGCCTGCCACCTTCATCCAGGGCGATAATCCGGAAACCGGATGGCACACTGGAAAGCAGTGCTTCACTTTCCCTATCCCGAAGGGAGCCAATATCAGCGTTGCGGGACCGTTTCTGCAACGGGATTTCACGCAACTCCAGCGAAAAACCTCTGGGGAAACGACGGGCATATTCCGCCCAGGCCGTTTGGACCCAGGCCGGCATACGCTGTCCGACAGCCGATACAATAAGTTTCATCAGGGTCCAGTAACAAATTGTGTGTTAGCTTGGCTGACTGCCGCTGCTACGCCGATGGTTACTGGCTTCCCAGAGTTTTTCCAGGTTATAAAACGCGCGGGTCTGGGGCAGCATCAGGTGTACGATCACGTCATTCAGGTCAACCAACACCCACTCTGCGTGTCTTTGGCCTTCCACACCCAGGGGCTGGCATCCAGCCGCCTTGGCTCTGACAATTAAATTGTCTGCCATGGACTTTACGTGCCTGCTGGAACTACCGGATGCAATGACCAACAGTTCGGTCAATGGGTTCCGGCCAGAGACATCAATAAGTTGGATATCGACAGCTTTAAAATCTTCAAGAGCCGTGACGACCAGCTCTCGCAGTTGGGCAAACGGCAAGGCATCCGAAATCGTTTGATTGGCCAATAGAAATTATCCTCAATTCAATAATTGAATTTTATCCTGTCCTGAGCAGACCCGCAATTTTGGGGGAAATGGGGCCGACTTCTTCTTACATGGGGTCAGGTTCCCTGAACCTGACCCCGGCTTTAGTAAAGCCCGTGCTCTGTGATGTAATCAATAACCGTGTCCGGCAGCAGGAACCGGGGCGATAAACCGGCCCGAATCTGTCGTCTGATCTCGGTTGAAGAAATACTCAGCTGGGTGACTTCAAGGGGTAAAATCAAGCCGGAAGGCGAATGTCGCAACTGAACCGGATCATCCACGATGCGTGGTTGTACCTGTTCAAAAAGTGCTCCTGAATAAATGTGCTTCGATTCCGGCCTGCGCATGATCACCAGGTGCGCCAGGTCGAAGAGTCTTTGCCATTCATGCCATTGATCTAGGACATTGGCCGCATCCTGCCCGATCATCATCAGGATGGGTGCATCACTCTCCTCCCGTCTGATCTCAGCCAGCGTATCGACCATGAAAGAGGAGCCTGCACGCCGAACCTCACGATCATCGACCTTCAGTTCCGGGCAACTGGACAGGGCCAGTTTCAGCATGGCCAGGCGATGATCAGCCGAGGCAAAGGTGCTGGCACGATGAGGTGGCATACCGGCCGGCAGCAGGCGGAAATCCTGCAACTGCAGCATCTCCATTGCTTCCAGTGCGGCCCTCAGGTGCCCGTAATGAACCGGGTCAAATGTACCGCCAAAAATTCCGATAGCCGATGTGGGGTTTGTCACTCCATCATTCCCTGCAACGGCGCAGCGCCGGGCTCACACAAGTTCCATAAAAGCCTGTCCAGGGTTTGCCACGGGTCGCCGCTTGCACGCCCTTTGCTCTGCCGGTCAATCAATGCAAGTGAGCGGAAAGTATCATCCAGATTGGATTCCGACAGGCGGCGAATGGCGGCTTTCATGGGACCCTGCCGGCTTGACCAGATATGGTATTTTCCAAAAACCGCAGCCTCACTTTCACCCGAACGAATCACCGCGCGAACCGCAGCCGCCAGGCTCAATTCACGATACAAGGCACCAACGACAAGCTGGATCGGCGTATTCATACGATGCAGGCCGGAAACCACACGCAAACATTCATCCAGACGGCCCAGCAGGCCGCATTCAACCAGCCGAAAAGAGTCAAACCGGGCGCTGTTGGCCACGGACCGATGAATCAACTGTGCGGACACTCTGCGGCCCTGGTCCAGCAACAGCAGCTTGTCAATTTCCTGTTGTGCAGCCAGCAAATTTCCTTCAACCAGATCTGCCAGCAGTGCGACCGCGTCCGCATCAGGTTCCAGCCCCGCCTGCAACATGCGCTGACGAATCCAGCCCGGTAATTCCTGCGGTTTAACCGGCCAGATTTCCACCAGCACACCGTGTTTCGCAAGCGTTCCGGCCCACTTGGTTTTTTTTGTCGCCTTGCTCCACTGTCCGCAGGATACGAGTAACAGAATATCCGGATCGGCCGAACTGGCCATTTCACCCAGCACTTTCGCACCCTCTTTTCCGGGCTTACCGCTTGGCAGCCGGATATCAACAATTTTCCGGGTGGAAAAAAGGGAAGGTGCGGCTGAATCGGCAGCGATGCTGTTCCAGTCAAACCGACCTTCAACCTGGTAAACGTCACGCTCGGCAAAGCCCTGTTTCCGGGCCGCTTCGATGATCAAATCCCTGCATTCCTGGACCAACAGCTCTTCGCCCCCGGCGACCAGATAAACCCGTTCCAGGGCACGCGCAAGCTGTGCAGGCAACTGACCGGCTCTAACGGCCATGCAAAACACCTGTTAACTCTTGCAAAATCACTGCGTTACCGGCACTAGTGCACTTCGGTTGAATGATCCCAGGCGTGCCACAAGCATGTGGGCAAGCGTCTCGGCCAAATCCTGTTTCAGGTATTCCTGCTCTCTGGACGTGGCAAGAATCTCCTGCTCGTCAAAACTGAGTTCCCGTGACTGACGGATGGTCTGCAGGGGAATAATGTCACGGCCATCGACATCGGTGACGCGAAACCTGACCGTGTGGCTGATCCGAAATTCCCGCACACGGGTGTTGTCGCCGACAGTCAACACTTCGGTCACCACCTTATTGCCAGGAATCTCCAGGAATGCCGTGGCATCCTCGCTTCCCACGAAAGTGACACCACTTTGCTCCAAAAGCACCCGGGTCCGTCGGGCCAGCAAACCGTAGTCGTTGTCGATAACCATGCGCATGTGCTTCATTTCCGGAGGCAGGTCCATGTCCTCCCGGAGCTGAAACCCACAGGCGCTGCAAAGCAGAATCAGGCCGATCGCTGCACTCATCCGCAAGCTGCGTCAGGCACGGCGGTCACCTTGTTTTATCCGTGATGCGGATGTGCAATACGAAGCAAATTGAATCGCTGACATGACGCTCAGCCTACTACAATATTCAGCAGGCGGTCTGGAATATGAATGACCTTGCGAACCTGCTTGCCCTCCATATGCCTGCTGACATTCTCTATCACAATGGCCTGCTCAAATACGGCCTCCTTGTCGACACCGGGTTCCAGTTCCATCCGGGCGCGTAATTTGCCATTAACCTGTACCACCAATGTAACCTGGGTTCGTTGCCGGGCAGACTCATCCACTTGTGGCCAGGAGGCCTGGTAAAGTCTTCCGCTACCACCAAGAGCCTCCCACAGGACCTCGCAAATATGGGGAGTAATGGGTCCGAGCAAGCGGACGATGGCCAGCCATGCTTCCTGTCGCACTGCCCTGGACTGTGCCGTTTTACTTTCAAAGCGGGCCAGATGGTTGCTTAACTCCATGACCGCCGCAATGGCCGTATTGAAGGTGTAGCGACGACTGATGTCATCGCTGACCTTGGCAATGGTGTCATGCAACAGACGGCGGATTTCCTTTTCCTCAACACTCAGGATCGCTGTATCAAGCTCCTCAACCGGCCCTTGTTCGATGTGATCAGTGACCTGCGCCCAAACCCGGCGCAAGAAACGCGAAGCGCCCTCAACCCCGGATTCAGACCATTCCAGCGACTGATCCGGCGGTGCGGCGAACATCGAAAACAGACGAACGGTGTCTGCCCCGTAACGCTCGACCAGACCTTCGGGATCAATACCGTTGTTCTTCGACTTCGACATCTTTTCCACTGCCCCGATGACCACCGGCTGACCGTCTGAAATCAGCTTTGCACCGACCGGCTTGCCTTTTTGGTCACGTTCAACTTCAACGTCAGCAGGATTGATCCAGTGGATCTCACCATCCGGGTCCTCTCGATAATAGGTATCGGCAATGACCATGCCCTGGCACAAAACGCGTGTTGCCGGCTCATCCGAATCCACCAGGCCCGCATCACGCAACAGCCGATGGTAAAAACGGAAATACATCAGGTGCAAAATGGCGTGCTCGATACCCCCAATGTACTGATCAACGGGCAGCCAGTACCTGGCCCGTTCATCCAGTTGCGCATCGGCATCTGGGCAACAATAGCGGGCGTAATACCAGGAAGACTCCATGAAGGTATCGAAGGTGTCGGTTTCGCGTTCTGCCGGTCCGCCACATTGCGGGCAGGTCGTTTTGCACCATTGCGGATCGGTTTTGATCGGCGACTGCACCCCGGTAAAGCTCACATCTTCCGGCAAGATGACCGGCAACTGATCCTCCGGTACCGGAACGGCATCGCATTTCTCACAATAAATGACCGGGATGGGACAGCCCCAGTAGCGCTGACGGCTTACGCCCCAGTCGCGCAGGCGATAGTTGACCACGCGCTTGCCGATGCCCTGGGACTCCAGAAAAGCCATCGCTTTTTCAATCGCTTCATCCACCTCCAGCCCATTGAGCCATTCGCTGTTGATGGCAGGCCCCGTTCCGGTCCAGGCTTCACCTTCCCAGTCCTGGGGCGGTTCCACGGTACGAACAATCGGCAAACCGTGACTGACGGCGAAATCCCAATCCCGCTGATCCTGCCCCGGCACCGCCATGATGGCGCCCGTGCCATAGCCCATCAGCACGTAGTCGGCAATATACAAAGGAACCGGTTTACCGGTAAATACATTGAACAGGTAAGCGCCGGTGAAGACACCCCGTTTGTCCAGTGCACCGCCAAGTGACAGGCGGTCCGTTTCACTGGCGTTCTGAGTCTTTTTCACAAAGGCCTCAACGGCTTCAGCCTGATCCGGTGTTGCAATCTCCGCTACCAGCGGATGTTCGGGCGCGAGCACGGCGTAAGTCATTCCGAAGGAGGTATCCGGCCTGGTGGTAAACACCGACACTGCCCTGCCCTTTGGGTCGGGTTCGCCCTGTGCATCACACACTTTCATTGCGAACTCGGCACCCTCGGACCGGCCGATCCAGTTCCGCTGCATGGTCTTGACCGAATCTGGCCAGCCGGGAAGTTCATCAAGGCCCCGAAGTAATTCTTCACTGTAGTCGGTGATTTTCAGGAACCACTGGGATATTGATTTGCGCTCCACTTCGGCGCCTGAACGCCAGCCCCGGCCATCGATAACCTGCTCATTGGCCAGCACGGTCTGGTCTACCGGATCCCAGTTGACTTCAGCTTCTTTGCGGTAAGCCATGCCCTTTTCATCAGGCGGGTAAACATCAACTGTTCCCAGCGATAGTAATCCGGCTTACAGGTGGTGACTTCCCGCGACCAGTCGTAGGCGAAACCGAGGCGCTTCAACTGCCCGCGCATGTGTTCGATATTCGCATAGGTCCACTTCGCCGGAGCCGTCTTGTTCTTGATCGCGGCATTCTCAGCAGGCAGCCCGAAAGCATCCCAGCCCATGGGCTGCAACACATTTTTTCCACACATACGGTGATAGCGGCTGATTACATCGCCAATGGTGTAGTTACGCACATGGCCCATGTGCAGCGCACCGGACGGATACGGCAGCATGGAAAGGCAATAGAATTTCTCTCCTTCAGCCTGTTCGTACACGCGGAATGCGTCCGCTTGCTCCCAGCTCTGTTGGACCTTTACTTCGATTTCACCGTGGTTATAGGGTGTCGTTGCCATGCTCTCGTTGTCTTGTGTTTGATTATCGGGAATAAGGAACGGAAGCTTAACCGACCCCCACTGCAGAAAAAAGACCTTGTTAGCCCAAAGGCTCCCAAGCGCTCCGTGCCGGGCCCTGTGGTGATGGACAAGATGTTCCCTTACCTGGCCAGCCGATTACACAGTTAGCTCTACTAGTGCCTGCATCAAAAAATGTGCTATTTAGGTGAAGATCACATTTCTCAAGCCTGCTGAAAAAGAGCTTGATGATGCAGTTGAATTCTATGAATCGGAGCAAGTGGGTCTTGGAATCAGGTTTCAAACGGGGGTAGCTCGTTCCCTTTCCCGCATTGTTGAACGAAGCCGCTGCGCGGCAGGATAAAAGCCTCATCTACAGTTAAGCTTCTGTTTACCCAATGTCGGGTAGTTACAAAGGAGTTTACCCCATGATACCCACCGAACAAAAACGCTTTGATGCGTTGTATGAACAACACCTGCGTGGTCTGAAGTTGCATGGTTACAGCGCCAGTACCATCGATGTCTACTCCCGGGCTGTACGGCGCTTGTCCGGCTATTACGATTGCATTCCCGATCAGCTCAGTGTCGAACAACTGGAAGTCTACTTTGCCGCCCTGGTCGATAGCCATTCCTGGGCTACCGTCAGAGTGGACCGCAACGGCTTGCAGTTCTTCTGGAAATACGTGCTGAAGAGGACCTGGGACTGGCTGGAAATCATCAAGCCACCACAGGTGCGTACTTTGCCGGATGTACTGACCATCGGCGAAGTCGAACAACTCATTGCTGCGGCCCGCAAGTTACGCTATCGGGTGTTTATTCTCACTACCTATTCCATGGGTCTGCGTCTCAGCGAAACCCTGGCCCTTGAGGTCGGCGATATCGATGCTGAAATCCACCGGGTCCATATCCGTCGCGGCAAGGGCCACAAAGACCGCTTTGTTCCCTTACCCGATCTCACTTACAGCGCGCTGCGCGCGCTCTGGAGCAGGCATCGCCACCCCCATCTGCTATTTCCCAATGCCGTGGGTTCACCAGAACGCATTCGTACAGCCACCACCCATATGGATCGTGGCGGAACACAAAAAGCCGTGAAGGTTTTGCTCAATGAGTGTGGGATAAAAAAAAGATTTCCATTCATTCACTGCGCCACAGCTTTGCCACCCATCTGCTGGAACGCGGCTTAAGCCTGCGCCATATCCAGGGCCTGCTCGGCCATGCCAGCCCCACCACAACTGCACTGTATGCGCGCCTGACCAAGACCACCGAGCAGAATGCGGCGCTCACCATCAACCAACTCGTTGATAGTTTGCACGTCGATCTGAGGAGGCTTTAATCATGCAACTGACTTCCCTGGTTCATCAATACCTCGTCCCATTCAAGTCCAAATACGCTGCCCAACTCTTACCCGGCCACCTCAGAGCCTTCGGTGCAATACAGCGCTGCCGCACGCCACATGCCGGTGCAATGCTGCTGGCTTGCACCGACTGTGATGGGCAACTGCGCCAGCCACGTTCCTGCGGGCACCGAAGCTGCCCACAATGCCAGAACCATGAAGCCAGTCAGTGGCTGGATCGGCAACAGGCCAAGTTACTACCAGTGGAATACTTCATGGTGACCTTTACCTTACCCCGTCAACTCAGAAAACTCGCCTGGCGACATCAAACCACGCTCTATAACCTCTTGTTCACCACCGCTGTCAGCACCTTGAAGGACTTTGGCCTCAACCCACAACAGCTGGGTGCCGAGATGGGCATGACGGCGGTACTGCACACCCATTCCCGGCGTCTGGACTATCATCCCCATCTGCACGTCATTGTGCCGGGCGGGGGTGTCAACAAATCCACCCGGCAATGGAAAAAGACCCGCAGTAAGTTCCTGTTTAACCAAACTGCGCTGGCCAGTGTCTTCAGAGCCCGTTTACTGGCAGCACTCAAGACCGCCGACCTGGTTCCACCCGGCAATCTGCCAGATAGGTGGGTGGTTGATTGCAGGCATGTCGGTAAAGGTGCACCCGCCTTGAAATACCTGTCACGTTACCTTTACCGTGGCGTGATCAGTGAAAACAACATCGTTGCCAATCAAAATGGCGAAGTGACCTTCAAGTATGTTGACAGTAGCACCGGTCAGACCCGATACCGCACACTCAAGGGCGAAGACTTCCTTTGGCTGGTACTTCAGCATGTCCTGCCCAAGGGCTTCAGACGGGTGCGGGATTATGGTTTTTTACACGGCAATGCCAGCAAACTGCTGGTTCTGATACAACTCACCTTGAAAATCATGATCACCGCCAGGCCCATTCGGCCCAGACCAGTGTTCAGTTGCCCAAGGTGTCAGTCACCGATGCGGATATTGGGCTTTATCCGGCCTGCCTGGTCATCCGGGTAGCGCAGGTAAAACTGCAAACCCACCACTCACCCCACACAGGAGACCGGCGTCACTTTATGAACCAATCCAGCGTGTTCAGTTAGCCCACACAACGGGCAAGGGGCGGGCTCGCCTGCAGGAACATGCTTATCAACCCTCCGGCGCTTGCCACCTGAGTTTCAAAAAAGATATTTGCTTACACTACTGTCCCGTTAAAGTTAAAACTGAGTGCTCTAAGCATATGTACATAAAAGAAAAGTAGCCATTTTATAGGTGTTACCGACTTGAACCGTTACCTACTCGCCAGACATGATTCCCCCTGGATTTCCATGGGGACAGA
>JAJRRA010000009.1 GCA_024279945.1 Gammaproteobacteria bacterium
GCAAACCTGGGATGACGAGTGTGAAGTGTTGGGCGCAAACCTGGGATGACGAGTGTGAAGTGTTGGGCGCAAACCTGGGATGACGAGTGTGAAGTGTTGGGCGCAAACCTGGGATGACGAGTGTGAAGTGTTGGGCGCAGCGGAAAAAGGGTCATGTTCGCGAACCTGACCCCGGCCCTTTCTTTTTCTTGCGGGTGCCGGCTACGGCTTCCATTGACTGACCGCTGATCTTTCGGGCCAGGTATTCCAGACGACTGTAGTTCAATAATTTACGATCATCTTCTGATGCATCCGCGTAGCGACCGTAATACTTGTGCTTGACCCAGGCATTGATATCCAGGCGACTGCCATACTCAAAAAGCCGCTTATTCAGCGGGTGGAACCCGGGTTTGAGCATAAACGTGGTGCCGAAATCGATGATGCAGGGTTTTTCATCTTCGGTAACCAGGATATTGGACTTGGATTTCAAATCGCCATGACTCACACCCCGCTGGTGAATGGACTGTAAAATCGCAAAAAAATCCCTGAACCACTGGTCTCGATCGGTCCATTGCGCCTGCCGGTAAGCGGTGCCCCGGATGTATTCGATCACCAGATAACGCCCTTCCAGCAGGTCATAGCATTCCGGCACACCGCGTAAACCGTCCATACGCCGGTAGGCGGCGAACTCACGTAACAGGGTTTTCTGGCGGGCCTTGAGCACCAGGCCTTTACCCATGGCCGTTTTGACGATCAGATTTAGCCCATCATCCTGATAATGCAGCACCGTGCCCTGGTTACTGACCGCAAGGATGTTTTCCCGCTGCTGCAGGCTGTGCCGAATCCATTGCGTGAACTCCGGCTGATTGATCAACTGTTTCATTGAGAATGGATGATAACTCAAGAGCGAACGACCGGTCCGCGATCGTGACACCATGGGTAGTTTACGGAATACCGGACCACGATCTTATATGCAAGTCTTGTTCTGCTAAAATGGTCGGCTACCTATCTGAGTCCGGCGAAAACCGACTTTACCAGCAGAGAACCCGATGAAATACAGAAAATTATTTTTCCTGGCTACCGCTCTTGTCATGCTTCAGTTGCCCATGGTTTCCATGGCCGAGCCGTACGCGTCTACCTACACGCCACTGCCCTCTGACCCGGTGCTGATCGTCAACGCCACGATCCTCACCGGAACCGGGGAACGTATCGAAGGCGGCAGCCTGCTGATGTCCGAGGGCGTAATCCGGGAAATCCGTGCAGATTCGCAGATCAGTGAAAACAAGCAGACGACCGTCATTGATGCACAGGGACGCTGGCTCACACCCGGCCTGATTGATGTCCATTCGCACCTGGGTGTCTATGCCAGCCCAAACCTGAATGCACATTCCGATGGTAATGAAATCAGTAATCCGGTTACGGCACGAGTATGGGCCGAGCACAGTATCTGGCCGCAAGACCCAGGTTTCAGCCGTGCCCTCGCCGGTGGGGTGACCAGCCTGCAGGTCCTGCCCGGTTCTGCCAACCTGATTGGTGGAAGGGGCGTCACGCTGAAAAATGTCCCCGCGGTTTCATACCAGGCAATGAAATTTCCCGGCGCGCCGCAGGGCCTGAAAATGGCCTGTGGAGAGAACCCCAAACGCGTCTATGGTGAGCGCAAACAGACTCCCACAACCCGCATGGGCAATGTGGCCGGCTATCGCGCTCAGTGGATCGAGGCCCAAAAATACATCCGCGACTGGGAAGATTACGAGAAAGCCGGCAAAAGCAAAAAAGCAAAAGATAAGGCAAAAAGGCCCATCCGGGATCTGCGGCTGGAGACGCTGGCGGGTGCGTTAAAAGGAGATATTCTGGTACACATGCACTGCTATCGAGCCGATGAAATGATGACGATAATGGACATGGCGGACGAGTTTGGCTACAAGGTGACCGCATTCCACCACGCTGTTGAAGCCTACAAGATCGCCGATAAACTGGCTGAAAAAGGCATTTGCGGCGCCTTATGGGCCGACTGGTGGGGCTTCAAGGCTGAAGCCTATGACGGCATCCAGGAAAACATCGCCCTGGTTGACCGCCCCGAGGGCAGTTGCGCTATCGTCCATTCCGACTAATCTGAAGGCATCCAGCGCCTGAACCAGGAAGCGGCCAAGGCAATGACCCGTGGCCGCCGGGCCGGTATAGACATCAGGCCTGAACATGCTATCCGCTGGCTGACCGCCAATGCAGCCAAAGCGCTGGGAATACTCGACCGGACCGGAACACTGGAAACCGGCAAAATGGCGGATGTCGTGATCTGGAACGGCGACCCGTTCAGCGTTTACGCCAAAGCGGACCAGGTGTTTATTGATGGCGCCCTGTTGTATGACCGCAATGATCCGACAAGACAACCGTTGTCCGACTTTGAACTGGGCCAGAACCTGGGGGTGGGTAAATGAACCAGCAGACACCCCTTTTCAGGAAATACATCAGTGTGCTGTTTGCTTCCACTTTGCTGATTCTTTCTTTTGCAGCGAGCGCTCAATCCATCTTCATCAACGATGCTACCGTATACACCATGAGCAGTCATGGCGTGCTGCAGGCAGCAGACCTGCTGATTCGTGATGGGCGCATCAAGGCCATTGGCTCAGACCTGTCCGCTCCACCTGATGCCAGGGTGATCGAAGCCGGTGGAAGACCGGTCACACCCGGCTTTTTCGCCGGGATCACCGCCCTGGGACTGCAGGGAATCGGGGCGGAAGCGGCCACGGCCGATAGCCGCCTGATTACCGAAGCCATGCGGCCTGAGTTTGATGTCACCACGGCGTATAACCCGCATGCCACCGCCATCCCGGTCACCCGCATCGAAGGCTATACCTGGACCATGCTCGGAGCGAACCGCGCCGGAAGCATGATTGGCGGCCTCGGACAAGGCGTGTCGCTGGATGGCGCTTACGACTCTTTCCTGGGCGCAAAAGTGCTGTTCATTGATGTCGGCTCCGATGCATCCGAGCAGAGCGGTGGCTCCAGGGCAGCCCAGTGGATGCTGCTCAGCCAGGCCCTGGCTGAATCACACAGTGACGTCCGCTGGTCGCCTGATGCACTGTTGACCGAAGCAGGTCGCAGGGTACTGGCAGAATTTGTCGGCAACGGAATCGTGGTGTTTGACGTTGACCGCGCCAGCGACATTCTGCAGGTGCTGGAATTCACCACAAAATACAAGATCAATCCCGTCATCACCGGCGGCGCCGAGGCCTGGATGGTTGCTGATCAACTGGCAGCGGCGGGCGTGCCGGTAATTTTGAACCCCTTGTTAAATCTACCGGTCAGTTTCGACCAACTCGGGTCCAGACTCGACAATGCGGCTATCCTGCACGAGGCAGGAGTGAGCATAAGTTTCGAGACTGCCGGGCCAGCAGACACACGGAAACTACGTCAGGAAGCCGGCAACGCGGTGGCCAATGGCCTTCCCTACGAAGCGGCTCTGGCTGGTTTGACGGTAAATCCGGCCCAAATTTTCGACCTCGGGGATGATATCGGAGTACTGAAGGAAAACGCCCGGGCAGACCTTGTGATCTGGAGCGGTGACCCACTGGAAGTCACCAGCGCAGCCGACCAGGTAATCATCAACGGCAAGGCCATCCCAATGGTTTCACGACAGACCTTATTACTTGACCGTTACCTGCCGGAAAACCCGAACCTTCCACGAGCCTACATAAAACCACAGTAAGAGGCCGCTTGCGGCCGACATCCCGGCTGCTACCTTACGATGGCGCGCCCGGATGGCCAGCGCGGGTCGGAACCGGCGGTGACTTCTCCGGTTTCCAGGTTCCACATAACACCATGCATATTGCCCCAGGTACGATCGCGCACCTTTACCTCATGCCCCATGGCCTTGAGGCCGGCAATTTCTTCGGCGGAAAAGGCATCCTGCTCTGCCGAAATCACGTCGGGGACATACTGGTGATGGAAACGCGGCAGTGCAACCCATGAATCCGGCTGGTGACCCTGCATAAAATCCAGAATACCGAGCAATACCATGGTGATAATGCGCGCACCACCCGGCGTGCCGATCACAGCACGCTTGTCTTTGCCAATCATGAAGGTCGGGCTCATGCTGGACAGCGGCCGCTTAAAGGGCTGGATTTCATTGGCAGTGAAACCGATCAGGCCATAGGCGTTGGGCTCACCCGGCTTGGCTGAAAAATCATCCATTTCGTTGTTGATCAGCAGGCCGGTTCCGGGAGGCATGAATGCCGAACCAAAGGGCAGATTCACAGTAAGAGTAGCCGCCACCATGTTACCTTCAGCATCGATGATGGAGAAATGTGTGGTATCGGTGCCCTCCTGAATCTGCTCATTGCCCGGCAACATGCTGCTGGGCGTAGCCCGTTCCGGCATGATGGAAGCGCGCAGCCCATCCGCATAGAACTGACTGGTGAGCATTGCAACCGGAATCTCTACAAAATCAGGATCACCCAGGTAGATGCCGCGATCACGATAAGCCCGGCGCATAGCCTCCACGATCAGGTGTGTCCGCTGCACTGAGCCCAAACGGTTGATGGGATACGCCTCGAGGATATTCAATATTTCCGCTATCGCAATACCACCGGAAGACGGAGGCGGCGCGGTGACCAGTTCATAACCCCGGTATTGTGTACGGATCGGTTCACGCTCCTTGATCCTGTAGGCCGCCAGATCATCCATCGTCCAGATTCCACCGGCATCACGAACCCCTTTAACCAGTCGCTCCGCCACGGGGCCGGAATAAAAGCCCCTGGCCCCGCGCTCCGCGACCTGCTCCAATACCCAGGCCAGGTCGGGCAGTTTTATGACATATCCCACAGGCGGCACCTCGCCATCCGCCAGCAATACCCTTGCCGCCGCCGGCCAGCGTTTAATGGCATCGATACGGTAGCCCATCAGGGAATGGAATTTTTTGTCCACGGGAAACCCGTTGCGGGCAAGACGGATCGCCGGCTGCAGGCTGGCAGCCAGTGGCAGACGGCCATAATTACGGGCAAGATGCTCCAGACCGGCGACCTCACCGGGAACACCTCCAGCCAGCGGGCCGTTCACTGCAAGATCGCGGTTCACCTGGCCGTTTGCATCCAGATACATGTCTTTATGAGATGCCGCGGGAGCCCGCTCACGACCGTCGACCATCACTTCAAAATTATCCGACGCCCGGTGCAGTAACCAGAAAGCGCCTCCACCCAGCCCGGAACTGGTTGGCTCCACCACCGCCAGCGCCGCACTGACTGCAATCGCCGCATCAAAAGCATTACCGCCTTTTTCCAGTATTTCGTGGCCTGCTTCAGTGGCCAGGTAATGCGCACTGGCAATAGCCGCCCTGCCCGGTCCTTCGCCTGCTGTAACGGAACTGGCGAGAAAAATGGCCAGCAGACCGATAACTGTCAGGCGAAAACTGCTTTTCATAATGACTTCACTCATACCACTCAGGCCCTCGTACTCGCCCGTGAAAAAGACATGCATTTTCCTGTGAACCACGTCTTGTCCTGTACCATCCGGCTTGCCCTGAACTCATCAATATCAGCCTGACGGTGTACTTGCAGTCAGCCTCTGGTACTTCAGCACCAACTGTTCTTCGCTTTCCTCGTGCGCCGGATCCTTTGGAATACACTCAACCGGGCACACTTCCACACACTGGGGAGTATCAAAATGCCCCACGCACTCGGTACACTTCATCGGATCGATCTCATAAAACTCGATACCCTGGTAAATGGCCTCGTTCGGACATTCGGGCTCGCAGACATCGCAATTAATGCACTCATCGGTGATCTTGAGTGCCAAATTCCTACTCCATTTCTTCAAACCGGTGGCGCATGGCCTGCCGGACTTCATCGCATACAAACTCAGACACATCACCATCCAGTCGCGCGATCTCTTTCACCAGGGAAGAAGAAATAAAGCTGTAATCCTCGTCCGGCGTCAGGAACAGGGTTTCCACATTCGGCGCCAGGTGCCGGTTCATGCTGGCCAACTGGAATTCGTATTCAAAGTCGGAAACAGCCCGCAAACCCCGGATGAGCACACCCGCACCGATCTGCTGCACAAACTCCACCAGCAGGTTACTGAAGCCCAGAACTTCGACATTTTTCAGTCCGACCAACTCATTTCGACTCAATGAAATACGCTCATCCAGGCTCAGTAGCGGTTTCTTGTGCGGGCTTTCGGCAATAGCGACGATCACCTTCGGGAATACGCGGGCCGCGCGTGACACCAGGTCCGTGTGGCCGTTGGTGATCGGATCAAAAGTGCCGGGATAAACCGCTGTTCTGTGCACATTCATATCCCTGTCCTTCCGTGTTATTGGCAGGCGCATATTGTACATATGTAAGAGCCCGCTTGCGGGCGAAATATCAATTCCACGCCGGCGAGTCATTTGCCGGGCTTACGCATCGCCCGCAAGCCCTCCCCTGCAAACACTGACTTCTGGCCCATGTATTGCTCTGGGCAACGTGGTCTTATATGCCTGCATCCAAAGAGCTGACCGCTCAGCGGACGGACCTAATAATAAAAAGTAACCAAAGTCGCCATTGCATCGTCTAATTAAAGACCATTTACGAGGTTCTAACGTAACGTGAAAAAACTGCTGAAAATAAGCGCACCCATTCTGGTACTACTCGCCAGCATTGTCGTGGTTCAGGCCTTGAATGCCGCAAGACCGGCGCCGGAAAAAAAGGAAGAATCGCAGCGGTTGGTTTCACTGTATGTTGATGAAGTGAAATCAGACACCGTCACCCTCTCGGTTCATACCCAGGGCGAAGTCCGGCCCAAGACCGAGATCGACCTGATACCCCAGGTTTCCGGCCGCATCGTTTCGATTTCCGGATCATTCGCAGAAGGCGCCGAATTTGCCCCGGGCGCCACCTTGATTAAAATTGATGACACCGACTATAAACTGGCTGTCATTCGCGCCGAGGCCGGTGTGGCCGGAGCGCAGGTTGCACTCGAACGGGAACTCGCCACTGCCCGGATCAAGGAAAACCAGTGGCAGGATAAGCGCAACGGCGGTGAGCCCACCCCGTACGCACTGAACAAGCCGCAAGTGAAGGAAGCCGAAGCCAATTTGCTGGCGGCTGAAGCTGACCTGAAAGCAGCCAGGTTGAATGTGGCCCGCACCGAGATCAGTGCCCCTTTCCTCGGTCGGGTGCGCGAGAAAAATGTTGGGATCGGCCAGTATGTCACCGCAAGCAGTCGGCTTGGCCGGGTATTTGCCACCAACGTGGTGGAGATTCGCCTGCCCCTGACCGATGCGCAACTGGCAGAACTGAACCTGCCCATGGGCTTTATGGCAGATGCCTTTAACGCCCCGGTGGTTCAACTCAAAGCCACTGTCGGTCAGCAGGAACATTCCTGGACCGGGCGCATTGTCCGGGTCAACGCTTCGGTCGACCAGCAGACTCGTCTGATTTATGCCATTGCCGAGGTCGAGGACCCCTACGGAGCGGGTTCGGACAAGGGTGCGCCAATTGCGGTGGGCATGTTCGTCAGCGCTGAAATCGCTGGCGTCACCAGCCAGCCAGCGCTGGTTCTGCCGCGCACGGCGCTGCGCAGTAGCGACAAAGTCTATGTTATCAATGATGAAAATCGACTCGAGATCCGTACAGTCAGAATTCTTTCCACATCGGAAGACAGAGTGCTGGTTAGCAACGGTGTTGAGCCTGGTGACAAGGTCGTCACTTCAACCATCCCGGCGGTTGTCGAAGGCATGGAAGTGCGCGCCATCAGCCGTCAAAACCCGGGTTAAACCCAACAAGCTCCGCGCCAACACAACAGGGAATACAGCGTATGAATAGTTTGATTGCCTGGTGGGCACGTAATTCGGTGGCCGCTAACCTGCTCATGGTCGGTATTTTCGTGACCGGAATCATCGGTTTCTCCTCGATGGAACGTGAAATGAATCCGCAGATTCGCTTTCCGGGCCTGCAGATCATTGTCGCCTGGCCGGGGGCCGCGCCACAGGAGGTCGAAGAGCAGATCGTTGCGCGGATTGAAGAGGCCGTCAAGGATCTCGACGCGATTGAATGGGTACGCTCCTCATCCGGTGAGGGCCTGGGTGAAGTGTATATTCTTGCCAACCAGCAGGTTGATTTTACCCAGTTCATGAACGACGTGAAAATTCGTGTGGATTCGATCTCTTCTTTCCCGAGTGACATCGAACCCCCACAGGTTCAGCAATGGGTAAACCGCGATGAGTTCATCCGCGTTGCGGTGCACGGCGACATCGGCGAACGCGAACTGAAGCGCCTGGCGGAACAACTGCGGCGCGAAGTAGCCCAGTTAGACGCGATTTCCGTGGTCCAGCTATTTGGAACACGTCAGGAAGAAGTCTCTATCGAGGTCAGTGAAGCGGCCATGAGACGCTACAACATAGGCTTTTCCGCAGTAGCCGACGCTATCCGGAATAACTCAATCAATCAGTCCTCTGGCTCGGTGCGTACCGAGGTCGGCACATACCAACTCAAGGTGCGCAGCCAGGCGGATACGGCAACAGAATTCGCCAATATCATCATTCGCGAAACCCCTGAAGGCGGAGCCATACGCGTCGGCGATGTCGCCACCGTTATCGACGGTTTTGAAGACAATCCGATCCTGGCGACACTCAATGGCGAACCCGCCGTGCTGCTCCAGGTCATGACCACCGAGACCATGGACATCGTCACAGCCTCTGATTCTATTCGCGAGTGGATCAGCAAACGCAAGGCAAGCATACCTGAGGGTGCCACGCTGACCCTGTGGACCGATAATGCGGTAGATTTCAAGGGTCGTATGGCAACCATCGGCAGTTCTGCTTTTATGGGCCTGATACTGGTCATGCTGGTGTTACTGCTGACTCTTCGCCCCATTGTCGCCTTATGGGTCGCGGTCGGTATCGCCACCGCCTATGCAGGCGCTTTCGTTTTGCTGCCGAGCGTAGGCATATCGCTGAACATGCTCTCGACTTTTGCCTTCCTGCTGGTGCTGGGTATCGTCGTTGATGACGCCATCGTGGTCGGTGAGGGTATTCACACCGAGGCCAACCGGATCGGAGGGGGTGTCGATGCAGCCATTTCCGGTGCCAAACTGGTCGCCAAGCCGGTCGTATTTGGTGTCCTCACGACTGTCCTGGCTTTCCTGCCCTGGCTGTTCCTGAGCGGTTCAACCAGTGAATTTACCCGCAACATCACCTGGGTGGTGATCCTTGCCCTGAGCTTCTCGCTGATCGAGTCACTGTTTATTTTACCGTCCCACCTGTCCAGCATGAAGCCAAGAAAAAGCCCAAAAAGTTTTGGCAAATTCCAGAAGCGAATCGCTGACAGCATTATTCATTTTGCACACAATCATTACCGCAAAATCGGCCGCTGGTCACTCGATCACCGTTACCTTACCAGCAGCATATTCATCGCTGTTCTGATCATCGGTTTCGGCCTGTTCGGTTCCGGCTGGGTGAAAAAAAGCTTCATGCCGGACATTGAGTCCGATGAGATCATCGTCAATGTGGTGTTACCCGAAGGCGCCCCCTACAGCCGGGCGCTGGAAATACTCGATCAGTTGCAGACTGCCGAATTGGCGCTGGTGGAGGAAGTCAACCTGCGCACCAACGGTGAAGGCGAGTTGATTGAAAACTGGTATACGCGCTCACGCCGTGACAGCGTACTGGCCATCGTCAAGCTGGCGCCGCCGGAAGTCCGCGACATGACCGCCAAAGAGGCCTCGCTGCGCCTGCGGGAATTGATGGGCGATGTGCCGGATGCGAAGGAAGTTTCGGTGCGCTATACGCAAAATGACAACGGGCCAGGATTTGAACTGTCGATCAGGCATCCGGATCTGGATGTATTGCGCGCGGCGACCGCTGACCTGGAAACCCAGTTGCGCAGCTATGAAACCCTGTACGACATTCGCAATAACCTGGAAGGCGCCTCGGAAGAAATCCGTCTGACCATGAAGCCCGGCACAACCAAGCTGGGCCTGACTCTGGCCGATGTCAACCGCCAGGTGCGGCAGGCCTATTTTGGCGAAGAAGTGCAGCGCCTGGCGCGTGATGGCCAGGACGTGAGGGTTAAAGTGCGCTACCCACTGGCGTCCAGGCGATCAATCGAAAGCCTGAAAAATTTCCGCGTGCGCACCAGCGACGGGCGTGAACTGCCGCTACTCTCCGTCGCCGACCTGGAATACGCGCCGGGCATTAAGAGAATCCAGCGCTGGAACGGCAACCGCGCCGCACGAGTCAGTGCCGACCTGAAAGAGAGTGTGCGTGATGACATCATGAAAGATCTGGCTGAAAACTTTTTCCCCGAGTGGGAGAAGCGCTACCCCGGCATTATCCGTGGCGCGGTGGGCCAGGCCGAGGGTGAAAAGCGTTTTATCAGGGAAGTGATGGGTCTCTATCTGATTGCCTTTTTCGCTATGTACGCGATGCTGGCGGTGGCTTTTCGCAGCTACTGGCAACCGATATTGATCCTGATTGCCATACCCTTTGCTTTCGTCGGCGCGATTGTTGGACATGCCGTGCTCGGCTTGACCATGGCGATCTTCAGCTATTTCGGTATTGCGGCCGCCGCCGGCGTGGTGGTGAACGACAACCTGGTACTGATGGATTACTGTAACCGGCTAAGGGACAAAGGCATGGCCCCGGCTGACGCCATTGTCGAGGCAGGCGTTGCACGTTTCCGGCCGATTCTGCTGACCTCGGTCACCACCATTGTCGGCCTGATGCCGATGATGTTGGAGCGCTCAATGCAGGCAGCCTTTCTGAAACCCATCGTGGTTGCGCTGGCCTTTGGCGTATTCGTTGCCTTCTTTGTCACCCTGCTGATGGTGCCTTCCCTGTACGGCATCGGACTGGACATCAGCGCCCTGGCCCGTCGGATCAAGAAGCGGATACGCGGTAAATTGCCGGGTGGCGGCTCTTCTGGCGAAATGAGCAATGCTCACGTTGATTGAAGACGGGGGTAATAAATACCCCCCGTCATTCCGGATCGACGAAGTCGCATCCGGAATCCAGATCCCACGATTCACCGGCTGACTGGATTCCGGCATTCGCCGGAATGACGGAGGCGGTAAGTGCGGCATGACGGAGGCGGTAAGTGCGGAATAACGTAAAAAAACGGGCAGCTTGCGCTGCCCGTTTCGCAGGGACTGAGGAGTCTTCTGACAGACAATATCTGCCTGTACCGTAGATGACCCAGCCCTGGGTGTTTTTCTTTCAGAAAATTTATAGTTTTTTCAGCAGAAGCAGTCGTACCTCACCCACAGTCTTCTCCCGGGCGATTTCCCAAGCGGGGCCAGCGATGATGCCCGCTGCATCCCGGGCGATTTCAATATAGACCAAACCACCCGGCCTGATGCAGTCCCGGCTACGCAGCAAGTCCAGCGCCTGGCGCTCCAGTTGCAGGCCAAATGGCGGATCCACGAAGGCAATATCCAGCGATTGAGCCGGGCAGGATTGCAGCCACTGTAATGCATCGTTTTCGATTACGGTGACCTGGTCCGCCTTGAGCACTAGCAGCACGTCCCGAAGATCTCCTGCAATCAGCCTGTGCTGCTCCACCAGAGCGACCTCTGCAGCACCCCTTGATGCCGCCTCCAGGCCCAGCACTCCGCTGCCGGCAAACAAATCCACACACACGGCACCGCGAATATGCGCCTGCAGCCAGTTAAACAGTGTCTCGCGGCCACGGTCACCGGAAGGCCGCAGCCCCGGCAGATCCCGAACCGGCAGGCGGCGTCCACGCCATTCCCCGCCGATGATGCGGACGGTTCCCGGCTGCCTGGTGTTTCCCTGATTGCCTTTTTTCATATTCCCGGTATCTTGAACGTGCTTCCAGTGGCCCCATCATAAGGGAACCCCTGATCCATCCTTTTAAGGAGTCATCCATAGCATGCTGCGCATCTTCCGCAAAAACAAGAAAAAGCCCGGTGAGGTTCAGGATGTGCAGTTACGCCCGGCCGAGCAGTCCGGGCAGGATCTGCTGGAGAAGCGACTGGAAGACACCCGCAGGCAACTCGGCAAGCGACTGGGCGCCCTGCTGTCGAACCGCAGCGCGATTGACGACGAGTTGCTGGAAGAGATTGAAACCGCACTGATCACCTCCGACATCGGCGTGCAGGCGGCGCTGGAAATTACTGGCAACCTACAGGCAGCCATCTCCAACAAAGTCATCACTCAGGCAAAGCAGGTGCTGCCGGCGGTGCAGGCCGAATTGTACGAGTTGATCGAGCCCTGTGAGCAGTTCCTGCACATAGACGAAGCACACCGCCCCTTTGTGATCCTGATGGTCGGCGTCAACGGGGCGGGCAAGACCACAACCATCGGCAAGCTGGCTCAGCGCTACAAGGAAGAAGGCCTGTCGGTGATGCTCGCCGCCGGGGACACCTTCCGCGCGGCAGCCGTCGAGCAGTTGAAATCCTGGGGTGACCGCAACGACGTGCCGGTCATCGCCCAGGGCAGCGGCGCCGATTCGGCAGCCGTGGTGTTTGATGCACTGCAATCGGCGAAAGCGCGCAAGATCGACGTGCTGATCGCCGATACCGCCGGGCGCTTGCACACCCAGGCAAACCTGATGGAAGAATTGAAAAAAGTACACCGCGTGATGGGCAAGCTCGATGCAACAGCACCCCACGAAATCATGCTGGTGGTGGATGCCGGCACCGGCCAGAATGCGCTGAACCAGGCACGCGAGTTCAACAAGGCCATTGGCCTGACCGGCATCACCGTCACCAAGCTTGACGGCACGGCCAAGGGCGGCGTGTTGTTCGGCATCGCCCACGAACTGGGCATCCCGATCCGCTTCATCGGTGTGGGTGAGGCGGCCAAAGACCTGCGGCCTTTCGATGCCGGCTCCTTCGTCAACGCCATCCTGCCCATCGACTGAGCAGTGAAGGAAAGCCCCACCCTTCCCTTTCATCAGCGCCTTCTGAACTGGTGGGACAGCGCCGGCCGTAAAGACCTGCCCTGGCAACACCCGCGCACACCCTACCGGGTGTGGGTATCCGAAATCATGTTGCAGCAGACCCAGGTGACGACGGTCATCCCCTATTACGAGCGCTGGATGCAGGCCTTTCCCGCTATTGAAGCCCTGGCGGCCGCGCCGCTGGATGAGGTGCTTGCACACTGGTCCGGCCTGGGCTACTACGCCCGCGCCCGCAATCTGCACAAGGCGGCCAGGCGCTGCATGGAAGAATTTGCAGGTGAATTGCCGACTGCTGCCGGGGCGCTCGCTACCCTGCCCGGAATCGGCCCGAGTACAGCAAATGCCATCGTTTCACAATCTACAGACCGCCCGGCCGCCGTGCTGGACGGCAATGTGCGGCGCACGCTGGCTCGCCATGCTGCAATCGAAGGCTGGACCGGCAAGGCAGCGGCACAAAAACGGCTGTGGAAAGAGGCTGAAAACCGGCTTCCGGATCAGCGGGGAGCGGATTACACCCAGGCAATCATGGACCTGGGCGCGCTGGTCTGCACCAGAAGCAAACCGTCCTGTGAACAATGCCCCGTTCGCCTTGACTGCTCTGCTTTGGCGCTAGGCAAAGTGGCAGATTTCCCCTCACCAAAACCACCCACCCGAGTCAGCGATAAGACCATTCATATGCTGATTCTGAGGGATTCACAAAACCGCGTTTTGCTGGAACGGAGGCCGCCCAGCGGAATCTGGGGCGGACTGTGGTCCTTGCCCGAAGGCAGAAGCATCGGCGATATCGAAAAAAGACTGGGACTGACAACATCGGGCCTGACAATCCTACCGGCAGCGCAACACCGCCTGAGCCACGTGCGCATGCAGATCCGGCCGGGCATGGCTACTGTGGGCAAAGCAACAGGGGTAAAATGCACAAATGAACAGGCCTGGTTCGCCCCGGCCGAGCAAGCGGCGCTGGGCCTGCCCAAACCGGTCTCGGACTTGCTGAAAAAGATCAATACAGGAGAATACACGTGAGCAAAAAAGTACACTGCCAACTGCTGGACAAGGAACTGGACGCCCTCACCTTCCAGACCTACCCCGGCGAATTGGGCAAACGAATTTTCGAGAATATTTCACAGCAGGCCTGGCAGCAGTGGATGCAACTGCAGACCATGCTGATCAACGAACACCGCCTGTCCCCCCTCGACCCGGACCACCGCGCCTACCTGGAAACCGAAATGGAAAAATACTTTTTCGGCGATGGTGCTGAAAAACCGGAGGGTTATGTGCCCAGGACAGAGTGACTAAAATACATACTTGAAAATACCCAATATGGGCATTATAATACCCGATATGGGTATGTTTGATTTCTCTCAGGTAAATTCAGGCAAAAACACATGAATCCCCGCTACGGAGTGGCGGATGCACTATTCACATCCACTCAACAAAAAGTGCTGGCGATTTTGTTCGGACAGCCTGACAGAAGTTTCTTTGCTACAGAACTGATATCAATGGCTGGTGCGGGATCCGGTGCTGTGCAGCGCGAACTGACCCGCCTGTCTGAAAGTGGCTTGCTCACTGTACGTATGATTGGTAACCAAAAGCATTTTCAGGCAAATCATGAATCACCCATATTCAATGAAGTACGGCAAATTGTAAGCAAAACCTTTGGCCTTGCCGCACCCCTGAAAGAAGCACTACTGCCAATCGAAGACCGCATCAAACTGGCCGTGATTTACGGCTCTATTGCAAAGAAAACGGACACTGTAGCAAGTGATATCGACCTGATGGTCATATCAAACAGCCTGAGCCTCGAGGACTTATTCAAGGCCCTGGAACCCGCCGAGCAGCACTTCCATCGTCAGATAAATCCGATATTGCTCACCGTCGACGAATTTAATCGAAGGAAAAGTGACAAAGACTCATTTGTCAGCCGGGTGCTTGCAAAAGATACTGTTGTCTTGATCGGAAGAATCGATGAGCAATGACAAGCTCGATAAGCTCGTCAAAATTAATCAGCTTCATGTTGAGCCATTCTCTCAATCAGAGTTCGATGGTCTGATGCAGTCCGGCAAAATAAGACTGAAAGATGCACAAAATGAGTCATTGAGCGTGGAAAGCCGTTTCGACCTGGCCTACAACGCTTCCCACGCTCTTTCACTCGCGGCACTTCGGTGGCACGGCTACCGATCAGGAAGCAGGTATCTGGTTTTCCAGTGTCTTCGTCACACGCTGGAACTACCAAATGAACTCTGGCGAGTCATGGATACTGCCCATCGAAAACGTAATCTGGCCGAGTACGAAGGCCATATGGATGTTGATCAGGGACTGCTTGAAGCATTGATCCGTGCAGCAATTGAGGTTGCCGATCGGATCGACCATTTACCTGGGCAAAATATAGCTTAGAATAAGCCTGCTGCATCTTGACTTTGAGCTATGGACAGCGTTTAATACGCCGCCATACTGCAAACTCCTTGCAGTTAAAAACCTGTTGCCCAGGTAGCTCAGTTGGTAGAGCAGCGGACTGAAAATCCGCGTGTCGGTGGTTCGATTCCGCCCCTGGGCACCATCTACTGATCGTGCAATTTTGCCTGTAACCACACTTTGATTAACGATTGATAGGGGACGTCACGTGAGTGTGCCGCTGATTTTATTGAATCCAGCAAATGCTGTGGCAAGCGCAAAGAAATGGTCTTTGTCGTTGGCTTCAAGTTGGGTAAAACTACCGGCTCGGCGTTTTTCCAGTCAAGATATTCAGATGAATCGTGCCTTTCCCAGAAGCGCCGTTCCTCCTGCTCGTTGGCAAATTCCGGTATAGCTTTAATTTGCTTCTTCATAAATCGCTCGCTCTTTTCTGTGCATATCCCTAGCTGAAATCACCCTTATCTTTTCATCGGCGCCACGCAAGGTGAATGTAATGTGTAGTAATCGTACTTTGTCTGTCTTGCCCAGAGCATGAAATCTAAGTTCTTTTCGGCTGTGTTTAATGTCTTCCAAAACCAGCAACGGCGTATTGAAAAAAACCTGCTCTGTCTCTGCCATGGAAACACCATGCTTTTCGTTCTTTCGGGCGTTTCCTTCGTCCCAGTCAAAGCTCGTGATCTTCGCCAGATCAATCATGTGTGTATATTACAGCAATATACACACAGCCACCATATTAATGCCTTAAGAGATGAGCATGCACATTTGCATCGAAATCTGAACCAAAAACAGCATATATTTGCATTCCAAAATGCCCCGGTTATTGAGCGCTATTTCTGCGCCTGCCGAAATTACTTCAGGAGTCGCCAATTGCCAAGGGCGATGGTGAGGTCGGCTTATCCAACTGGCGGCACAACTCAAGAAATAGAACGCCCGAGTTCCTTTTTTGAAACACCAAGTGCCAGCAACGATTTTATGAGAAGGTCAATGGAAACCGCCGGGTCTCCCGCTTCCATTTTTGCCACTCGGGATTGACTGGATTTCATGATTCGAGCGAGTTCGGCCTGAGTCAATTTCTTGCTCACTCGTTTGGCTTTTAACTTGTCACTTAGCGCCAGTTTCAATTCAATATATGCCAACTCATCCGCTGAAAGATTCAAAAACTCATCAGCTGTGCCAAGTTTCCAACCCTTTTTTTCCAATTTTGTCTGCTTTGCTTTATTCACTGTCATATTCCTTCAACCGTTTCTTGCACAGGTCAATAACCCTTCTCGGAGTTTTGCCAGTTTTCTTACTGAATACTTCAAGCAAAACAATCGCATCTGTATCAATTCGATACATAATTCGCCAATTTACACTCTGGTCAGTAATGCGAAGCTCATGGCAACGTGGTCCAATCACAGGCATTGGCCGGGAATGAGGCATTCCAATTGATTCGCCGCGTTGTAAGAATCGAAACAGGTATCCTGCTTCGAGCCTTGCTTCCTTTGAGAAGGGCGGTGTTTTTACCTCTCCGTGAAGCCAGGCCAGGGGCTTATCTTTAAGACTCATAATCGTGTACATAATATGTCAGAAATGACATATTTTCAACTGCGATTGAATAACAGATTGTTAGTTCGGATCCAGTAAGCCCTGACGGTCCATTCCGGAGACATGGCTTACACTTTTTACCGGAGACATTGTTATCCCAGGTACACTCGCTCGTTGTGCCATTCAATATTTTTCTTGGAGAGTAGTTGGTCTGGATGTCGAGGGGAACGGATAGGCTGGCCATGATAGGCATAGTACTCGCGGCCATTTTCAAACTCATCGCGGATCTTGGAACTTACTTCCAGGCGCTTGTCCGGTGCGACTGTGAGGTATCCCTGATCGAAAAGAATGTGAAGATCACTGCGTAACAAAAGACCATTGCCCAGCGAGTGCTCGCCGCCTCTGGAATACGGGCGTACATGGGCTGCCTCCAGCACAGGGAGTACTCGCTCACCAGAAACAGCGCAGCGTCTTTCGTAGGCATCCGTGACAAGTATTCGAAATCCGCCCTGGCCAAGGCGAGGTTTAATAATTACATCAGGGCCGTATCGTGGTGTTTCAGACTCGCCCACGGCAAGACCAGCAAGTGCCTCCTGGAGTTGTCGCAGCAGCGTCGCACCGGGCTCTGCAGTCAAATTGTAAGTTTTCCCCTGAACGATGTTCGGGCTCCAGTCCGAAGGCACCGGAATCCAAAGATCCTCGGGCAAGAAAAACGGTTGGGAAAGCACGATACAACCAACCGTAAAATCACCGCGATCAAGTGACGAACGACGATATTGCAGCGTGCGGGTGCGCATCTCCTCCAGGCTTCGCACCCCATTAGCCATTCCAAATGCTTTCCAGGCCAGGCTTATCGGGAGCAAACTTGAGTGAGCAAAGAGTCCTCCTCCAACGATATAGTTTCTGGGGCTATGTAGTTTGAAGAGAAAAAGATCACCCTCAGACAATGCTCTGAACTGCCTCGACCCTCCAGGTTGCCAAAAATTGACTTCGTCCAGTTCGTTTCGGCTCTTGACGAGAGTGAACCAATCATAATCCGTGACGCCAACATAACTTTTCATGGCAGAATTTCCATCCGGTTAACCTAAGGGTACTCCTCGGGATGTTCTGCTTGCCACACCAGGTAAGTATTTTCATCCTTGTGAAATCTAATCATCCACGCTGCTGCCCCCAAAATCATAGTCAGTGATGTCAAAACCACCGTCCAAACGAGGCGTCACTTCGGAGTAAGAACCGGAACTGTAGTCGTATACGTCGAAACCACCATCCAATCTGGGTGAAGCCTCGGAATACGCGCCAGTTTCATAATTGTAGATACTGAACCCACCATTCAACTTCGGCGTAGCTTCTTTATACGCTCCAGAATCGTAGTCGTAGATGCTGTAGCCGCCATCCAGCCTGGGCGTGCCCTCGGAATAGGATCCGGTTTCATAGTTGTAACAGGAAAACCCACCGTTCAGTTTGGGTGTGCAAGTGGTCTGGCCGAACGCCGGGTGCGCCAACAGCGCGGTGCATAAGAACAACAGAAATTTCATGTCAAAAGTCATCTGCTGAGCAATACAAATCTATTGGCGTGGCTGGACAGCCAGTCTACGTGTCCTTGCTCCTCATTGTCGAATTGAATCATGCCTGGCTCCGGTATCTTGAACAATCTCCTCCAGCGCACCGAGAAAATCCGGATCACGCGTTTCCTCAACATGGTTCTGGTTCCACAACCCAGATTCTCGCACAAGCTTGCGGTTCGAGTAATGACCTAACCATTTTTCGGATGGTGGGTCAAGGAACGGACGATCATGATTGCTGAGCAGCGCGATCGAGTGACGCTCAATAAAGCCACGTAGACTTTCCTGAGATGGTTCATCTTCAATATCGAGCCACAGAAATGGAAGCGCAGCAATATAATTGCTGACGGCCAACTCAATGGGTAACTCAAGTGCATCCAATGTTTGTCGATCCATGCCAACTGCTTCACACGCTTTGCGCTTGTCACCCTTGACGCCCCAGGAAGTGCAAAGCGGATGTGCACCACTTGCCAACAGAGCCTGACCGATCAACAGTCGAAAGATTGAACCGCGATGGTTTCCGCCACCGGACAGGTTTCCCCGGTGCTGACTGAGTCGCTGGCGCAATGTTGACTTTGACCCGGCGATTAACGCGTGTGTGCCTACCCGAACCACGCGCGATCCTGTGCCACTCGTTTGCCGGGGTTCATTGGGGTCGAAGAAAATGTAGACACTGCGGCGTGGCCAATCACGGTATTGGCCCAAGGAGCTGAGTGATCTTCGGCCTCCAGTCCGCTGCTCGAGCCAATCCAGTAACGCGTAAAAGCGGGTGAGATCTGAAAGGCGGCTCATGTATGCTCCGCCAACCAGGCAAGCTGTTGACCAAAGCTCAACCCGTACATTGGGATCGTGACATTCAAACCATTTTCTTCCAATGGCCCGATCAGAAACTCGCGGTAGCGCACGCCGGCCAGGAAAACAACAGTTTGGCAACCCTTTGTTTTGGGGAGCAGATCTACCAGTACGTCTCGCGCCCAGGCGCTCCGGTCGGCCACCCCCAACCGGTTGAGCGTGTAGTCGTAGGGCACTATAACTTCATCGGGATGCACCAGCCCATATTTAGCGGAAAGGATATACCAGGGTGCGCCCGTTGAACGCGCAAATGATCTTCCGCCGGTAAAAAGGGTCGAGGTATAAAGGTCCTGGGCCGGCGCCGACCTGGCGAGCTTGCTCTTGACACATGAGACAAGCACCAGCGACGTTTTTGGGTTGATGTTTAGCGCACCGCGCCGATTTGCCGGCATCTGGCTTGCTCTGCGCGGCGGGCAGCCTGGTGTTGTCTCGCCGGGTAGCGTCTGATCCGCTTCCAGTTCATAGGTGACGAATACATTGGCCCCGTTTGGCGGGCCGTGTCGATGCGTTATCGACACGGAGGCCAGATCGCGCAGTTTTTTCCCGTCAAGCACGCTACAGACAGCTGGCATCCTGTCGACCAGCCCCATCTCCCTATGGACACCTCCTGCGCGAACGGTGACTTCTCTCCGACCGGCTGGTCGGGCAGGATTAATGTATTGCTCCAGGATAAATTGCCGGATTTGATCAGCTTGCGTCAGGACTTTACTCCTTTGGATCTGAATCCCTTGATGTCGGACAAAAATTCGTCGATGAATTCCTCTGCAGATTCCTGCTCCCAGTACAGATGCCGGTATGGATTACCGTACTTCTCAGCGGAGTATCCAAGCCTGGGGTTCTCCAGCAGTTCCTCCAGTTCTTTCAAAGGGCTTTCCACACCAAATTCATCGTCGCCGTTGACCAGGTAGTCGAGGTAGTAATGCAGGAAGATCTCGCGATGAATCCCCTTTTCCTTGCACAAGCGATCCATCTCATCAGCGAGATCGGTGGTGAGTGAAATATTCAGCCGCTCCGTTCCACCTCCAAGTAGTTGGTTGATCTTGCGCCCGATAGGTTGATTGGCAGGCAGTTCACGAAGATAGGCCAGTTCCCTTGGCAGTTGACATCTCAGAAAGTGATCCTTTGACATTTTGAATTTCTTCATCCACGCCAGAAACTGCCCTTTGAGTTCCTTGTCGAGCTTAATGGTGATCCGGGTTGTTTCGTTTGCATTGCTCATGACTAAACCTTATTACTCATTACTGAGTGTAATATTACTCATATTTGAGTATTCGTCAACAACAATGTTTGGAAATTGATTTGTGCAGCAACGAGTTTGGCGGAAATCAGATGATTGTTTCTTTTTTAACAGCTACCTTACGTGAGGACCCATGCCGGCGCCACGATTTAGTCATCTATGATGCATTGCGTTATATAACGCAATACGTTATAGTCCCCATATGATCAAGAGCTTCCGCGGAAAGGAAACCAGGAAGATTTGGAAAGGGCAACGCTCACGGCGATTACCGCAGACGATTCAGCAGGTGGCGCGACGCAAACTACGGATGCTCAATAACGCCCGAAATCTGAATGACCTCCGTGTGCCGCCTGCCAATCGCCTCGAAGCGCTTCGCGGCCAACGTTCCGGTCAATACAGTGTCCGTATTAATGACCAGTGGCGGATCTGTTTTGTCTGGGATCAGGGCGATGCCTTCGACGTGGAGATCGTCGATTACCACTGATTGAGGTAAAGAACATGACCAAGCTAAAAAACATACATCCCGGCGAGGTGCTCCAGGAGGAGTTTATGACTCCCATGGGCATCAGCCAGAACCGGCTGGCCCGCGACATTGGCGTGCCGCCAAGGCGAATCAACGAAATCGTCCACGGCAAGCGCTCGGTTACCGCTGACACCGCGCTTCGCCTTTCGCGTTACTTCAGTACTTCAGAGGGATTCTGGATGGGACTTCAAGCCGACTACGACCTCGAGGAAGCGCGCAATCGTCTTGGCAAACGGTTGCAACAAGAGGTGCGCACTCATGCTGCGTGAGTTTCGCGTAAAGTGGCTCGCCCTTCGGGCGCACCGCGTGCGTCCTAAATCGCTCCCGGCGATTTGGTCCGCCCCTGGGCACCAATTTCCAAAGAGCATTACCCCACTACCGTTGTTCTAATCGATAAACCAGGGGCCGGGTGCCCTCCAATGCTTCACAAATACTTGCCCGGCGATGATGGTCGCGAGTACTGGTTCTAGAAACTCACTTATCGGTTCCAGAATATTAGCGAAAGAATCAGGTGCTCCGACTGGCACCTTTCGTCGAAATGCGAGCCATTGCGTCTTGATGTCTTCACTCTCCAACAGTTCCTGCACCAGGGTGAATCAGATCACCAAAACCAACATCCACCTGCATGTGAATACGGGCGTTTCCAAGTTGACCCCGGAATCTGACACGAACACCCTCGTAGTCTGCATCTTCCTTGATCCGTTGAGCGACGACAGATTCCGCGTCAAAGAAAAGACCATCGTCAGGATCAACAATGCCGCAGATATCACGGACGATATTTGCGATAATCTCCGGTGAATTATCAACGTAGGCCAGGAAGTCAATATCCCTGGTTGCACGGCTGTCCGGTGTATCCCAGACGCGAAACAACAGTGCTCCCTTTAGCACAAACGAGTTGGCATGTGTTGAACGACTCAGACGGAACAGGAAGCGCTCCATGGCAAAGTACTGAAGCAACTCATTAAACGGGCGTCCGGTTTTTTTGGCGATATTCAGAAGTCGCTGGTGAATTGATGTTGATATATTTTGTAAAGAGCGCTTGATCACAACAGTGCGTCTAAATAGAGTTTGCTCAGAATATCAGAACGCCTCTGTTTGATTCAAAACACCCTCAACCGGCGCTCGGCAGGTGCAAAGAACCCTCCGGTAACCACACATTACCCATTCCACAAGAGGTAATAGCGGTAATCCGGTGGCTGCAA
>JAJRRA010000010.1 GCA_024279945.1 Gammaproteobacteria bacterium
CGACCTCTTACCGGTTTTTGTAAGAGCGCCCTCGGGCGCGACTCCTGCTTCGGCCGCAAGCGACCTCTTACCGGTTTTTGTAAGAGCGCCCTCGGGCGCGACTCCTGCTTCGGCCGCAAGCGACCTCTTACCGGTTTTCTGTAAGAGCGCCCTCGGGCGAAACAAGGATAAAGGCTGGAGGGACATTGACTGGTGAAATACCTGGTTGATACCAATGTTATTTCTGAAATACGAAAGACATCCGGGACTGTGGTGTCCGCTACATAAATCCATTTGAAGCACAGCCGGATACATGTACGACTCATCTGGCTTCAGGTAGAATACCCGTCTTACAAATCCCCAATGAGGGTAATTTTTCTGAAGATGCCGTTTTGTGCTGGTTTGGTGTGCTTTGACGCCGAGATTTTTCGTCAGTACAAGGCGCCGAAAGAGCGAGACAGCAGAGCGTGCGTCAGCACGTGAGCAGCGCAGCGAATGAGAGCAACGCCGCAATGGCGGAAAAGATCAAGTCAAAGGGCCCTTAGCTCAGCTGGTTAGAGCAGTCGACTCATAATCGATTGGTCGAAGGTTCAAGTCCTTCAGGGCCCACCATTTTCAAAGGGTTTTACGTCAGTCTTCGGCCGTCCTGCTCGCAGCTTCAGTCAAGGCTGTGAAAAGTGCAAATTGCAGGTCCCAGTCGGGTTGGTTGCTGGCGGTGGGCCGCGCACTGTGCATGGCGATCACGACATTTTCGGTTGGGTTGATGTAAATGGCCTGGCCAAATATGCCGGATGCGCGGTAAGAACCGTCCTGGTTAAGCCACCAGAAATAGCCGTAACCGGGATTGGCTTGTGATGGCGCCGTTGATTCTTCCATCCACCCTTCCGGCAGGACCGGGGTGCCATCTGCAAGCTGGCCGTTGTGTAGCGCGAACAGGCCGAGGCGGCCATAGTCCCGCAGCGTGGCACTGATACAACAGCCGCCCCACTCACCGCCGCCCGCTTCGGTCAGCATCCAGTTAGCATCGGATTCCATGCCGAATGGCCGCCAGATTTTTTCCGACAAATAGACGGATAGGTTGTTGCCGATGGCGGAACGCAAAAGCGTGCCGGCCAGGTTGGTTTCCGCAGTGTTGTAATTGAACACCGTTCCCGCCGGCGCCACACGCGGCTTATTGCGTAAATACTCATACAGCCTGAGTGTTTCCCAGGTAGCGGTATTTACATCGGATTCCGGGTCAGCGTAATCCTCGTTCCACTTCACACCCGATGACATTTGCAACAGGTTGCGAATCGTTGTCTGGTCATAAGCCGAGCCCTTCAGGTGAGGCAGATATTCAGTCACTTTTTCATCGGCATTCTTTATATAACCATCCTGAATGGCCGCGCCCAGCAGCATCGATGTTACAGACTTTGTTACCGAAAATGACACCCATAAACTGTCTGGGGTATTACCCAGGCCATAGCGTTCATAGACTACCTGGCCGTCTTTGAGAACCAGCAAGCCAGCGACATTCTGCTGTACAAAATACTCGTCAACGGTCAGGCTGTGGGCGTGAGTTTTAATCTCCACGGCGGCCAGGTTGCGTAAAGATTGCGGTAGTTCCAGCACGGTGCTGCCGGCCGGGATTTTTCGGGTTGGAAATACCTTGTCGATGTTGCGGTAGCCAGCCACTTGCTGTTCGGGTGTCCAAAACAGGAATTTGTCGGCCGGGCCGAGGTGTTTGGCGTCCTCCGCCGGATCCAGAGTCGGGGCTTTTGCGTAAACGGCCGCAAATCCGCCCAGCGCAAAGAGACAGAGCGTTAATGCCGCTGCTTTTTTATAGGGTTTCACTACATTTTCCTTTCAGGATGTTACTTGATTTCAGGGCTATATCGGATCAATGGCCTACTAATCTACACCATTTCCACATCTGCTATATTTAGGGCATCTCCCGGTGGAAGCAATGCGAGTATGTCGACTTACTGTGAGTTTGCCAACGGAAACGAAATCCACGGTCCTTATCATGACCACGTCCATGGTTTTCCGACAGAAAATGAGTCGGAGTTATTTGAGCGCCTTCTGCTTGAGATCAACCAGGCGGGTCTGAGTTGGGACTTGATGCTGAAGAAGCGCGAGGGCTTTCGCGCAGCCTACAGGCGTTTTGATGTCGATCGGGTGGCGGCTTACGGGGAGGAGGACAGGGAGCGTTTATTGAAGGATCCGAGAATTATCCGGAACAAGCTGAAAGTGAATGCAGTTATCGAAAATGCGCGTACCATCAGGGCTATGCGCGACAGCCACGGTGGATTCGCCAACTGGTTACAGGCGCATCATCCACTGGGGAAGTTCGATTGGGTAAAGCTGTTTAAAAAGACCTTCAAATTCACCGGCGGTGAGATTACCGGTGAATTTCTGATGTCGATTGGCTACCTGCCGGGTGCGCACCGGGAAGACTGCCCTGTGTTCAGGAAGATAGCGCAATTGAAACCACCCTGGATGGATTTCCAGCACACGAGGTAAAAGCAATGAATTCCCTGAATCCGAAATCCTGGCTCATCGCCGCAGGGCGCCCGGTAGAACCCGGTTCGCCTTTGAATGTGCCGCCCATGCCGGCATCCAGTTACCTGGCCGGTGGTGATCGCCACTACTCAAGGGAGGATGGCACGCCGACCACGACCGCGCTGGAAACGATTGTTGGTGGCCTTGAAGGCGGCCAGTCTCTCGCTTTTTCTTCTGGCATGGCAGCGGCTGCCGCAGTCTTCGATACTTTGCCCACCGGAGCGCATGTCGTCATGCTCGATGAGGGTTATCAGGGCGTTGCCGGCCTGGCTGCTGCAGGCGTTGAAAAGGGTCGGTGGCAGTTGCAGCGTCTTGCGGTAGACGATACGGCTGCCTGGTGTAATGCGGCTGAAACGGCGGATCTGCTGTGGCTGGAGTCGCCGTCGAATCCCCTGTTGACGGTGGCGGATCTCAAGGCTATTTGTGTTGCTCCCCGCCAGGCTCACGCCCTGTTGGTGGTGGATAATACCTTCGCGACGCCTTTGAATCAGCAACCGCTCATATTGGGAGCCGATGTAAGCATGCAGTCAGCCACCAAATTCATCGGTGGCCACTCGGACTTGCTTGCCGGAATCCTGACGGTGCAGGATGTAGCATTGCTCGACAAATTGAGAAAGATTCGCACGCTGGGCGGTGCATCACCGGGTACGCTCGAAACCTGGCTCGCTGTAAGGGGCGTGCGTACGCTGGCGCTACGGGTGGAAAGGGCACAGGATAACGCGAGCCAGTTGGCGTACTTTCTCGAATCGCACCGGGCGGTTGAAAAGGTTCGCTACCCGGGGCTCAGCAGCCATCCCACCCACGATATTGCGGCTGCCCAGCTAAAAGGCTTTGGCACCATGATCTCCTTTGACCTGAAAGGCGATGCCGAAACAGCAGATGAGCTTTGCACCCGGCTGAAGCTCATTCAACATGCAACCAGCCTTGGTGGTGTCGAATCGACGATTGAGCGCCGTGGTAAAACCCCCGGGCAGGAATATTTGCCGCCTTCCCTGTTGCGCTTGAGCGTTGGTATCGAGTCTTTCGAAGACCTTCAGGCCGACCTTGAGCAAGCCCTGGTTCGAGCGTAGCATAAGTGACACCAGGCTAATCTGCATACTTTGGCAGCCTTGGACACCGTTATGACCGACAACCCACAGGACGCACGCGTCACGCAGGACGCCATTGGTTCTGTTTATGACCGCGTTGCCCCTGTTTATGACCTGTGGGCGCTGTTGACGGAATCACGCGCCAGGGGCAGGGCACTGGAACTGGCTGATGTCCAGGACGGCCAGGACATCCTCGAAGTCGCTGTTGGCACCGGCGCGGCGTTTTACGCCATGGCAGAACAGAACCCCGGTGGCAGCAATATCGGCGTAGACCTTTCACCAGGGATGTTGAGTAAGGCAGAAAAGCGCATGCAAAAACTGCCCCACCGGAACTGGACACTAAAGCTGGGTTCCGCCTTCCAGCTTGATCTGCCGGGCGAGTCGGTGGATCTTCTGATGAATAATTACATGTTTGATCTGCTCAGCTTCGATGACATGGACCGGGCAATTATCGAGTTCAAGCGGGTATTGAGGAAAGGGGGAAAACTGGTGTTGGCCACCATGACAAAGGGTGAACGGTTCGGCAGCCATATTTACGAAACCCTCTACCACTGGTCTCCAAAGGCCATGGGTGGGTGCCGGGGCGTACAGATGTCCGGCCGCCTGCAGCAACACGGGTTTCGGATCGAAACCAGGGAATACGTGCAGCAAATGCTGTTTCCTTCAGAGATTATTCTCGCCAGACTGCCTGTACAGCCGGCGGGATTCAAAACTTCTCCTTGAGTGTGAATTTCGTGGCGACGTCACCAAAGTAGAATGAACTGCCGGAAGAGGCCACCAGGTGCAAGCGATTATTCTCAGGATCCGGGAGTGCCATGTCCAGGGACCAGGACAAACCATCATTACTCAACGGCCGCATATCCACCGGTGGCTTTTCATCAGCTTTGTTTTCAACCACCGCTACCTTGACTCCATCGAGCGGAAACACAGATTTCAATATCAGCTGTACTCGAATATCATCGAGCCATTCAACCTTGAGGCTCAGCTCGAAATCATTGTTCTTCAGACCACAGTTACCGCTGCTGTAACGGCAGTTGGGTTTTTCCACCAACTGATAGCTCTGCCCGGCTTCAGCCACATGGGGGGTCTCACCCACTATGGCGCCGATGCCGAAGTAGGCAAGTACGGCCAGAACCGGCGCTACCAGAGCAGCGATAAGCATGTGTCTGTTGCTTAAAACACTCACTTGTATTACCTCTGTTTGTGAATCAGTCCAAACCTGGTTTTCCGCAGTAGATCATGTAAAGTCCGACAGACTGAAAGGGCCTGTTAACACTTACCAAATCACTGCGTTGCCGCCCAGTATATCCGCACGAGCAGAGGGTTTCGAATCGGATTCAATAAACCTACTGCAGGTTGCCCAGGGTTTTCAGTACCGATTTCCTGGCCCGCCTGATCGCCCCGGTCAATTCTTGTTCAGCTTTCACTGCCGCTACACTGTGTTTTCCGGTGGTGTCCAAATCATCCAGCCTGGAGAAATGTTCCTGCCACAGTTTATTCAGATTCTCACCTGCGGCCGGCACCGGTGTGGACATCAGCATCATCAGGTCACGAATCATCGCGGCATTGCCAAAGCCGCGTATGCGAAGTTCGCCTTCCTGTTTTCCCTGCTCATCAAAAGGCAGGTAATAATAGCGGAAATCTACTACCTGCTGGAGGTCGGCCAGGTTTTCCAGCACACGAAAAGATGCATATCGGACATTTCGTTGATCTTCGGTGGTTTCATTGCGCCAACTGTTGTAAGCGAGGGAACTGACTGCCACGAACAGGCTGATCAGTGCGACTGCGTTGCTGTGAATTTGCTTGCGAATTGATGTCATTGAAACGGGTCTCCTTAACAGTCAGGATATGAGACCGGCCCGGAGTCCCCCGGCGTTCAATAATTACAGATAAGCATTGATGAAACGGAAAAATATTCAGAATCTTCTGTTTGACCTCGACGGCACTCTGGTCGACAGTTCCGGCACCATCAGTGTATCCCTGGCCTATGCTCTGGAACAGACCGGTGTTGAACTGGCCGTCGATACTTCCTTCGATACATTCATCGGAATGCCGCTACTGGAAATTTTCCGGGATGGGTTTGGGCTGACCCTGGAACAGGCCGATGCCGCCATCAATCATTATCGAAAATACTACGCTGCGCTGAATCAGACCGGCTCACGGGTTTACACGGGTGTCGGGGATTTACTGGCTGAACTGAAAGGTTCGGGTTACCGTCTGTTCGTTGCAACAGTCAAACCGACAGAAATTGCGGAAAAAGTACTGAATGACTTTGAACTCAGGAACTATTTTGATGGCGTTGCCGGTGCTTCCATGGGGCATGAGCGCAGGGACAAGACCGGCATCATCACCCACCTGTTGAAGGAGTTTGATCTCGATCCCGTGCGGTCAATGATGATTGGTGATCGCGATCAGGACATCCTGGGTGCCCGTGAAAACGGCATGGGGGCAATTGCGGTCACCTACGGTTTTGGATCGGTAGAGGAATTACGTTCAGCCGGGCCGGACCACATGGTTGAACAGTTTGATGAGATAGCCGTTTTGCTCGACGTTTAACATCCAGCCGGATTATTCCGATTTCTCAATCACCAATATGAGTGGGCAAATCAAATTAACTTCTATCCGGGCTCTAGTGCTTTAACCAGCGCACGTATCATTTTGTTGTAGGGGGCATCCATCCCGGCCATGTCCGCATAGTCTGCAATCCGGCCATTGATGAACTCAGCCTCGGTCATCCGGCCGTTTTCAATATCCACCAGCATCGAGGGCTTGTGATCGCCGGCGCCCTTGAGATACTTCATGGAGTATTCGTAATAATCCCAGCCAAGATGAACTTCATTGGCGCGGGCGATAGCGATCCCCTCCTTGACCAGGCTTTCGACCATTTCGTAGAGATAGGGGTCGTGCAGTGCCTGCGACATGGTTTTTCCGGTGACGGCGCAGACCGGACCGAGGGCGGCATTCAGAATCGTCTTTTTCCACACCGGATCAACGATGCACTCGGCATGCTGCGTGGGTAAACCAACCCGGGTCAGCAATTTACAGATTGCCTCGGCCACTTGCTTGCCACTCTCATGGGTTTCCTGCAGCCAGTGCGGAGGCTGATGAAATGCCACGTTGACGTGACCGGGATCCAGCAGCATGACGCCCATGTTAACCGCCGCACGCATGACCCACTCGGCACCGAGGTGGTCGGACAGCACGCGTTCGGTATCCAGTCCATTTTGCCAACTCACCACGTACATGCCTGGTCGATGAAAATTTTGCATGGCGGAGGCGATAAGGGGCAAGGCTGTCGCCTTGGTGGTAACAAAAATCAGGTCGGGTGGATCTTCGGCCAGGGCGTCTACAGAATAGACAGCCTGCGCAACCCGGCCGCTGAATTCAATGGCGCCTTCAATGCGGATTCCCGGATCGATAACGGGCTCGAGTAGTTCCTTGACCAAATCACAAAGAATGACCTCGTGTCCGGTGCTGGAAAAACCAGCCGCCAGAACGCATCCCACGGGTCCTGCGCCGATGATGGCAATTTTATTCGGGGAGAAACTTTCAATCGTCATTTTGCTATGTCCCCTCGTTCTCAAGCAGCCTGAACTCATCAGCACTGATCAGCACTGCATCGTGTTCCAGCAGCACCCTGGTTGCTTCATCAACGTCCTTGAATCCAAAGATCATAACCGCCTGTGTAGAGGAAAATCCGGTAAAAGCATACATGTACTCAATATCAATGCGCTCTTTGCTGAGTGGGCCAAGGAGTGTGGCAAGGCTCCCCGGCACATCGGCTATGCGCACCGCCAGAACTTCATCCACCCTGGCAGGCCAGTGGTGTTCCATTGCGATGTTACGCGCCTTATGTAAATCAGAGACGATTAACCGCAGAACACCAAAGCCGGAAGTGCCCGAGAGGCTGAGCGCTTTCAGGTTGATTCCTGCCTCTCCAAGTGCCGTTGTAATTTCAAGCAGCCTGCCTGGCGAGTTTTCAAGAAAAACTGAAATCTGTTTAAGTGTCATGTTATCTCCCTAGTGACTCAACCCCATCTTGTACTTGATGCTGCCGGCAACCGCATTGGCAAACTCTTCAATGTTTTCATATTGCATTTCATGGGCAAGATTGACCAGGTCAGCGACCGGCTTGCGCATCGCAGCGACTTCCTCGTGGCTGCGTCCACAACCTTCGCAATGGGTACCTTCTTCAGTGCACTTACCGGTACAAGGACTAAATCTCATTTGCTGGACCTCCAAAAGAAAAAACTGCGCCCTGCATTCTATGCCGAAAAGACAGAGAATGAAGAAATTCGTTGCGCCATATTGATAAAGATCATCCAGGGCGATTATATGTGTCAATGCCTGCCTTGGTGAAATATCTCACAAACATCATCTTAACTGGCTGTCCTTGCTGCCACGACGGTTGTAGCCGCTTACGTTCACCTGTTTCTTGTCCTCACCTTCCTGGCACGTAATACACAGGCGGACACCGGGGACGGCTTTGCGGCGTGCTTCGGAGATACCCACACCGCATTCCCGGCATTGGGTCAGGCTTTCGCCGCGTGGTAGCCGGCTACGGGCACGCTGGATAGCGTCCTCAATGCTGGCGTCAATCTGCTCCTGCACGGCTCCGTCTTTGGCAAAGCCACCGGCCATGAAACTCTCCTGTATTGGTGTTACCCATACTCTACCGGAAATTTCATCATTATTCGGTCAAATTATTCACCAGTCGGCCAGTGACCTGTCGTTGCAGTGATAGCCAAATAGCCCGAAACGATGCGCTGCAGCCAACTGGCCCTTTTCTTGCATACCAATAGCACCTATAAATGGACTGTTTAGACATAATGTATTGACCTGCCCAACCTCAAGCAGCGTGGATTAAGCTGAGGTTGAAACATCCCTTGGCTCAGAGCCACAATTGAGGAGGACAGGTCATGAACAAGTTTAGCAAGTACGTTGGATTAGATACACACAAGA
>JAJRRA010000011.1 GCA_024279945.1 Gammaproteobacteria bacterium
AACACAGTTGTCTGTATCAGATACATAAGTCAATCCGGCCGGCAGAACATCTACCACGGTGACATTGTCCGCATCGGACGGACCATCGTTGTTAACGGTAATGGTATAGGTCAATTGCGTACCGGCAATCACCGGATCGGGTGCATCGGTTTTAGAGGTCAAAACCAGATCAGATGAACGCACAACGTATGTCAGTTCGGTAGCCGAATCATTGCCGGGGACAGGGTCGGTCGCGTCTGAGGACGTCGTCGCGGTGTTCGAGATCGTTGAGTTGTGCGCCACCGAAGACAACACTTGCACTACCAGAGTCAGGGTGCGCGAAGCTGCAACGGCAGTCGTACCGGCCCAGTTGCAGTTCACCGTGCCGGCACTACCCACTGCCGGTGTCGTGCAGGCGCCACCGGCACTGGGAGTAGCCGATACGAACGTGGTACCAACCGGCAAGGTGTCGGAGACCGCAAGGTTTGTGGCAATCGACGGACCATTGTTGGTAGCGGTGAGGGTATAGGTCAGGTTGTTCCCGGCAATGACCGGGTCAGAACTATCTGATTTGGTGATGGACAGGTCGGCACTGATGGCTTCCATGGTTGTGTAGGTAATCACGCCTCCGAGTGGGAGCGTGACAGAGCCCGCAGGAGTCGCTGCCGGTCCGGTTCCACCGTCGGGGAAAACGAGTGAATCACCAGGCGAAGTGGCGGGATCACCGCCGCTAAGGGTAGCGCTGTGCGGGCTATCTGCGGCATTGAATACATCGGCTCCCGCATCGCCATTGATCTCAATCGCCGCGGCCCAGGCAGCATCCATTGGATTGAGCGTGACTAAGTCCACTCCAGCCCCTGCGTTAATCACAAGGGAGGTCGAGAGATTGGCGAAAAAGACGGACTCAATCCCTCCATCAATGACTACCTGTGACCAGGCTGTACTATTTGGGTTATCTTCAACCACGATCGTATGCCCAAGGCCATCATTTATATTGATCGTAAGGGTCCCGACAGTAATAAACAGGGAAACCGGTTCCAGGTCTGAGAACCGCACCTGACTTCCACCTGGTACCGTGAGAATGCCTGATTTAGGCCCGGTCGCATCGTAGGTCAGCGTGTCGAGGAAACCACCGGAAATTTCAATGACATCACCGGTCGCGCTCACCTCGGCCCCGCCGTCGTAGTCAATGCCACCAAGTGGCAGCGGATTGCCGTTGCTGAAGTCAATCTCCAAAGTGTCGTCAAATGCCGACCCCTCGACACGAAGGCTTTCCACCACAGCTAATTCATAGCTCGTGACGTATTCGTGGTCCAGGTAAACCTCGATGTTCCCGTCATTGAGGGAGATCCGGCAATGGCGGGACTCACTTTGCGGCCTGGCTGCCTGCGTCGTACTACCCGACTGGCCACCTTGTAATGAGATGACAGGACGCGAGTCCGACCGCGCCCAGGCATTCTGGCCAGGCAATAACAGTCCAAGTAGCAGCACAAATAAAAAACCAGAATGGGTCTTGCAAACAACCATGGGCCCCTCCCCAGATAATCCAAACTCTAAGCACAAAACTATTTCTTAAATTATGAGCAGGGGTCTGCACGTAAATTCGTTGTACATACTTGCTCAAGTGATCAAACGATGCATATGCAACAGATTTGTACATACTTTAATCTACACGCTGCAGAAGTTCCAACCGACAGCCTGGTTTCCCATTGGTTTTTTACACCGACTTACCGGCCTTTAGTATTCTGAAAGTGGTCTCGAAACTCGACGAACTGAGTAGCGAGAAGCCGAATGGTTCATAAAAACGTTGCGCTCTTTCATCGATGGCATCGGCATCGACTGCCATCGCGCAAATAGTGCCTTTCACAATGATTCGGCGGGCTGACTTTAAAAAGGGGCAGTGACGATATAGTCACCCACAACTTCCTGCGTTACACTTTCCGCGATGTCTTCTCCAGCCCCGCTCAAACAACCAAAGCACACGCCCCTGATGCAGCAGTACTTCCGCATCAAGGCGGAGTTTCCCGACACCCTGCTGCTGTTCCGCATGGGCGACTTCTATGAGGTTTTCTATGAGGATGCGCGGCGGGCGGCAAAGTTACTGGAAATCACCCTGACCACGCGTGGTGAATCAGGCGGCGCACCGGTGCAGATGGCGGGTGTGCCCTACCACGCGCTGGATAACTACCTGGCCCGGCTGGTCCGAATGGGCGAGTCGGTAGCCATCTGCGAGCAGGTCAGCGAAGCCACTCCCGGCAAGGGGCTGGTCGAGCGCAAGGTGGTACGCGTGGTCACGCCGGGCACCATCACCGAGGAAGCCCTGCTGGAATCACGCCAGGATAATCTTCTGGCCGCACTCGCCGGTTCCGGAACGGATCTGGCGCTGGCCTGGCTGGACCTGGCATCAGGGCAGTTCCGACTCCGCCCGCTGGCTTCCCTGGAAGAAGTTGAAGCCCAGTTGGAACGTCTGCAGCCGGCGGAACTGCTGCTTGAAGAAGGCCTGGACTTGCCCTTCATGGCAAGCAAGCGCATGCGGCAGCGGCCCCCGTGGAAATTCGATCAGCAACAGTGCACCACGCTGTTGTGCGAGCAGTTTGAAACTTCTGATCTGGCCGGTTTTGGCCTGGAAGGCCTGGACACAGCAGTGATCGCTGCCGGCGTGCTGCTGGACTACGTGCAGGAAACCCAGCGCACCGCCCTGCCCCACTTGCGTGGCATTCAGTTGGAGCAGGCGGATGAGTTCCTGCACCTGGACGCGGTCAGCCGGCGCAACCTGGAAATTGAATCGAGCCTGGGCGGGCGCAAGGAAGCCACACTGGTCGGCATCATGGACTCTTCCGTAACCGCCATGGGCGGGCGCCTGCTGCGACGCTGGATCAGTAACCCCGTACGCAGCAGGGAAGTGATGGCGCAACGCCATGGTGCGATTGGCGCATTGCTGTGCGGGCATCTGTACGAACCCCTGCGTGAGATTTTGCGCAGTGTCGGTGACGTCGAGCGCATCCTTACCCGCGTGGCGCTGGCAACGGCCCGCCCCCGCGATCTGACCACCTTGCGTCATGCCATCAGCGTCCTGCCGGATCTGGCGGCCCTGCTGGAAGACCAGGCGGGTCCGGATCATGAGGAACTGCATCAACTAATTGGAACTCTGCCCTGTTTCCCAAACCTGCTCGAGCTGTTGCAGCGTGCAATCATAGATGATCCCCCCCTGCTGATCCGTGACGGCGGCGTTATCGCAGAAGGATACGATCAGCAACTGGATGATCTGCGCAGCCTGTCCCAAAACGCCAATGAATTTCTGCTGCAATACGAGCAGGAACAGCGCGAACTGAGCGGTATTTCCGGCCTGAAAGTGGGCTACAACCGGGTTCACGGCTACTTCATCGAGGTCACCCATGCTCAGCAGCACCTGGTGCCCCCGTTCTATACCCGCAAACAGACCCTCAAAGCCGCCGAACGCTACATTACCGAGGAACTGAAGACCTTTGAAGACCAGGTTCTTTCCAGTCGTGACCGCGCCCTGGCCCGGGAGAAACACTGCTACGCGGAGTTATTGAAAATCCTCTTGCAGGAACTCGCACCGCTGCAGGAAATGGCAACTACAGTTGCCCGGCTGGATGTCTTGTGCGGATTCGCCGAGCGCGCCGAGCGGCTGGACCTGGTCAGCCCGCAGATGTCTGATCAACAGGGCCTGGAGATCATCGGCGGGCGCCACCTGGTGGTTGAACAGATCCAGGACCAGCCCTTCACGCCCAACGACATCCGGCTCGATCTGAAAACCCGCATGCTGATCATCACCGGGCCGAACATGGGCGGCAAGTCAACCTATATGCGCCAGACCGCGCTGATCATCCTGCTGGCGCACGCCGGTAGCTGGGTGCCTGCAAAGTCAGCAACCATCGGCCCCATCGACCGCATCTTCACCCGCATCGGCGCCGGTGACGACCTGGCCCGCGGGCGTTCCACCTTCATGGTGGAAATGTCGGAAACCGCTAACATCCTGCACAACGCCAGCCGCGACAGCCTGGTCTTGCTGGATGAAATCGGCCGCGGCACCAGCACCTATGACGGCCTGGCGCTGGCCTCGGCCTGCGCGGTCTTCCTGGCCCGGAACATCGGCGCTTATACGCTGTTCGCCACCCACTATTTCGAATTAACCCAACTGGCGGGCAAAGAGGACTCGGTGGAAAACGTGCATTTGCAGGCAGTGGAGCACAAGGACCGGATCGTGTTCCTGCACTCGGTACGCGAGGGACCGGCCAGCCAGAGCTACGGCCTGCAGGTGGCGGCGCTGGCGGGGATTCCGGCATCGGTGCTCAGGCAGGCCCGCAAACACCTGGCTCTGCTGGAAAAACGCCAGCGGGATGAAAGCCCGCAACTGGGGTTGTTTGACCAGGCCGACAGTTCAGCGCATGTGGCTGAAGAGCCTGCCGAGGCTGATCCGCTGCGCCTGCGCATGGACGAGACAGATCCGGATTCGCTGACACCACGCGAAGCGTTAGCTCTGCTGTATGAGCTGAAGGACATGTAAGAGCCCGCTTGCGGGCGAAGGGCAACGGCAGCATCTACGCTTCGCGCCCAGGGGCGCTCTTGACGGGTCGCCCATGACGAAGGCCACGATTCCCCATCAACGCTTCGCGCCCAAGGGCGCTCTTACAGATCACTCATCACGAATAAACCGGATAATCTGCCTGCGTTGACGTTTGTCTGGACGACGCTGGCGATCGGCTTTTGCCTTATTATCGAGGCGGCGTTGTTCGGCGGCGGCTTCGCGGCGGGCTTTACTGTCGGGATCTTCGGTGAATTTTTCCTGCGCCAGGGTGGCGGAAACACGGCGCTCGCCCAGGTCCTGTACGGTAACCAGATACTCTTCTTCGCCCCGCCGGATGGACAGAATATCCCCGTGTTTGAGGTTACGGCCGGGTTTGACCCGGTGGCCGTCGAGTTGGACTTTGCCGCCTTTGATGGCATCACGGGCGAGCGCGCGGGTCTTGAAGAACCGCGCGGCCCATAACCACTTGTCTACTCTGACGGAATTACTCATAAGTCTTTATGCCAGGTGCACTTTCGGCCGCAAGCGGCCTCTTACTGTAAGAGCGCCCTGGGGCGCGACTTGCTGCGTTTTTACGTCTTCGGCCGCAAGCGGCCTCTTACAGATACGGCGGCCGCAAGCGGCCTCTTACTGATCGGGAGGAGCGTGCCGGAGCATCAGCTTGTTGACGCGGCGGACAAAGCCGGCCGGGTCGGTCAGCGAGCCCCCCTCAGATAGCAGCGCCTGTTCATACAACATCTGCGACAGGTCGGAAAAAGCTTCGTCGCCTTCTTCTTCCTGAAGTAAATGCACCAGGGGATGATCCGCATTCAACTCCAGCACCGGCCGGGAGTCGGGCACGGTCTGGCCCGCTTGCTCCAGTAATTTTTGCAGATGCAGGGCCATTTCCTGCTCTCCCAGCACCAGACAAGAGGCAGAATCGGTCAAGCGCCGGCTGGCGCGCACCTCACTGACCTGACCATTCAGGGTATCTTGAATTTTTTTCAGCAAATCCGCGTCCAGGCTCTGTGTCGTGTCCTCAGAGTCTTTTTTATCGCCATCTTCACCGGCGCTATCCGGGTCGGGCGGCTGCAAAGCACTCAGATCAATATCACCCTTGGCGACCGACTTGAAGGGCGTACCGTCAAATTCGGTGAAATACGCCATCATCCATTCATCCACCCGGTCGGACATCAGCAGCACTTCGATGTCATTCTTGCGAAATACCTCGAGGTGCGGGCTGTTGCTGGCTGCCTGGTAATTTTCTGCAGTGATGAAATAGATGGTTTCCTGCCCTTCTTTCATCCGCTCCTTGTACATTTCCAGGCTAACGCAGGGCTCGGATCCTTCGCCGTGGGTTGAAGCAAAGCGCAACAACGGCGCAATGCGCTCGCGGTTGGCAAAGTCATCTGCAACACCCTCTTTGATGACAGCGCCAAACTGGTTCCAGAACATCTTGTACTGCTCCGGATCATCTTTGGCAATTTTCGCAATCATATCCAGGCTGCGGCGGACTACTGCGGAACGAATTTTCTTCAGAAGTTCGTTTTCCTGCAACAGTTCACGTGAAACGTTCAGCGGCAGATCGCTGGAATCCACAACACCACGAATGAATCGCAGGTAGTGCGGCAGCAGTGACTGTGCCGCATCCATGATGAAGACACGTTTGACGTACAGGCGCAGGCCGGTACGCTCATCGCGCTGCAGCATCAGGTCCATGGGCGCGGTTGCCGGCACATAGAGTAACGTGGTGTAGCACTGGCTGCCCTCGACCTTGTTGTGCGCCCAGCACAGGGCGTCATCCATGTCATGCGTCAGGTATTTGTAAAAGGACTGGTATTCCTCATCGCTGATGTCTGACTTGGGCAAGGTCCACAGGGCCGAAGCCTTGTTAACGTCTTCCCATTCGGCTTCACCCTCTTCAGCTTCCGCCTGCATACGAATCGGGAAACCAATGTGATCGGAATAACGGCTGACCAGTGATCGAACGGTCCACTTGCTGAGGAACTCTTTTTCCGCCTCTTTCAGGTGCAGGGTGACCTCGGTGCCGTGGGTCTCGCGATCTGATGCTTCAATGGTGAACTCACCGCCACCATCTGATTCCCAGCGCACGCCCTCTTCGGCTGCATCGCCGGCCTTGCGGCTGGAGAGAGTCACTTTGTCGGCTACGATGAAGGCGGAGTAAAAACCAACACCAAACTGGCCGATAATCTGTGCATCTGCTTTTTGATCGCCTGAAAGGCGGTCCAGAAATGCCCGGGTACCGGATTTCGCGATGGTGCCGATATTTTCCATCACTTCTTCCCGGTTCATGCCGATACCGTTGTCACGCACCGTCAGCGTGCCGGCTTCTTCGTCTGTTTCGATCTCGATGCGCAATTCACTGTCGCCCTCGTAGATCGAATCGTCCTGGATTGCTTCAAAGCGCAAACGGTCCAGGGCATCGGAGGCATTGGAAATCAGTTCACGGAGAAATATTTCCTTGTTGGAATACAGTGAGTGGATCATCAGTTGCAGAACCTGGCGAGTCTCCGCCTGGAACGCATGAGTTTCCGGGGTGTTTTTCTTGGTCATATCACTCTGCTGTCTGCTTGTTTGCTTGCTGCAGTAGATAGGGGTGGAACGGCAGGATTCAAGTTCTGATTGCAACGCAAAAAAAAACGCGATCAAACGATCGCGCTTTTTTATAAAGACCTGAAGGCTGGAACCTACCAGAGATAAGAGCCTTTCAGATACCAGGCGCCACCTTCGTAGTTGGCGGCACTGCGGCGTGGGTACTGCAAGCCAACACTTAAACGGTTCGCATTCGGCGGACCAATGGTATCGACAAAGCTATCGAAGACGTTGACCCCACCCAGGGCCAGCCGCCAGTGCTCGGTTGGCTGGAAGGCCAACTCGACATCAAAGTAGATGGTCTGGCCAATCTTGGCGCTGGGATTAACTGCAGCGCCAATCCGGCCACGCTCGTCATAGTGACTGCCGTAATAATTGGCACGCACCAGCAGATTCCACTGGTCACCGAAATAGGTGTTGGTGGTCGCAACGAAACGGTGATTCGGATAGTTGTTTTCAATGTCTTCGACCAGGCCATCACTCACCGGGTTAACGCCATTGATCAATTTCTGACCGGTTACATCGATTTTGTTGTAGCTGTAGGCGAAGGTCAGCAAGGTCCCAGCGTTTCCACCAAACTCGAAATGTGAATTCAATACCACATCAACACCGGTATGCTCTACATCCAGTGCATTGGTATAGAACGATATGGTGTTGGTAGTGCCGGGAACTGCAATATCACCGGTGCGGTAAATACGATCATCGACCGCGATCTTGTAAACATCAACCGTCAGTTGGGTGTTGCCGGCAAAGTCAGCGGTAAAGCCGGCGCTGAAGTTGAGTGAGGTTTCTTCGGTCAGCGCGGTTCCGCCTACAGCGGCTACGCGTGGATCAGTCGACGGCACCAGGCCTTCTTCAACCTGCAAACCGGTCACGCCATCGAAGGTGGTAATGGTTGTGCGTATATTGGCCTGACCCGGTGTCGGTGCGTGGAATCCGGTAGAAACTGCACCACGGAATGCAAAGCCATCGGAGATTCTGTAGCGTGCAGCCACTTTGCCGTTGATGGTGCTGCCGAAATCAGAGAAGTTTTCGTAGCGCGCTGCATACTGCAACAGGAACGCATCACTGATGTCGTGCTCGACATCCACATATACGGCGATATTGTCACGCGAAAACTTACCGGAATCCTGTTTAGTGATACCCTTGAAACCGCTGGAACCTGCACCGACTGAAGCGCTGGGTTCGCCGGCAACTACCGTATAGGTTTCCTTACGATATTCCGCGCCCCAGGCCAGGTTTACGTTGTTTCCAATGGGCAGAGAGAAATCGGCATTCAGGTTAGTCTCTTGTTGCTCATAACCACCCACATCGAAATCCATCTGTGGGATTTGCCCGTTTGCATCCAGGCCCAAATCCGGGTTAACCGTGTTATGGAGAAAATAATCCAGTTCGTTCTTACCAAAACCGTAGCTGAAGTCATAAGACATGCCGTTTTGATACTCACCATTCATGCCGAGCACAAAACTGGTGTCCGTCTGGGCACCATCAAGATAAGGAGTGAATCCTGCCGGCAGACCGGTAAAGCCCTGTGCACGCAGCGGCGTGAGACTTGAGTGGTTGGGGTTGCGATAGAAAAAGCGGTAGCGACCGTCTGTGTCGGACAAGCCGAAACGTGCATAGATTTGAGCCGTATCGCTGACGTCAAAGCCGGAATTCAGGAAAAAACGAACTCCACTGCTTTCGGGACGGCCCCAGGTCTGCAGAAGTGGCGCATCACCAAAGGGGGAATCTGCACCGATCAGCGATGGGTCTACGCCCGCTGCCAATAATTTTGCAACGTCATTGACGCGCTGTACGCCGCGTGACAGGGCGTCGTTATCAATGGCTTCCACACTTGCATTGACAAATCCGTTGTCACCCAGCCCGAATCCAGCGTTTGCTGCAAACTTCAGACTCTGCTCACCTTCATAATATTCGCCGTATGTAAGCTGAACTTCGCCACCTTCAGGTGCGTCTTTCATGATGAAATTAATGACACCGGCGATCGCGTCAGAACCATACTGTGCTGCTGCACCATCGCGCAGCACTTCTACCTGCTTGACGGCGATACCCGGAATCATTCCGATATCGACACCGTGCGCACCGTTACCGGCAGCCGGAGCAAAGAACTGCACCAGGGCGGAACGATGGCGGCGCTTGCCGTCAACCAGAATCAAAACCTGATCCGGCGCCGTACCGCGCAAAGACGTGGGTCGCACGAAAGCACTGCCGTCACCCGTTGCCGGAGTCGCCGTATACGACGGAACCATATTTTTCAGGTTGTCCGTCAGATCGGCTGCACCGCCATAAGCGGTAAAGTCATCGCCTGAGATAACATCAACCGGTACGGTTGAGTCTGCTGCAGAACGCGGTCTCTTGCTGCGTGTGCCGGTGGTAATGACTTCTTCGAGCATGCTGTCATCGTAAGCATCTTTGCTCTGATCGGTGGAATCCTGATCGTCACTGTCAACATCTGCATCGTCTGCAAACGTTGGCATTGAAAGGAACACACTGATAAATAATATAAAACTGCCCGTCAACAATCTTGTTGAAAGCTTCATTTAGGTCTCTCCTGTAACTGTAGTATTTATAGTCCCCTTATTACTATGCGCTAACTCAGGCAATAAACGCAACGCTTATTTTACGTTTTTTTAATACATTACAAAGCATATATTAATACTCGCTCCTCGACTGCCCGAACTGCGCGACACGAACCAGGGTCTCGGAAAGTCCCATAAAACACGGATATTGTTGTGGTAAACAGCAGCCAGGCCGTCCGCTTGAAACGGTTTATTGCTGCCCGTAAAAGTGCTGCTGAATTGGCTTACGAAAACTCTGATGACAGGCCAGACAGGTTTCCTGCAAGGTGGAGAAGCTTGAGATGACGCCATCTGCATCCTCTTTCGCCGCCACTTCCGCCAGTTCCCGAGCGCTGTTGTGGGTTTTGTCATCGTGCGCTTTAAACTGACCCATATCGCTACCCATAAAAGCCATGATTCGCGCTTTTTCTGCCGGTGGCGGCCCGGGGTGATCTGCAATTCGCATCGCCGCCTGTTCAACCTGTCGCCAGTTTTCAGTGACAATGCCGTCAACCGCAAGCTGCATTTCTTTGCTGAGATTCCACATAATTTTGCGTAATTCCAGGGGCTCCACAGGAGCCGCTGCGGTCTCGGCTACTGCCGGACTGGCAGCGATAAGAATCGTTAACCCGGCGAACAGGCCAACCGACACAATAGAAGGGATTTTCATGTTGCTTTTCTCTGCTGGTAAAGTTTGTTGAATAGCGGGTTGATCACTACATGGGGCCGGGAGGGTTCGGGAACAATTATAAGCCCCCCCTGGGCGCGACAGCTTCGTGCTCTTTATCACCCATCGCCCGCAAGCAGGCTCCTACAGAAAAGTTACGTCGTTGAAGGTACGCTGTAGCTTGGTGACCAATTCTTCCACGTGACTGTGCTGATAGATAAACGGTGGCGCCAGCAACACATGTGCACCTTCGCGCCCGTCAGCGGTACCGCCTCCGGGATAGCAGATCAAGCCATGGTTCATGGCGGTTCGCCGGATGGTTTCCGGTAAACCGAGTTCGGCATGAATGGGGGCCCGGGTTTCGCAGTCCCGGACCAACTCAATGCCCAGCAACAAGCCACGGCCGCGGATATCCCCGACATGCGGGTGATCACGGAAGGCTTCGTTCAGTGCGTCCCGCAGGACCCTGCCGGTCGCCATAACATTCGCCAGCAGATTGTCCCTTGCAATCACCTGTTCAACCGCCACACCAGCAGCGGTCGCCGTGGCATGGCCCACATAGGTATGACCATGAGCAAAAGATCCAAACCCTTCGACAATGCCATCGTGAATGAACCCGCGGGCGATTGTTGCTCCAATCGGCTGGTAACCACCTCCCAGACCTTTGGCCATGGTGACAATGTCCGGCAGTATGCCTTCCTGTTCGAAGGCAAACCAGGTGCCGGTGCGCCCACATCCGGCCATGACTTCATCCAGTACGAGCAGAATCTCATGACGATCACAGATTTCACGAATCTTACGAAAATAGGGCCCGACTGCCGGTACGGCCCCCATGGTCGCACCAACCACCGGTTCGGCGAAAAAGGCCGCTATATTCTCAGCCCCGTGTTCGTCCATGGCAGCTTCCAGCGAGGCTGCGCTGCGCATGCCATAGGCTTCGTCACTCTCATCCGCCTGCTGGTGCCGATAGGCATAACAGGAGTCGATTTTGGGCCATTGCTGTAACAGCGGCGCATACATTTTGCTGCGCCCGGGATTACCGGCCAGGGACAGTGCGCCCAGGGTATTGCCATGATAGCTCTGCTGTCGGCTGACCATGATGTGCTTGCTGTCACGCCCACGCGCCACCCAGTATTGGCGCACCAGTTTCAGGGCTGTTTCATTGGCCTCGGAACCACCGGAAACAAAATAGACCCGCGCGCCCGGTTCACCCACATCCGACGCGGCAAAACGCTCCGCCAGTTTTGCCGCCAGCTTTTCCTGTGGTTCATTGGTGAAGGCGGTGGTGTGTGCAAAGGCCAGTTTGCCCACCTGTTCAATGATTGCCCGGGTAACTTCAGGATGGCGGTAACCCAGGCAGGTGATGGCTGCACCACCGCTGCCATCGAGGTATTGTTTCCCATCGGCATCGTAAACGTAAACGCCTTCTCCGCGAACGGCTACCGGGTATTTATTTCCCGGATCCCTGTAAAACACATTTGGCATGGACTTTCCTTCAAGCTCTTTCTTCTGCTCTTTTCTCAGAAGCGTCAATTAATGCGGTAACGGCGCAGTCACCGGTCACATTGGTAGCTGTGCGTACCATGTCCAAAATGCGGTCCACACCAAGGATCAGGGCCACACCCGCACTGGGCACGCCGATGGCCTCCAGCACGATGACCAGCATGATCAAGCCCGCACCCGGCACCGGCGCCGCCCCGATTGAAGCGAGCAAAGCCGTCAACACGATGGTCAGTTGGACGGTAAAATCCAACGGAATACCCAGCACCTGGGCAATGAACACGGCCGCCACACCCTGGTAAAGCGCCGTGCCGTCCAGGTTGATGGTCGCCCCGATGGGCAGCACGAACGAAGCTACTTCATTCCTCACTCCGAGATTTTCTTCGACACAATCAAAGGAAACCGGCAAGGTCGCCGCGCTGGAACTGGTGGAGAACGCAACCAACTGTGCCGGTGCAATGGCGGTAAAAAACTTTTTAAACGTGTGCGGTGTGAAAAATCGGATGATAAAACCGTAGACCAGAAACACGTGCAGCAACAAGCCCAGAACCACGGCAAATGAATAAAAACCCAGGGCCTTAAGCAATTCCAGGATGGTGCCCAGGTCATCTCCCGCAATGGCCGTGATGGTGCCGGCCATCAATGCGAATACGCCGATGGGAGCAACCAGCATGATCAGATCCACGATCTTGATAACCACGTCATTCATGCCGGAGATGAAGCGCGCAACCGTCGCGGTGCCCTCACTCTGGACCAGCATCAAACCGATGCCGAAAAGCAGAGAGAAAAACACCACCTGCAGCATGCTGCGGTTGCTGGATGCTGCGCCGATAATATTGGTTGGTACGATATCAACCAGGGGTTGCAGCGGCCCCCGATCCTTGACAATCTCAACTGAGGCCGCTTTTTCATCGAGGTTCGACTGGTAGGCTTTTTGCAGTTCAATGCCCACTTTCTGTGGCATCAGGCTGCCTGGTTCCAGCGTATTGACCACGACCAGTCCAATGATAATCGCGACCGCAGTAGTCAGGAGATAAATACCAATAGTCTTGCCACCCATACGCGACAACTGGCTGATGTCAGCCAGCGAGGATATCCCGGTCACCAGCGAGGCGAAGACCAGGGGAACCGCAATCAGCTTGAGCAGGTTGACGAAAATGGTGCCGAAGGGCGCAATCCAGTCCTGAGTAAAGCCACTCCACTGATTCCAGGCGGCAAAAATACCGAAAAGAGTGCCGGTTACCAGACCAATGATGATCTGCCAGTGGAGTTTCATTTTCATCATTGTTATTTCCAGCGCCCTGTTGTGCCAGTTCGGTGCATGTGTAAAGCCTGCACGCACATATAGCCTAAAAAAGGGTTCGATTCAATCAATGAACACTGCTTTCTGGCAGGCCGACAGACAGAGTTTGACCTTAACGACGAACCCGGCCGGAGCCATCGCCGGCCAACAGTCGTTCGACTTCTGCAATAGAAACGAGGTTGAAATCACCGGAAATGGAATGCTTCAGGCAACTGGCTGCAACTGCAAACTCAAGAGATTGCTGGCGGTCCTGATAAATATTGAGTCCATAGATCAAGGCGGAGGCAAAACTGTCACCACCCCCGACCCGGTCAACAATATCTGTAATTTGATAGGCACGGGACGTTCTGAATCCATCGCGGTCACGCAAACAGGCTGACCAACCGTTACGATCCGCGCTTTCAGACTCGCGTAAGGTGATCGCCATGACGGACAAATCAGGATAGAGATCCATCATTTTTTTGCTCAATGCCTCATATTTTACACGGTCCAGTGAGCCGTCAGAGACATCAACATCCACCACAATGCCAAGAGCTTTCTGACAATCTTCTTCATTGGCGATACCAACATCAACGTAACTGACCAGTTCTGCCATAACCTCAGGAGCCGTTTTGCCGTAATTCCACAGCTTTTTGCGGTAGTTGAAATCACACGATACGGTCAGGCCCTGGCTTTTGGCCACCTTTACCGCTTCGAGACTCAAGTCTGCCGCCGACCGGCTGAGCGCCGGAGTGATACCCGTGATATGAAACCACTTTGCTCCTGAAAAAATCCTGGTCCAGTCGAAATCACCCACTTTCGATTCTGCTATCGAAGACTGCGTACGGTCGTACACAACTTTTGAAGGACGCTGGTTAGCGCCGGTTTCCAGGAAATAAATCCCCAGGCGATTGCCGCAGCGGCGAATCATGCGGGTATCCACAGCAAAGCGGCGTAGCTCGCGAATGGCGGCTTCACCGATGTCGTTGTCCGGCACGGCGGACACAAAAGCTGAATCCAGGCCAAAGTTCGCCAGCGACAGAGCCACATTGGCTTCCCCACCACCAAACGTCGCTTCAAATGCCGGTGACTGAAAAAAGCGCTCGTGTCCGGGAGATTTCAGCCGCAGCATGATCTCACCAAATGAAATGTACTCGGCCATATCGCCTACCCTCGGGTGGCGGCAGCGATAGCCACTGCCGCCGCCGCTAATTCTGTAACGACCTCAAAATCACCACTTGCCAACGCCGTTTTTGGTGTCAGCCAGCTACCACCGCAGGCGAGTACAGCAGGCACAGACAGGTATTCGGCAAGGTTGTCTGCTGAAATGCCACCGGTAGGGATGAATCTTACATCACCGAAGACGGCAGCCAGCGACTTGATCATAGCGGTGCCCCCAGCCAGATCCGCCGGGAAAAATTTGAGGATGCGCAGTCCCATGTTCCAGGCCTGTTGCATCTCCGTGGCTGTCACGACACCGGGGCAAATCGGCAGGCCGTGGACTTTAACCACATCAATAACGGGCTTGTGGAGACCGGGACAGACAATAAACTCAGCCCCGGCCATAATGGCCGCTTCAGCCTGCCGCGTATTCAAAACCGTACCGGCGCCGACTATGGCCTCCGGGACTGCCTGCACAATTGCTGAAAGGCAATTCAGAGCCTGGGGCGTGCGCAACACAAGTTCGATGGCAAAAAGCCCACCGGCCACCAGGGCTTTGGCGGTTTCTATTGCAATGTCAGGATCATTGGACTGGATAAGCGGTACCAGCGGTACGGATTCAAGTTCCTGTTCGATGGTTCTCATAATCACCTTTGGTTCCGGCCCGTTGGTTCAGAGACGTTGCGCCACCTTTTCGAAAACACGGGCAATGGCTTCCGAGCCGGGATCTACAACTCCATTAAGACTATCAGAAGGGACATAGGAGGCGCGACCTGCCCCCGCTTTGGTCATTTTTGCCGTTGCATCGGCCCCGTTTCGGGCTGCTTTTGCTGCATCATCCATGGACCGACCAGCCTGCAGAGCATCAATTGCCGGCAACAGTGAGTCCAGCATGGTCCGGTCTCCCGGCTTCGCTCCACCATAGAACATCATCCGTTCAGCGCCTTCCATCAATGCAGAAGGCCAGTATCTGGTACGCTCATATGCCTCCCCCGTTGCAGCGAAAAAAATCGCCATCAGTGCGCCACTTGATCCACCCATGTGCCGGGCAAGCAAATCACTGAGTGCATGACACAGCCTCACGCCATCGCCACAGGGCAGCTGATCCATTTCATCCACCACGCAGCGCGCTGCATTGGCAAAAGTGGTTCCGGTATCGCCATCCCCGATGCGTGAATCGAGTTGATTCAAATCATCGAGTGATGTGATCAGAGCGGTGCAGGCTGCGTGAATGACTTCCTCGGTACCGGCATCACTGGATGGATCAAATTCCGGCCTCTCAAGTAATACAGCAGGAACCAGGCTCACCGTATCGCCCCGCTGCCGCACCCCCGGCCAGGCGGCAACTGCTACCGGTGAAAAGAGCGCCTCTTTATCCTGAGGCTCCAGCGCCAGCAATGAAATCGAAAATCCATTCATGTCCAGAGAAGTCATCAACTGTGCCGGACCAATGATCACATCCACTCTCTCAGCCAGCGACGTTTCCAGCAATGAATAAGCCAGAATCTGCATTTCAATCGGTGGCACCGAGCCGAGGTTATTGAGGATCAAGGCATAACGCCGGTCACTTTGGCCAATGGCTTGTTCAACTTTACTGCAAGCCACTTCCATCAAGTGTGCTGCGGCAGCGAATGCAATTCTGGAAACACCCGGCTCGCCGTGTATGCCCAGACCCAGTTCCACCTCCGTGGCTTCCAGGTATTGTTCCGGGGTATTTCCCGGCACGGTGCAGGTATCAAGGGATAATCCGATGGAGTAAATGCGCCCGGCCAGATCTCTCGCCGCCTGTGATACCTGTTGCAATGGAGCGCCTTGCGCTGCCATAAAACCGGCAATCTTGTGAACAAAAAGCGTCCCCGCCACACCACGCGCCTGGTTTGCGCCCGGAATGGCAATATCGTCTGCAACGATTGCCATTTCCACTTTGTAGCCCAGCGCTTTAGCCCGCTCTGCTGCAAGCCCGAAATTCAACCGGTCACCGGTATAATTCTTCACAATGAGAAGACAGCCTGCTTCGCCGGTAACCGCAACAATGGCCGAGAGAACGGCATTAACACTGGGAGAAGCAAAGATTTCGCCGCAAACAGCAGCCGTTAACATTCCCTCACCGACAAAACCGCTATGAGCCGGTTCGTGACCAGAACCACCACCGGAGATCATCGCCACTCGGGATTTGTCCCAGTCGGTTCTGAGAACCACTTTTGTGTGGGGATAGGAATCGAGCCGTGCCAGTGATGAATCGGGCGTGGTGGCCAAAAAACCATCCAGCGCCTCGGTAACAATATCACCTTTCAAATTAATAAAACGCTTCATATCATATTTTGCATCCGCCTGGTGTTTCTGGCAGTTTCTTAGTAGTTCTCGATAAATTTCCTGATCATTGCATTGAGTTCACTCGCCGCCTCAATGTGCACCATATGGCCAGCCTGCTCAAAAACATGAAGGTCTGTATTTGCCGGTAACTTCGCCGTTTGCCCCAGCGGAGCAACCTGATCCTGCCCACCCCATATCACCAGCGCAGGCATTTCCAGTTGTGACAATTTATCCTCCGGCACGGCGTCCTCCACGCTGTAAATGGAGGCCTCTGCGATCTTATCCAGGCAGGCCCCGGTGCCTTCAATTCGCTTGGCTTTCAGCACGTTCTCGATCATCTCCCGGGTAACAAATGTCGGATCAGCAAAAAGCTGATGAATGTAGGGTTTAAGCTGGGGGCGCCGCTGGGCCGCGATAAAGCCCTCAACGTATTTATTATCAACTACCGTTCCTGCCCCGGCGCCGCTGAGCAATACCAGGGATGCAGCCTGATGCGGGTTCTGGACTGCAAGCTCAACCGCGATTGCTGCACCGAGCGAATGCCCGACGATATGCGCTCGGGGGATAACCAGCGCAGCCATAAAATCTGCGACCAGTGTTGCCAGGCTGCTCAGTGTTCCCGCGCCGACCTGCCGCGAAGATTCCCCGTGTGCAGGAAGGTCGAAAGTATATGCTGTGCGCTGTTCAGCAAATTCCGGGGCATTGAACATCCAGCCGTTCTGATCACCACCGAAACCGTGAATAAAGAGAATGGGTAATCCACTGCCGTTCTCAGCAGCCGGGTACTTGCGATAGGCGATGGAAATGCCCTGGATTTCGACCCTGGAAGGCGCCAGGTCAACTTCCTCGCCGGCTTCCTGCGGGATAAAGTGCGAGCGGAATTTGTTTACAAATGCATCGATTTCCACTTCATCCGCTTCACCCTCAGTCAGAACACCCAGTAAGGCTCCAACAGGTAGTTCGTCTCCAGGCTGGGCGACTTGCCGGGACAGTTCCCCATCACCAGGCGCTTCCATGGCAACAATGGTTTTATCGGTTTCTATTTCCAGAATTTCATCGCCCCTGGTGACACGGGCTCCAGCCTCTACCAGCCATTCCACAACCGTACCCGAGGTCATTGCCATGCCCCATTTCGGCATGGTAAGCGGTGTAAGCTGACCGATACTCACCTAGCTTTCCATTACTTTGTTAACTGCCACAATAAGCTGAGCCACATCGGGAATATACAATTGTTCAAGATTAGGCGCGGCCGGAATGGGCACAAAAGGTGGGGTCACCTTTATGATTGGCGCTTTCAGTAAGGCAAATCCTTCTTCTGCCACCACCGCTGCAACTTCGGATGCCATCCCAAAGCGCGGACCGGATTCATCAATGATTACCAGGCGTCCGGTTTCTTCAACACTTTCCAGAATGCTCTCAGTGTCCAGCGGCGAACTGGTCCTCGGATCGAGGATTTCACATTCAATCCCCTGCCTTGCCAATTCTGTCGCAGCCTTCGTTGCAACATGTACCATGCTTGACATGGCAACGATGGTTACATCCCCACCTGACCGAATGAAATTGGCTTCACCAAAGGGAATTGTATAAGGCTCATCCGGCACGTCTTCAACCATTTCATACAGTGCCTTGTGTTCACAAAAAATGACCGGGTCATCATCACGAATGGCAGAGATCAACAAGCCCTTCGCATCGTAAGGGCCGGATGGAACAACCACCTTCAGCCCGGCAAAATAGCTAAAAATCGGATAAAGACTTTGCGAGTGCTGTGAAGAAATGCCCAGGCCTGCACCCATCATCGTGCGAATGGTCAATGGAATTTTATCCTGGCCACCATACATGTAACGGTATTTTGCGGCCTGATTTACAATTTGATCGAAACAGACACCGGCAAAATCGATAAACATAAGATCCGCTATCGGGCGCAAACCACTCGCTGCAGCGCCGATCGCGGCACCCATATAGGCCGCCTCACTGATCGGCGTATCGAGTACACGTCCCACGCCAAATTCACTCACGAGTCCGCGAGTAACACCCATTGGGCCGCCCCAGGCATCACCTTCTCCACCCGCGCCGGTGCCTCCGGCAACATCTTCACCCAAGAGAATGACTGTGGAATCCCGGCGCATCTCCTGCAGAATTGCCTCATTAATTGCCTGTCTGTATGTTTTACCGGCCATTGGAATTAGCCCTGATATTCACTGGCGTAGATGCTCTGCATGAGTTCATCTTCACCGGGAAAACGTGCTGCTTTGGCTTCCTTGTAAACCCGATCGATTAAGTCGGCAACCTCTGTATCTATGGAATTCAGGTCTGACTCCTCCACCCTGTTTTCATTCAGCACGTGCTGCCTGAATCGTTTCAGGCAATCGTTGCCCTGCCGGCACTGCTCTACTTCATTCTTTGGCCTGTAAGTCTGAGCATCGCCCTCAAAATGGCCAAAATAGCGGATTTGCTTTGCTTCGATGATGCTCGGCCCGTGACCGGCCCGCGCACGTTCTACGGCAAGCCTGACCTCATCGTAGACTGCGAAGTAATCATGGCCGTCAACTTTGACACCCGGCATATCAAACGCCGCCGCCCTTTTGTATAAATCTTTTCCCGCTACCGCATAATCTACCGCAGTCGCTTCTCCATAACCGTTATTTTCAAAGACAATAACGAGTGGCAATTTCCAGATCGATGCAAGGTTCAGTGCTTCGGAAACCACACCCTGGTTCACCGCGCCATCCCCAACCAAAGCCACTGCAACACCACCTGTTTTCAGATTCCGTGCAGCCAGCGCAGCGCCGCAACCCAGCGCCACACCGCTGCCGACACCACTATTAGCTCCCCATAGCCCGGATTTGACATCATGCAGGTGCGCAGAACCGCCCCTGCCTTTACACAATCCTTCGCCGCGACAATAAATCTCCTTCGCTACCGCGAAAATATCCGCACCCCGGGCGATTGCCGGACCATGTGCCCGATGCGTATTCAGCAGTACATCCTTACCGCTCAGGTTGGCACAGACTCCAACCGCGGATGCTTCCTGGCCGGCATACAAATGGACAAATCCGGGCACTCCGCCTTTAGCAAATTCAATATGCATACGCTCTTCGAATTCACGTATGGTCCGCATGCTTCGATAGGCCACCAGTAGTTCTTTTGTACTTTGCATTATTGACATTACCTGATGATACCGATGGTTCACTTGTTTCCTGCACAATCTGAAAGATTGCTTGTGATATGAACAAACTACCAGCAATTTTCGTCGCAACAATAGCGCAAATGGCGTAATTTCCAGCGCCTAAAAAAGGCCACTCCGTACGGAGTGGCCTCATCATCATGCACAGTAAATCATTCTTTACGTTACTGCCACTATGGGATCAAAACTAAAATGTGTATCCGACTCTGATTCCCCAGGTACGCTCAGACCCCCTGGGAATCTGGTGCACCGTACCGGTCGAACCGCCCCAAAGTCCACCCGGCGCCCGGATGGACGACACATAGCTTTTATCCAGCACATTACTCACATAAAGCGTGGCTTCGAACCCGCCTTGTGCAGGCTGCATTCCGAAACTCATGTTGAGCACGCCAAAACTATCCTGAATAGCCAGCGGATTCTGGTTGAGTTCATACAACACTTCGCTCTGCCAGGTATAGTTCAAATTTGCATGACCTTCGAAGTTGCCAATCAAACCCGTCCAGTCACCGGCAAGATAGATTTTGGTGTCGGGTGCATTGGGTAGCGTTCCTCCGACACCACTTTGACCTTTCCGGTTGCTGTTGGGAATCGGCAGACATCCCTGAGCTTCTGTCTGACCGGCGTAGCAACCTACATCCACCATGTTGATAATATCTATATCCTGGAAGGTTCCGTTGAAGGTCAACACAATTGAATCCGTTGCGGCAAACTGACTTTCAATTTCAATACCTTTCGAGCGCACATCACCCGCATTGATAATCCGGAAAGTAAGCGCCTCGCTGTCAAATGCCTGGGTCTGAAAATTCTTAAACTCTGAATAGAAGCCCACAATATTCAGCCTCAGGCGGTGATCGAGAAACTCCGACTTCAAACCGATTTCCCAGGAATCAACGGTTTCAGGCGCGATGGGAAAAAGTAATGCCGTTGAGAGCTTCAAGCCGGAGCCAAGGTCAAGAGCCTGTCCTTTATAGCCCTGAGAAAAGGAGCCGTATACCATGCTGCTCTCGCCAAAACTCTGCTGAATTGAAACCTTGAAGGTCGAGTCACTGTCTTTGAACGACGTTGGCAGGTCCGGGAAATCTTCCGTATTGAAACCTGTTCTTTGTGCATTTGCTTTATAGTCTATTTCCTCGCGCTGCCAACGCCCGCCTATCGCCAGGGTTGTGCCGGTATCCAAAGAATATTGCAAATTGCCGAAGAAAGCATAATTGAGTGTATTGTTCGTCGTATTAAAATCATGCTTGAGTACTTCAAAGAACGTTCTGTTGAAGTCATTAACCGCCTTATTGTCATAGTAGAAAAAGCCTGCGACATACTGCCACGGGCTATCTGAAGTTGAATTCAGGCGTATTTCCTGAGTAAAGGTATCCTGCTCCTTGTTTCCGCCATTGATCTGGAAAACTGAAATCGGACTCCAGTCAATGTCGTTGTTGTTTTGTTCTTCCCATTGGCGAACCGAGGTGATTGAAGTCAACCTTATATCACTGGCAAAATCATAGTTGATTTGAAGAGACACGCCACTGCCTTCATAGTTTCCGAATGCCGGGGCATCAATAGACGTATCAAGGCTCGACTCACTGATTTCTGCACCCACTACCGCCGCATTGACGTTAAACGCAGGATCAGGAATACCAAATATATTGGTGCCGGGCGGAAGGGTACGGTATGGCTCTGCGCAGCAGTCTGACTCGAGTTTTGAATAATCACCAATAATCATGAAGTTCAGATTGTCACTGGCTTCGAAATAAAGTTTGGCACGAATACCATAACTTTTATCAATCCCATTCAGTTTTGAGCCGTCAAATAGATTATTTACGTTGCCATCAACGGTCCGGTAATATGCAGTAACCCGTCCCTGGACATTGCCGGACTCCGACAAGGCTCCCGACATGGTGCCACGCGCAACAACTTCATCGAAAGAGCCGTAGAACAGATCGGCTTTACCTTCAAACTCCTCTGTTGGGGCCTTGGTAATGAGATGTATGACACCGGCTGACGTATTCTTGCCAAACAGCGTTCCCTGCGGGCCACGGAGCACTTCAATCCGGTCAAGGTTGAACAGATCTCCGAATGCCTCATTCTGCTTACTGAGAACCACTCCGTCCTGAACAATACCGACACTGGACTCAACGCCTGTTCCGAAATTGATGGTGCCCATGCCACGAATGGACACTGTGCTGTTCGAGGATGTGAGACCCCGCTGCCAATTCACCGAAGTCGAGATATTTGATATGTCCTCAATGGAAACAATCCGGTTGTTCTCAATCATATCTGCGGTAATAGCGGTGACTGCGACCGGTACATCCTGCAGATTTTCCGTGCGTTTCTGAGCGGTAACAATTACTTCCTCAAGAATGACCTCTGCCAGGGCCGTGTTGGCAAAAATCGCAGAAATAATTACTGCTGAAAAGAGCTTTACTATCCCAGGCCCTTTCCGTTGAGTACGCGATCGATCAAAAGACCCTCTAAATCTTTGGAAATTTCTTTTCATGATAATTCGCCTAAATTTTTTCATTAAATCCATCGGAAACCAAAGAATGCGGCAACACATTCTCACCAAATTAAAGAGCTCCCCGGCTCTTCCAGTATTCAAACTATCAGCTTTCCCCAGCAAAATGTATCGCGCAAAATGCCTATAATTACGCTTGGGCGGTTCAGGGAATTTCGTGTCTTGCGGTCGCCAGGTAGTCTTTGATTTTGGCGATAAGGACTGGATGTTCAGCAGCAATGTCAGTCGATTCTGCCGGGTCACTCGACAGGTCATAGAGTTCCAGGGGCTGGTCCGGCGCTTGCCTGACAGCCTTCCAGTCACCATACCTTACCGCCTGCACCAGGCGCCCTTCTGCTTCGTGCAGAAATTCCCAGTACAGGAAACGCGGCTCTGTCGAAGGGGGTTTCCCAAACAGCGTGGACAGGAATGACCTGCCATCAATTCCATCCGGTGGCGCCACTGCGGCCAATTCAGCAAAAGTGGGCAACACATCCCAGAATGTAATCTGGCTGCTGCGATCCACCTGACCCGGCTCGATATAAGCGGGCCAGGACGCAATAAACGGCACGCGGATACCCCCCTCGTAAAGATCACGCTTGATGCCACGCAGTATCCCACTGCCGGCAAATGACCTGGCGTCCGCCCCCTCTTCCGTGGCGGGACCGTTATCCGAGGTAAATACAAGTAGCGTGTTGTCCTCAATATCGAGTTCTTTCAACAAGGCGCGAATCCTGCCGACATCACGATCCATGGTGGCGATCATTCCGGCATACACGGCTTTGGGCTCGCGGACGGGCGGGCGACCACGGATTCCTTCCAGCGGCACTTCTTCGAAGCGCCTGCGGTAGGGCTCAACCATCGCTTCGGGAGCAGCAAGTTCAGTGTGTGGAAGAGTCAATGGAAAATAGAGAAAAAAAGGCTTGTCCCGGTTCCGCCGGATAAAGCCGAGTGCTTCATCGACAAACACATCGTGAATATAGGTATTGCGCTGCCCGTTCTCATTTTTATTGAAATAGACAATCCTGTCGTCACGCCACAGGTAAGATGGATAGTAAGAATGTGCCTGATGCTGATTCAGGAAGCCGAACCAGTAGTCAAATCCCTGTTGATTCGGCAGACCTGAAGTACCGGGCTCACCCAGCCCCCACTTACCCACCATGCCGGTGACATAACCCGCGCCTTTGAGTACCTCAGCCAGGGTGACATCACTGTCTTTAAGCGGGATGCGCGTTCCGTCCGCAGCAAAATTTGCACGCACCGTCGTGTGACCGGTGTGCATTCCGGTCATCAGGACACTGCGCGAAGGCGCACATACGGTCGATCCGGCATAAGCCTGGGTAAAGCGCAATCCATCCTCTGCCAGTTTGTCCAATTCAGGTGTTTGCAGAACCGTTTGGCCGTAACTCCCCAGATGACCAAAACCGAGATCATCGGCAAGAATGAAGATAATATTGGGCTTCTTGTCGGTACTCGCAGCAACTTCACTGCCGCCTGTACGCGTAATCGCTTGCTGACAAGCCACGGTAAGCAACAACAGGACGATGCCGCTCATAAATCTGTATTTATGACTACAATCCGATGCGATCTCAGTCATTGTGACTCCTTGTGTAAAGCATCACGCCTCGCTCAACATCTGCGTAATTGCCCCTCGTGCCCCCAGCGTTTCAATCATCTCGTAGGATCGACACAGTAAGCTGTGAAAATGGGGTTCCCGGTAGAGTGCCGGGTCGAAAACTCCATCCAGTTCACCGAAATGAGCAATGTCTGTTTGAGTATTGCCGGTACATAAAGACCCGATTTGCTCCAGGGCGGGTGCCAGCGGATCAACAATCTCATGCCCGTCATGCACGCGCCAGCGGATAAAATGAAACCAGGCAGCGATGGTTAAACACAGGCGCTCAATGCCCTGGCCCTGTGACAAATTATCTTGCACCGTACCCAGGATGCGGAATGGCAGTTTTTGTGAGCCATCCCAGGCGATCTGCGACAACTGGTGGCTGATCGTTGAATTTCCGAATCGCGACAGGACTGAATCGATGTATTGATCGAGATTCAACGGCATTTTACCCAGGCCTGGTTTGATTTCTTCCCGCATCATGTTTTTCAGGTGCGCCATGAAATCGGCATCGCCTGCCACCTCGGCAACGGTTTGATAGCCACAAAGCGTCCCCAGGTAGGCCATGGTTGAGTGAGGTCCATTGAGCAAACGCAGCTTGGCCTGCTCAAAGGGCCCAACATCGCCGGTCATAGTGACACCGGCGTCTTCCCATGAAGGTCTGCCGCAGACAAAGCGGTCTTCAACTACCCACTGGGAAAATGCCTCCCTCTGGATGGGCCAGGCATCGGTCAAACCACTTGCCTGTTCAACCCGGGAGCGCAGTAAATCATCGGTGGCCGGCGTAATACTGTCGCCCATGGAGTTGGGAAAGCGGGTTTCATTTTCAATCCAGCGAGCAAGCCCCGGATCCAACAAATCGGCATATTGAACCACGGCACACGCCAGTCGCTTGCCATTGTCCGTCAGGTTGTCACAACTCAGCGCGGTAAACGAAACAATACCGCCCACCCGCCTTTGGCGCAGCCCTTCAACCAGAAAGCCGATGGCCGACACCGGTGCCCGCGGATCCAGCAGGTCATGCCTGATATCGGGATGATCTTCATTCAGATTGCCGGACGGTGTCAGACAATAGCCTTTTTCGGTAATGGTCAGCGTCACGATCTTGCTTGCAGGCGATGCAAGTCGCCGAATTACCGTGGCTGACTGCTCGGTGGCAAGCAGCAATTCCCGGATCGACCCGATGACCCGGAATCGAACGCTGTCATCGAGAATGGCCAATGTATACAGATTGTCCTGCGGGGCCAGCGCATCACGCACTTCACTGCTGTGCAGTGATACACCGCAAATCGCCCACCGCTTATCGCCCCGGGCGAGCACGTCATCAACAAATACGGCCTGGTGTGCGCGGTGAAATGCACCGGGCCCCAGATGTACGATACCCGTGAGGCATTGCGCCCGATCATACGAAGGGACAGCCACGCCACCGGCAATTCCAGCGATGGATTGCTCAGACAGTACCGGGCGGTCTTCGGCACCCTGGCTCAGGGGTGTTGAATGATCCCTTGTTTGACTCATTAAAGCGTGACACCCCGCTTCCAGATGGCGATCTCGCGCTCTCCGCTGATTTCATTGCAGACCCACTCTCCAGAGGCCACTTTTAAAACTTTTGCCAGTAACTCATCTGCCAGTTTGTCCAGGTCCGCACCCTGCAGTAATTCGCCGGCATTGAAATCAATCCAGTGCGGTTTTTTGGCGGCGATGGCCGAGTTCGATGAAACCTTGATGGTGGGAACGGGAAATCCCAACGGTGTACCGCGCCCGGTGGTAAACAACAGCACGGTAGCGCCGCCCGCCACCATCGCAGTACTCGATACGCCATCATTACCGGGTGCTTCGAGAATCGACAAACCTGTTTTTCGCACGGCCTCCCCGTAGCGCAATACATCAGAAACCAATGAAGCACCGGCTTTTTGTGTGGCCCCCAGCGATTTCTCTTCCAGCGTGGTAATACCACCGGCACTATTGCCCGGTGAGGGATTTTCATAAACTGTCTGGCCGTGATCAATCAGGTATTGTTTAAAGTCGTTGACCACGTTCACCAAACGCCCAAAAACCCGTTGATCAACACAGCGATTCATCAATTGCCGCTCGGCGCCGAACATCTCCGGTATTTCAGTGAGGATGGCCCGGCCATGCGCCCGGGTCACTTTGTCCCAGACTTTTCCAAGCAACGGATTCGCCGAGAGTCCGCTAAAACCATCCGAGCCGCCGCATTTCAGGCCAATCGTCAGCTCACTGAGCGGACATTCAACACGCCGATCCTGCTTTGCCAGTTGCACCAGTTCTGCGATGGCTTCTACACCGGCGGCCAGTTCGTCATCGACCGCCTGGGCATTGAAATAGCGGATTCGTTTTGTCTCTTTACCCGACACCTGCGTCAGTAAAGATGCCAATTGATTGGTCTCGCAGCCGAGACCGAGCACCAGTACACCACCGGCGTTGGGGTGGTCAATCAGGCCGGCCAGAATTGTTTGTGTGTATTCAAGGTCATCACCCAACTGGGAACAGCCATACGGATGCTTGATCGAATAAATACCATCGACTTTTCCGGCAAATTGCTCTGCTGCTGCAGCGGCTATCCGATCTGCAGTCCGGCTGACGCAGCCCACCGTACTCACGATCCAGATTTCATTGCGGGTGGCAACCCGGCCATCGCTACGGCGGTAGCCCTGAAAGGTCAGTGCAGTAGCCGGTTCGTCCGCTAATTCCTTGGCCTGGAGATGCGGTTCGTAGGTGTAGGAATCGATGGCTGACAGCGAGGTAGACACATTGTGCGTGTGCACATGAGCACCACGGGCAATGGTGCAGGTCGTCACGCCAAACGGTGCGCCAAACTTACGCACGTCTGTACCGGAGTCTAGCTGGCAAAGGGCTATTTTGTGACCGAACGGAATGGCATCGACAGCAATCACCGTTTGATCGGGCAACATCAACTGCTCACCTGCGGCAACCTCCTGTAAAGCAACCGCGACATTGTCGGTGCTGTGCACCCGGATGACTTTTTGTGTACCGATTTCTTTCACTACAGCAAACTCGTCAGAAACAGCGACAGGGAAGGAATAAACGTCACTGCCAGCAGGACCAGCAAAAACGGAACATAGAACGGTAAAATCGAACGAATCGTATCTTCGATGCGAATACCGCCCACACTACACCCAACAAACAGCGCCGTTCCCACAGGGGGCGTCACCAGGCCCAGGCCCAGGTTCAGAATCAACATAATGCCGAACTGGACCGGATCCATACCCAGGTCCACAACGACCGGTAAAAATATCGGCGTGGTGATAACGATCAGCGGCGACATATCCATGAAGGTCCCCAGCATCAACAGGATCAGGTTGATAATCAACAGAATGATGATCGGGTTGTCCGAAATCGACAACAGCAATTCGGACAGGCGCAACGGCACCTCGGTAAGCGCCAGGACCCAGCCGAAGGCAGCGGCTGCGCCGATGATCAACAACACCAGCGAAGTGGTCTTCACCGCATTGATACTGGCCGTAACAAAGCCCTTCCAACCGAGACTGCGATAGACGAAGGTAGCCACCAGCCAGGTGTAAATGACGGCAATCGCTGAAGACTCTGTCGCAGTAAATACGCCGGACAGTATTCCCCCGACAATGATCAGTGCAGAGATCAAGCCGGGAAGAGCGGCGAAAAAATAGATCAACACCTGCCGCCAACCCGGAAAGTGACCAGCCGGATAAGCACGGCGCACTGCAACCCAGTACGCAGCAACCATTAATCCTGCTCCCAGCAACAGCCCCGGAATGATGCCGGCAAGGAACAGTGCGGCAACCGAAACACTGCCACCCGCTGCCACCGAATAGATAATCATATTGTGCGAAGGCGGGATCAACAGCCCGGTTGTCGATGCGGTAACGGTGACGTTAACCGCATAATCTACATCGTAGCCTTCATTTTTCATGGTTGGAATAAGCGCTGAACCCATTGCAGACGCACTGGCCACGGCTGAGCCTGATATGGCGCCGAACATCATACTGGACACCACATCCACCTGACCGAGCCCACCCCGTACCCGGCCCAGTAAGGCATGAGCGAATTGAATCAAACGGTCTGCTATACCCGACTGGTTCATCAATTCACCGGCATAAATGAAAAAGGGGATGGCCATCAGCGCGAAGATATTCATTCCGGCAGCCATGCGCTGGAAGGCCACGATCGTGGGAATATCGAGGTACATAAGTGTGGCGATTGAAGACAGTCCGAGACAGAAGGCCACCGGCACGCCCATCAGCAGCAGAACGATGAACACGCCAAACAGAATAACAAGCTCCATCAGCCATCATCCCCTTCATTGAGCAAAGAGGCAGCGATTCTCTCGAGGGCGAACAGGACCATCAAAAAGCCGGCGACCGCGAATGGCCAGTAGGCGACAGAACGTGAGATACCCAGCGTGGGGACCAGGTGAGTCGCCGTGTACTCGACCAGGCGCATGCCGTTGACCAACATCATGGCGCCAAAGGCTGCGACGAAAAGCAAGGCAATAACAGCCACTCCCTTACGCAAACTGCCGGGTAAATTGTTAGCCACAACACGCATGCCCAGGTGGAAGCCCTGGCGAACGCCGACGGCGGCCGCCAGCAACACGTAATACAACATCAGGATAAGCGCCAGCGACTCCGACCAGGCGGGGCTTTCATTGAGTACATAACGTCCAAACACCTGCCAGCCGATAATCAGCGTCATCAGAACCAGGCCGGCAGCCGCGATGGCCATGAGTACATTGCCGATCACCTCCACAGCATGAGAAAGTGCCAGAATTTGCCGGCGATAGTTCATTCCCTGACCGCCCGGATTCGCTTGACCAGATCTTGCAGCTTCGGCTCGGTTAAAAACTGCTCATAGAGCGGAGCAACGGCCTTCATGAACGGTTCCTTGTCAACATCTTCGATCACGTCCACGCCAGCGGCCAGCACGACCTGTCGTGATCGCGCCACCCGCTGTTCCCACAATACCCGCATGTGGGCCACCGATGCTTTTGCCGCGCGGCGAACCAGTACCTGTTGCTCTGCCGTCAGGCGATCCCAGCGGTGGCGGGACATAACCAGCACTTCCGGTGTCATGGTGTGCTGCGTCAGCGTATAAAACGGCGCGGCCTCAAAATGGCGCGTTGATTCATACGATGGCCAGTTATTCTCACTGCCGTCGATGGTGCCCAGCACGAGAGATTCATAGACCTGACCGAACCCCATCGGCGTTGGATTACCGCCCAGCGCCTTCACCATCTCAACAAACAGGTCGGAATTCTGTACCCGGATTTTCATTCCGACCAGGTCTGCCGGCGTGCGAATCGGCCGTTTCGTGTTGTAAAAACTACGCGCACCGGAATCGTAATAGGCCAGACCAATCAGTCCGTGTGGCTCAAATGCTGCAAGAATTTCATCACCAATCGGCCCGTCCACCGTTGCCCTCATGTGCTCGACAGAGCGAAACAGAAACGGCATCGCCAGCACGATGGTCTCCGCCACAATGGAGTTAAGGGGGGCAAGATTGACCCGGTTGATGTCGATGCCGCCAAACACCGTCAGTTCAAGCGTGTCTTTTTCTTCACCCAACTGTCCGCCAGGATAAATCTTCAGCCGGATTTCACCGTCGGTCCATTCATTGAGCAAGTCTCCCATATAGATGAGCGCCTGTACCGTGGGATAGTCGCCCGGTTGGGTGTCAGCAACCCGCAATACCAGCGATTGTGCAGCGCCTGCTGCGGAACTGAACCACAGCAGTACAATGCCGCACAGACAGCTAAACAGGCGCCGCATCCGGAACACTTTGCTGGTCCAGGCGATAGGTGTTTCTGGGCAGGAAGTAAGTCAGGTCTGCTGCCAGTTCGCGTGCTTCATCTAAATTCAAGCGATGCTCGGCGACCAGGCGAGCGAGAAAACTGCAATCGACCCGGCGGGCCACATCGTGCCGTGCCGGAATGGACAAAAACGCCCGCGTGTCGTCATTGAAACCCACGGTGTTATAAAAACCCGCTGTCTCTGTGGTCAGTTCGCGAAAACGGCGCATGCCCTCCGGGCTGTCAAAGAACCACCAGGGTGGACCCAGCTTGAGGCAGGCATAATGGCCTGCCAGCGGCGCCAACTCTCTACCGTAGGTCGACTCATCCAGGTTGAACAGGATGATGGAAAGCCCCGGCTCATTGCCCAGTTCATCAAGCAATGGCTTGAGGCCATGAACAAAATCGACCCGCTGTGGAATATCCGCACCTTTATCACGGCCATAGTTCTCAAGAATCCAGTCATTGTGATTGCGATGCGCACCGGCATGGATTTGCATGACCATGCCATCGTCCACCGACATCCGCGCCATCTCGGTGAGCATCTGTGCGCGAAACAACTCCGCATCCTCGGCACGAACCCCGCCGCGACAGACTTTCGCATACAGTTGTTCACATTCAGCCGGTGACAGCTTCGCCGTTTGCGCCGTTGGGTGGCCATGATCCGTAGCGGTCGCTCCCATTGACCTGAAATACTCCCTGCGATTGCGATGAGCGTTCAGATAGCCCTGCCATGTGGCTACGTTTTCGCCCGTAATCTCACCCAACAGGGTGATAGAAGCGCCAAAGTCCTGGTACTCGGGGTCCACCACCGGGTCGGGCCGGTAGCTTGTGATGACGCGCCCCTGCCAACTGCTGCTTCGTATCCTGCGGTGATGCTCCAACGGGTCGAGTGGCGATTCAGTTGTCGCAAGGACCTCGATATTGAAGGCATCGAACAGTGCGCGAGGCCGAAAAGCCTCCTGTTTGAGCGCCTCATCAATGGTGTCGTAGTAGAAATCCGCACTGGATGCATCCAGCACCCGGTCAATCCCAAACAACTCGGCGAAGACGTGGTTCAGCCACATCGCCGAGGGCGTACCTCGAAACAGGTAAAAGTGTGCCGCAAACTCCTGCCATGCCGTCCTGGGGTCGGCTTTTACCGCACCCTGCCGGTCCGCCACGCCCAGTTCAGCCAGTGAAATCCCCTGGCTGAACAGCATGCGATAAAGATAGTGATCGGGTGCAAGCAGCAATTCAGTTGGATTGCCGAATGGGGCGTTGTCAGCAAACCATCGTGGATCGGTGTGTCCGTGCGGACTGACAATCGGCAGGTATCTGACCTGCTCGTAGAGTTCACGTGCGACAGCCCTGGTCCCGGAGTCTGCGGGAAAAAGTCGATCTTCGTGAATCAGTCTGTCGCCCACAAGCTCAATTCCTACGGTCCATTATGGAGATTTAGCAGCTGATCACCACTGTAACGGTAACCGGTGTCATTCGCAATCCTCCACCCATGGCACGATGCACTAAACGTGCATGACAGCGGCTGTTGAATGACGAATAACCAGCTTTGGTTCCACTGATACATCAACCAACTTAGCCCGGTCCCGGTCCGGTGCGAGTTGCAGCATCAACTTGTGTGCCGCAAGTTCACCCATGAATCCTACCGACTGGTTGACCGTGGTCAGATCGGGCCAGACCAGAGACGCATGCGCGCTGTCATCGTAACCGGCGATAGACAATGACTCCGGAACGGCAATACCCATCATCTGCGCGGTCTTGAGCACGCCCAGAGCCATCACATCATTGCTGGCAAAAATTGCGCTGGGTGGCACCGCCCGGGTGAGCGCCTGCTCTCCGGCAGCCACACCGGACTCAAAGGTGTTGGCCCCTTCGATTACCAGGCGCTTGCGTAAGGGAATTCCGTGCTGTTTCATCGCTTCATGAAAGCCCTCGAATTTCTCCTCTGAAGACAGGTTTGAAGAGGGCCCCAGCACAAACCCGATCTCGCGATGACCCAGCCCGATCAGGTGTTCCGTCATCAGAAATGCACCCTTGCGATCGTTCGATACCACGACATTCGCGACCGCATCAATTTTCTTCGGCGAAATCCGGATATAGGGGCAGTGATTGCGCCTGAGACTGTGAGCCAGTTTATCCAACTGGGAAATCGGCGACAACAGAATCACGCCATCGAGGCGAGCGCGGTGAACAAAATGCTGTACCTGATCAATCAATCGGTGACTGCAAAAATCTCCGGGATGCATGATGAGTTCATAGCCCGTACCGTAACAGGCATGCAGGATTCCCGCCTGGATATCCGAAATGTACAGTGCGTTCGGGTTGTCATACACCAGGCCAATCAGGTAGGAGCGCCGAAATGCCAGCCCCCGGGCCTGGGGATCGGGTGCATAGTCCAGTTGCTGAATAACCGCCTGTATTTTCGAGCGGGTGTCACTTTTTACGTTCGGCGAATCATTGATGACCCGGGACACGGTTTTTTTCGACACACCCGAAAGACGGGCAACATCGTTTATGGTTGGTTTTTTACTCACTATCTCAGTTGTTCCCAGCACATTCCATAGCCCTTTATGCATCGCAGGTGACACCGGTGTCAAGAAATGCTAGAGTTTTTTCGGCCCATCATTTTCCCATACTGGGTCTCACCGGGTATGTGTTATGACAAAAAACAATACTGCACGATTGCTGCTGATGCTGGCCATCATGATCTGCAGCATAGCGACGGCAGCGCCGGAACCGGAAAACGGGAAAGAGCGTGATATCGCCGATATTTTCGCATCCAGCAGCAAAACCATCGGCGATCCTGCTCCGTTGATAAGCAACGTTGGCGGTCGGGAAAAAATTTCACTCAACGGCCAGTGGAATATCATCGTTGATGAGCACGAGGTGGGTGAATCCGGCCGGTTTGGCGGAGCCTATTTTAAGAAACTCGAGCCAGAAACCGGCATGGAGCTTTTCGAACACAGCTTCGATGAACGTCGCCAACTGCACGTGCCCGGTGACTGGAATACGCAGGATGACCGTCTTTTTCGTTATCGCGGCGTGGTCTGGTATCAACGTAACTTCCGCATCGAAAAAGCAGTGGGCAAACGCTACTTTCTGCATTTTGACGGCGTTAACTACTTCGCCAATGTGTATTTGAACGGAAAACCCCTGGCTACGCACAAGGGTGGCTATGTTGCATTCAACGTGGATGCAATGGATGCACTCCTTGATGGCGACAATTTTCTGGTTATCCGCGTTGATGCCAAACTGGATGACACAACGGTGCCCTCGCCCAGGACCTCTGATTTTTTCAAATACAGCGGCATTACCCGTGATGTCGACCTGGTAATCGTCCCGGAGACCTTTATTCGCCAATACCAGGTGTATCTGGATGATCTTGAATCCGGCACGGTAAAGGCCTGGGTACAACTTGACGGTAAGAATTCCGCGGGACAAAGAATTGAACTCAATATCCGCGAAGCCGGCGTTCGGGCAAGTGCCCGGACCGATGAATCAGGGCTCGCCCGGCTTACATTCAATGCACAACTATCCCCCTGGTCGCCAGAGCACCCCAGGCTCTACACGGTTGAAATCACCTCCGGAGGAAACAGCATTTCCGACCGCATAGGCTTCCGGACTATTGAGACCAGGGGTTCGCAGATCCTGCTCAATGGTGAACCCGTCTTTCTGCGCGGTATCAACATGCACGAGGAGTCGTACCTGAAGCAGGGTGTGGCTTTCGACAAGGCGGATGCGGAGGCGCAACTGGGCCTGATCAAGGAACTGAATGGGAACTTCGTCCGCCTGGCACATTACCCCCACAACGAACATACCTTAAGGACCGCCGATGAACTCGGCCTGATGGTGTGGAGCGAAATCCCGATCGTATCCCTGATTGAATGGACCAACCGGGAAACGCTTGCCGTCGCGCTGAAACAGATTTCAGAAAATATCCATCGCGACCTCAATCGTGCTTCCATCATTATCTGGTCAATCGGCAATGAAACCATGCCACAGTCAGAGCAACGCCTGGTGTTTCTCGGCAAACTGGCGGATGAAGCAAGGTCGATTGATGAGAGCGATCGCCTGATCGCCTCAGCCCTGGTTGGAGACATGACCAAAGAATTTGAGCAGGTCAGCAAACGCCTGGTCGCTGAGATGCTCACCGATCCCACAATCAATGATCCGCAAATCCATCGGCAACTGCAATTTTTGGCCGATGATATGATCGGCTCCGACCTGGAGCAGGTACTCAACGGTGAAATCGAGGTCATGCTCAGCGACAAACTGGGCCAGTTTGTCGACGTCATCGGTTACAACGAATATTTTGGCTGGTATTACTCCGCAGGACTCGCCCGGACCCTGCCGGTCGATGAAGGCACCACGCGCAGAACCATGTTCAGGATCATGAAAGACATCCGTTTCAGGAATGTGTTCGGCAAGCCGATTATCATCTCTGAGTTCGGCGCCGGTGCTAAAAAGGGCTTCCACTCAGAGCTCGGAGAGGGCAGAATCTGGTCCGAGGAATACCAGGCGAAAGTCTACCGCTATCAGGTGGATATGCTGAGTCGCAACGAATCGGTACAGGGCATGTCACCCTGGCTTTTAAAGGATTTTCGCTCAGCCATGCGCTCATTCAATGGCATCCAGGACGGCTACAACCGCAAGGGCATCGTGTCCGAAAAAGGTGAAAAAAAACAGGCCTTCTACGTACTGAAGAACTTCTATGAAACCCAGGCCCGCGAATAGCCCGGCGGGCGGGTATCCCTCAAGCCTGCGTCACTGACGTTTCCTTTCCGCCACCCGAGTTGGCCCGGATTACCGGGTAAAGCAGTGGGAACGATATCGCGAGACAGGCCAATCCAAAGACAAGTACCGAGTTGTAATCCAACTCACCACCAACAGGTTGTGAAATTTCCAGAATGGTGGCTGCTATTGCCGGCCCCAGGCCCATGCCGCAGGCAATCACAAAATTGGTCAGGATGGCAATGCGCCCAGAAGGATCAAGCAGGGTCATGTTGGCCAGCAGATACGGCAGAGTAAACCACCAGGCAAACTTGAATACCTGCGATGAAATGGCGTACAGGGTCACACTCTGCAGGCTGAACAGCAGTAAAACTCCAAGAGCAACCAGTGCATAGCCCAGCAAAGGGGGAAGCAGGCGTCCCATCCGCGTGCTGAGCCAGGTTGCAGTACCGGCGCCAATGACACCGACGATTGAGGCGGCGGATAATACATAGCCAATCAAGGCCGCATCGAGTTGCGCAGCAGCCGCAATACGCTCGACATAAGCCCAGACACTACCAATGGCGGTGAAAAAAAGCAGCAGGGCCAGCAGACCCAGTGGCGCCAGACGCCGTACCCGGGGTTGAATACCCTTCCAGCCCATCTGATGTTCAGCGGATCCCGTTGCCGGCATGAAACGAACCGGATACAGCAATAAGGTCATTGCCACCGCCATTCCCATGAAAAACCCTTTGACCCCGACCAGTGGCAAAATATGTGGAAGCACTGCGAAACCCAGTACCGCAACGATGATCTGCCCCAGTGACCAGAAACCAAACGTTCTCTCCTGATCTCTCGTCATACCTGTGACCACGATGGTCATAGTCATCACGGTTCCCAGGGCCAGGCCCGAGATAAACCGGGTCGGCAACAACATTTCAAAGCTCGTCAGGCCAATCGAAATCACATAGGCAGTAATGATAATACCGATAGAAACATAGAGAATTTTGTGCCAGTTAAGGCGCCCGACAATCAGCAGAGTGGAAAAGGTTGATAAGGCCGCACCGATGAGTTCCGCTGCAATCAGGTAACCCGCTTGCTGCGCAGAAAACCCCAGGCTGGTCACATAGGCTCCGACCAGCAAGGGGCTGAGTACTGCAGCAACGGGCGTGACGGCGGCCAGCAGCGTGATCGCCCAAATCGTCGATACCCGGTTTACATCAATATGCTGCTTATTATTATTCACTGAATGAGTTGAGGGGCCAGCAGAAAACTAAAACGTTTTCCTGACCATTACCCCCCACTCACGCGGCCGGTTATAAACCGCCTCGCTGTAACCAAAAGGCCCGATATCCGATGAGCCATTGTCAATATATCGCTTATCCGTGAGGTTGGTGCCGAACAATGCCACTTCCCAGCCACTGTCCGGCATCAGGTAACTGAGCCGTGCATTAAAAATGCTGTGTGCTTTCCTGATAATCGAAGGCGTATTGACAATATCTGAAAAGGAATCATCTTCGTATGCCCAGTCCCCTCTCAAACTGATTTCCGCACCATTTTGCACGGTCCAGCGGTATTGGAAAAAAGCACTTCCAGACCATTTCGGCGACCGGACCTGCTTGTTATCGATGGTCACATCAACCACAGTCGGGTCGAGCTCAGTGATCTGAAAATCCAGATAGGCCAGGTTGAATCCCACCTCCAGACCTTCCGTGGGCACTGCCTGTAATTCCAACTCAACTCCCTTGGTCTCTGCTGAACCGATATTGTCCGTGCGGAGAATAACACTTCCGGTATTTTCAGAAAAACTGATGCTGTTGACCTGCATATCCGTGTAGTCCATGAAGAAAAACGCACCGTTCAGACGAACCCGGCTGCCGGCCCATTCGGATTTGAAGCCAATCTCGTACGAAGTCACAAACTCCGGCTCAAACGACTCAACCAGGGCGGAATCAATGGGGCGACCGTTAAAGCCACCACTTTTGAAGCCTTCGGCAATTGAACCATAGACCATCACATCATCCGACCATTGATACTGCAGGCTCCCCATCGGGGTCGTTGCATTCCAGCTGTCTTCAATCGTGGTCAGAGGCACAATAAATGCACCGCTGTTAATGCGTTTGTGTTCCAGCGTATATTTCTTTTTGTCATCGCTGTACCGCAGTCCGGCGGTTAGCGACCAGCGATCACTGAAGTCATAAGTGCCCTGGGCAAAAATTGCCACACTCTCGATATCAATCTGATTAAAGATATCAAAATCAAGATCCAGGAAAGGGTTGATCGGATTGCCCGGCCCACCGGGGGCGGTAGGGCTATCCAGTGGTGAACCGTCTATCGGCCCGGGCAAACCCTCCAGGGCATCGTACAATCCGGATACCAGCCTGACATCGTTCAGGTCCAGCCCGTATTCATCAAAATAGAAAACACCGGCTTGCCAATGGAAGCGGTTATCGAATGAATCCCCAAACAACTGGAACTCCTGACTGAACTGGTCCTGCTTTTGGGTGTTATCCGTTGACACGATGGGCAGGGGTGAGCCGTCACCATCACGACCGAAGGTCGCATCGAATTCCCGGTAAGCTGTGATGGATTTGAGGGACAACGTTGTCGAAATGTCCCAGACCACCGTTCCATTCACACCCCATCCGTCGAAAGTAGCCCCATTGGGACCGGTACTGTAGCTGTCTTCAACATTTCCGGGGATTAGGTATCGTGCATCATAAGGCGTGCCTGCCGGACCACCGACAAAGGCGTTCCAGAGTTGCGATGCCCCGCCGGCCGTCTCGGTATTGATATAGGTCACGATGGTCGGTATGGAGTTTTGATCGTAGGTCGTGTAGTCAGCCGAGAAATCGACCGTCACATTGTCGGAAGCCAGCCAGCGGATGGCGCCGCGCACGGCGGTTTGATCCTCGTTCCCCAAGCCCTTGTCCACGACTTTACCGGTGATGAAGTCCAGGCGATCACCGTAGCCATCACGGTTTTTAGTCGAGAAAGAAATCTTGGAAAAGAGCCGGTCTTCAAGGATGGTGAAATCAAAACTACCCCGGGCATCAATGCGGTCAAAACTTCCGATAACCACTTCGGCATATCCTCCGGTTTCCCCGGTCGGCTTGGCTGATACCACGTTGATCGCGCCACCAATCGTGTTTTTACCAAATAATGTCCCCTGGGGACCGCGCAGGATTTCCACCCGTTCCAGGTCCAGCAGGTCCATCACCCCACCAACTGTCCTGGGGTGATAAACACCATCAATATAGATTCCCACACCGGGATCGGTAGTGAAGAGGAAATCATCCTGACCCACACCGCGAATATAAACATTGGCACTGGGGCCACCGCCGCCACGCGCCGTGGAGGCAGCAAAAACGTTGGGTGAAAACTCTGAAAGGTCCATCAGGTTCGTGAGGCTGCGCTGGGTCATATCCTCCATGGTGAAAGACGACACGGCGATGGGTGTGCTTTGTAAAGACTCTTCACGCCGCCGGGCAGATACGATCACTTCCTCAAGAATGGTGGCCGAACTGGCTGAATCTTCCTGTTTATCCGCCGCTTGCACGACACCTCCTCCACTCGATAAAAACAGCGCACAGATGATCAGGGGCGGTAATATTTTGCGGGTAGATTTATCGAAATCGAGAGGGGTTACCATTTGATTCATGTTCTACAATCCTCACCAGGTGCGAAACTACAAAATATTCCCGGGCAACTACATTTTTCTCAATCGTAAAAAGCGTTACCAACGAGAAATCCTTGCTTTGTGAACAGCACATTCGGAATTCTGTATACTGGTTTATAGATTAGCAGCCATCATCATCAGGTTTATATAGCGCAAATTGCCTATTCCTAAAGCATCCGAGTTCCACATCTGCCGACCGCTAAATATATGATCGAATTGCAGAAAAATGACTTCCGGGAAATTCTGGAACTGAGCCGGGTAGCCCTTGAATGTGACACCCTGAGCAGTCTCCAGGAAAATATTCTGCTTAAAATTCAACACATGGTTCACGCCGACACCAGTGTCTATTTCGATGTCAACCGCACCACGCTTGGCTGGCAGTTCACCAACGGCATTTCATACGGTGTACCGGAAGAGGCGCCAAAAGCCTGGTGTGACAAATACCAGACGATGGATCCCTTTGTGTTCCTCTTTTCCAGCCCACGGCAATCTAAAAACAGGCAAGTGCTCACTTCCCGGGATATCGCCAGGCAAACGGATTATGTTGATACCGAGTTCTATAATGATTTCCTGAAACCACAGTCAATTTTTCACATGATGGCGGTTGGCCTGACTGCCGGATCCGGCCCAATTGGCCTTTTAGGCCTGCATCGCTCAGCCAAGGGGTCCGCGTTTTCCCGCAAGAGTATCGCCAAGGTAAGCGCCATCGTTCCACACATTTCAGCAGCGGTTCAAAAAATCAAACTGGCGGAAATGACAGACATCCGCGAGGAACTCGTACGTACCCTCGCCGCCGACCTTCATCGCAGAGGTCTGATCATCATCAACAAGGATTTTTTGCCGATTTTCCTGGATAAGAGAACCCGGAAGATTCTGAACATTCCCGCTAATGGCGGCCATGAAATTGTCGGGCCGATTACCGATTTCCTGCCGGTGGAAATCAGCCAGAGCTGTCAGGATCTCAGAAACAGGGCCAGCACTTTTCACAAGCCAAATCGGGATGAGCGCATTTACTTTGAAGTGAAGCACGAGAACCGGCATTTGACCGGCTATACGTACGCTTATCAGCCTGGGGGTGCAGACCTGTGTTTTGTTATCTGTCTGGACACCAAACCGGATCAGTCGCTGGAAGCCGAAAATTTTGCAAAATATCATTTGACCCCGCGCGAAATTGAAATCGCCTATCTGATCAGCGCAGGCATGACCAATCCTGAAATTGCCAAAAAACTTTTTATCAGCATACGTACCGTACAGGCCCACCTGCGAACCATCTACAGAAAAGTGCGGGTACACAACAGAACCAGCCTGGTTTCACGTCTGCTGCTGGATGATCATCAGTGAGCATCCGGTTCTGATAAAGCCGAATTAATCCCCGACAACCCCCATGACCCGACCAGCAGATGCCGGACGTATTGCTTCGGCAGGCACGTTGCCAGCCAACGCTATCTGGATTACAGTCTCTGCCCGTTGGCCGGTGATTGCGGCGTAAACGAATGGAGGACACTGTGACAATCAGATTGGGTTTGGGCCTGGCCATTGCCACCTTTTCATTGCTGGCGTCAGCACATGAGATCGCGGCTCCCACCATGTTGCTGGAGCAGACGACGGAAGGCTCGGCTGTCGTTATACCGAGTGAAGGAATTGCAGGCCAGTACGGTAGCTGGGTGGTTACTTACACCGTGGGGGAAAACGGCATTAGGGCAGGCGGTGGAATACGGGTACAACTGCCTGATGAATGGCACGCCGGACCCCGAAACTCGGCAAACCGCCTGCAGACGACGAACCCGGCAGCCAATAATTTTATCACCGGACTGACTTCCAGGGATGACGCAAAGATCCGGCTTATCGTTGAAGACGAGCGCGATGACATCCTGATTAAACACGCGAAAGTATCTCTGGATGGGCGCACGGAAAGATATGTTTTTGTCGTTCGCGCCCTGCTGGAAAATGGAAAACTGAAAGAAGGAGATACGATTTCAGTGATTTACGGTGACCGCACAGGTGGCTCCGCCGGCTACCGGGCTGCAGCGATTTCAACAGCACCACTGCCGGTTTTGATTGCAATTGATCCGGACGGCAGCAATGAATTCAAGCTGCTGAAAGATTCACCGCGTATTACTGCCCGTCCCGGCTCCGCCAATGAACTGTGGGTTCACCTACCTTCTCAGGCCGTGGCCGGACAAACGGTAAAGGGCCTGATTTCTCTGGTGGACCAGGGCAGCAATGCCATTGATCACGCCGCTGCCTTGCAGCTTGCTGTGTACAACGGCCAGGCGGATTTTCCAGCCGACTTGTATATTGTTCCCGGCAAAGGTTTTGTGGAATTTTTGGTCACCCCCGGACAGACCGGAATCTTTCGCCTGAAAGTCAGAACCAGGGACCTGGAACTGGAAACCATCTCCAACCCGATGCGGGTAACGGATACTGAGGCCGAACAAAAAATTTACTGGGGCGACCTGCACTCCCATTCACATTTCAGTTGGGACGGTGTGGGCTATCAGAATTTTGACTATGCCCGCTATGTGGCGGGGCTGGATTTCTACGCCATGACCGACCACTCGCAATTGCCTCAAGAGCAAAACCTCTATCGCGGACTCAGCGATGCAAACTGGGACGAGTACACCGCACTGATTGACCGGTACAACGCACCACCGCAATTTGTAACCATCCAGGCCTATGAGTGCTCTTTCGGCACACCCTACGGCCATCACAACGTTTATTTCCGTGACAAACCGGGGGTCATGGAGTACCCGGGCCGCACCACCTTGCCGGAACTGTGGAGCCGGCTTCACCGCGGCGATGCCCTGACCATTCCCCATCACACCGGAAAATTTCCAAAAGACCTGGATTTCTCAGTTCAGGACGAAGAACTCCGGCGTAATTTTGAAATCTACTCCGGCCATGGCCTGAGCGAAGTCTATGACCCGACCCACCCACTAGCCTTTGAACAGAGTATCTTCACCTGGGATTCCACGTCTTTACAACAGCCGTCCTATCTCCAGGATGTCTGGCAAATGGGCCTGCTGCTGTCCGCCCTGGCCTCATCTGATGACCACTTTTCCCACCCCGGTCAGCCGCAGTACGGCCTGGCGGCAGTGCGGGCACCCGAAGCCACCCGTGATGCCATATTCCAGGGTATGTATGACCGCCGGACCTATGCGACTACCGGAGCAAAAATTATCCTGGATTTCAGCATCAACGGGATTGCCATGGGGCAGTCGGGCAAGGTTGATGGTGACCCTGAAATCCGGATCAGCGCCAATGGCACAGATGAGATTGACTGGGTAGAACTGTTGCGCTTCCAGCAGGGCGATAAAGGTTTCCAGATTATTCAGCGATGGGAGGCGGATGCCTGGGACTTTGAGGCATCCTATACCGACAAGGATTTCAAAGCAGGGGCAATGTACTACTGTCGCCTCAGGCAAAAAAACAACATCCGTAACCGGGCCGTGATGGCATGGTCATCACCCGTCTGGACGCAGGAGTAAAATACGTGAGAATTGAAATTTGTCAAAATGAAAAAGAACTTGGTATCCGGGCCGCCAAAAAGGGGGCAGAGATTCTGCGCAAGGCCGCTGAAGTCAAAGACCGCATCACCGCGATACTGCCCACCGGAGCGAGCCAGTTCACCATGTTCAGTCAACTGGTCGGTGAGCCCGGAATTCCGTGGGAACGCGTTGATGTATTTCACCTCGATGAATACGTTGGCATATCTCCAGATCATCCGGCCAGTTTCCGGCGTTATCTGCTGGACCGCCTGGTCGCCCGGGTTCCCCGGCTGGGCTCATTCCAGGCAATTGCCGGGGATGCAGCGAACCTGGCGGCCGAAATTTCCAGGCTGAACGGATTGCTGTGTGAAAGGGACATCGATATCTGCTTTGCCGGCATCGGAGAAAACGGACACCTGGCCTTCAACGATCCACCCGCAGACTTCGAAACCACAGACCCGTATATTCAAGTCAATCTCGATGTTGTCTGCCGGCAACAGCAAGTCAACGAGGGCTGGTTCGCAAGCCTGGATGATGTTCCTGCCAGCGCCGTTACCATGAGCATCAGGCAAATCATGAAGAGCGATCACCTGATCATTACCGTACCGGAAGCACGTAAGGCGCGTGCCGTTAAAAGCTCCGTCGAGTCGCCGGTCAGCCCACAGTTTCCTGCATCCATATTGCAACAACACGACAACTGTTTCCTGCTGCTCGATCCCGATTCAGCCGGCTTGTTGCAAACCCGGGACTGATGAAAACTCCGGGACTGATCGATCTCCAGGTCAATGGTTTTAACGGCGTTGATTTCAACAGCGAACAGATCACGGCTGATGATATCGACCGGGCCCTGGGCGCCATGCTGAAAACCGGGGTTACCACCTGTTTGCCCACCCTGATCACAGCTTCACAAACTCAGTTACGACATCGTTTACAAGCCCTGGACCAAGCTGTTTCGGCCAGTCGGCTTGGCCCGAAAATGGTTCCGGGCTACCACCTTGAAGGACCCTTTTTGAATGCTGAACCCGGTTTTGCCGGCTGCCATCCACCGCAGGATATGGTCTTGCCGTCAATCGACCTGTTTCGCGATCTCGAACAGAATCTTTCACGCCCTATTTTGTATCTCACGCTGGCGCCTGAGCTTGAACATGCCTGCGAGTTGATTTCCTGGGCGGCCAGTCACCACAAAATCGTCGGGGCAGGACATTCCGCCGTCAGGCAGGAAGATCTGTCAGTTGCCGTGGAAGCGGGACTCCGGATATCGACCCACCTGGGAAACGGCGTTGCCCAGGTTTTGCCGAAATTTGACAATCCGGTCTTGTGGCAACTGTCCGAAGATCGGATCGTCGGCAGTTTTATCGCGGACGGTGTGCATATACCGCCCCCTGTTCTCAAATCTTTTATTCGCGCCAAGGGTTTGGAACGATCCATCCTGGTCAGTGATGCCGTTGCCGCAGCAGGTGCACCGCCCGGGGTCTACTCACTGGGTGGAATGGCGGTGGAATCCGGTCACGATGGCATCGTCAGGCTGCAGGGCAGCCCGTTACTGGCAGGCTCTTCGCTTACCCTGGATCGCGCAATCGCCAATATCACAAGCTGGGGTATCGCAGATTTTGAATCGGCTATCGCGATGGCCTGCGCCAATCCACTGGCGCTGCTCTCGCCGGCATTAAAAGCTCATGGAATCAGTATCCAGCCGGGTGAAATTACCTGGGGATCCGATTACCGGGTTCTGACGACTCGATTATAGGCACTTTTGCCTATGTTTCCCGACTAAGAAAACTGATAGTTTGATCATGGCGTAGATGCAGAATTTTGGAGTTGTACCGAAACCAGAGAGGCCACTTCAAAGAAGTGGCCTTTTTATTTGTCTCTGCATGTAAACTTTAGCAGGATTTTTCTTATTCATCGGGAACAAAATAATGCGTGAAGCATGGCGATGGTTCGGCCCTGAAGACCCCGTCAGCCTGGAAGACCTCCGGCAAACGGGCGCCACGGACGTGGTAAGCGCCCTGTACAAGATTCCGGCCGGAATACCCTGGCCGGTCGAGGAGATCCAGTCTTTCAAGAAGTTGATTGAAGAAACCTCGGGAGGCAAATCACCGCTCAAATGGTCTGTTGTTGAGAGCATTCCTGTCCATGAGCACATCAAGCTGGGCAAAGCCGGCAGCGACAGATATATCACGGCCTTTATCGAAAGCATGAAGAATCTGGCAGCCTGTGATATCAGCATCATCTGCTATAACTTCATGCCTGTGATTGATGCAACCCGGACAGACCTGGAATACCGGCTTCCCTCGGGCGCCAGGGCATTGCGATTTGATCAAAGGCTTTACTCGGTATTTGACTTGTTCATCCTGCAACGGGATGGTGCACGGACTGATTATTCACCGCAGGAAATTGAACAGGCGCAGGCCGCTTTCCAGCGCATGTCACGGCAGGAGAAAAATTCCCTGGCGGGAAACATCACAGAAGGCATGATGGGAAAAATGACCGATGCCTACGACACCGATGAGTTCAGACAGGCTCTTGCCCAATACAAGGATATTGATAAAACCGCTTACCGGAAAAATCTTTATCGTTTCCTGGAACGGGTTTTGCCTGAAGCTGAACGCCTCAATGTAAAACTGGCCATTCACCCCGACGATCCGCCGCGTGATTTGTTCGGTTTGCCCAGAATCATTTGTACTGCCTCTGACCTGGAGGCATTATTCACCGAGCTTCCGAGCCCCTCCAACGGCGTAACGCTGTGTGTCGGCACCTTTGGCAGCAGGCCCGACAATGACCTTCCCGAAATGGCGAAACAATTTGGACCACGCATACATTTTGCGCATCTGCGCGGCGTAAAGCGGGACCTGGATGAGCCCAGGTCGTTCTACGAGGCAGAACACCTCGAAAGCGATATCGACATGATCGCTGTCATCCGTAACCTCCTGCTGGAAGAACACTCAAGAAAAAGCCGGCTTGACGATGCGCCCCTTGAAATCACCGTGCGCCCCGATCACGGCCACCAGATGATGGATGATCTGAATAAAAAAATTAATCCCGGATATTCAGCGATTGGCCGCCTGCGCGGGCTCGCAGAAATACGGGGGGTAATCAGAACCCTGGAAAAAACAGGTGTCTGATGCAAGACACAGCATTTTGCTCAGAACCATAGCCATTGTCGTGGTGGTGGCAAGCTCTTTTTACACCCTCAAAAGTGAGACCGTAAAATTACCGAAACCGGGAGTGCCGGTCACACTGCGCCTTGCTGAGGCGCTGCCTGAGCATAACCCGGTAACGATTGCCATGCGCAGGTTCGCAGCCCTGGTGCATGAAAAAACAGATGGCCTGGTGACTGTGAGAATTCATTCCAGCGCCCAGTTTGGGCAGGAATCCGAAGCCATTGAGCAAGTCCAGTTGGGCATCATTGACCTGACTCGCGTCAATTCCGTCGTGGTGGCCAATGTCAGCCCCTCCATGGGGGTTTTTACTTTGCCCTACATTTTCCGTAATTTCGAGCACAAATACAGAGTGCTGGACGGCAAGCCAGGGGATGAGGTGCGGGCAGATCTGAACCGGGTTGGCTTGATCGGCTTCGATTATATGGATGCCGGATCCCGCTGCTTTTATACGCGGGACAAGGTCATCAAAAGCATTGCTGACCTGAAAGGTCTGAAGATCCGTGTGCAACCCTCTCACATCACCATTCGCATGATCGAACTGATGGGAGCGGTTCCGACACCGATGAATTACGGGGAAGTCTATTCAGCACTTTCAACCGGTATCGTCGATGGCGCTGAAAATGACTACGTCAGCTATTCCACCTCCGGACACTATGAAGTCGCACCCTATTACGTTGAAGACAACCATTTAAGCCCACCGGCAATTCTGTTAATGAATCAGGAGAAGTTCAAATCACTGAGTCCTGATATTCAAACGGCCATTCGCGCAGCCGCGCAGGAAGCCGCTTATTTTGAACGGGAAATCATGACCCGCGCCAACCGGGAAGCCAAACAACAGATGCTGGCTGCCGGGGTATCCATATCAACCATTGACAGCGCACCTTTCCGGGCGGCCGTGAAGCCGATTTATGACGAGTTTCCGTCCTATGCCGGCCTGATCGCCCAAATTGAATCGATGTAAGGATATGAAGGCGTCCATCAAACTGTTTTTTGACTGGGTCAACCAAATCGCCGAGTGGGTCTGTTACCTGCTGTTGGCCATCCTGGTTGGAATCATTGTCCTTCAGGTTTTCTTGCGTTACGTCCTGCAATCACCGCTAAGCTGGTCTGAAGAGGTGGCCCTTTTGCTTCTTGTCTGGTTTGGCATGCTGGCCGTTGCGATTGCGATTTACCGGCACACCCATATGGCCATTTCGGTGGTCTGGGATCGCCTTTCACCACCCGCCCAGCACGTCCTGAACATCGCGGTGGAAATCCTGGTGCTGATTTTTGCTCTCAATATCTCAATCAATGCAGGCCTGCTGATTGATATTGTTGGCGACCAGGCTCTGTCTGCCTCGGGCTTTCCCAAGGCCTGGCTTTACCTTCCCCTCCAGGTCGGCGGAGCACTGATGGCAATGAACTGTATTGCCAATCTCCTGCTGGATCATTTTCCCGGTAAAAACTCCGGGTCTGCCGGACTTGAGATTTAGCCTGTGGATCAGCAATCCATTGCGACAGTTATCCTTCTCGGACTGTTTTTGCTGCTGATGTTTCTGCGTGTGCCGATTGCATTTGCACTCGGCCTTGCGTCACTGGCAACCGCTGCTTATCTCGATATTCCCACGCTGGTCATCGCCCATCGCATGGTTAACGGACTGAACAGTTTTACCTTTCTCGCGGTTCCTTTCTTTATCCTGGCCGGCCAAATAATGGGTGAAGGCGGCATCTCGGATCGCCTGGTTCGTTTTGCCGACACCCTGGTTGGGCGAATGAGAGGTGGCCTGGCCCAGGCAAATATCGTTTCAAGCACCATGTTTGGTGGTATATCAGGCTCTTCTGTGGCTGATATCGCTTCGGTGGGTTCCTTTCTTATCCCCTCAATGATCCGGCGCGGATACCGGCCCAGTTACTCTGTCGCCGTTACCATTACCTCCTCGGTTCAGGGCGTCCTGATCCCTCCCAGCCAGAACATGATCTATTTCGCCCTGGCTGCAGGTGGACTTCCGCTGGAGAAATTGTTTCTGGCCGGCTACCTCCCCGGAATCATTCTGGGTGGTGCGCTGATGCTTCTGTGCTGGGTGCTTGCGGTGCGTCAGGGCCACCCTTCAGGAGAAAGATACGGCTTCAGAGAAGCCATCAGGGTCGGGCTGGACGCATCAATCGGGCTTTTCACCATCGTCATCATTATCGGCGGCATCATCCTGGGTATCTTTACCGCTACTGAATCAGCCGCAGTTGCAACGGTATACGCCCTGATCATTACCCGGTTTGTCTATCGTTCAATGCCCCTGAGCAAACTGTTATCCGTACTGAAGAAATCTCTCGCTACGCTGGCAACAGTGGTGGCGATCATCATGACTTCATCGGGATTTGCTTTCCTGCTGTCTTACCTCAAAATCCCATCTTCACTGGCTGACATGATCCTTTCCATGTCCTCCAGCCCCATCATCGCCATGCTGGCCATCAACGTGCTTTTACTGGTGCTCGGTATGCTCATGGACATGGGCATTCTCATTCTTCTGCTGACGCCCATGCTTTTGCCGATTGCCGTTCAACTCGGCATCGACCCGATTCATTTTGGTGTGATCATGATGATTAACCTGGGAATAGGCCTGTGCACGCCACCGGTCGGAACCTCGCTGATGATTGGCTGCGCCATCGGGGAGGTGAGCATCGAGAAGACCTTGAAAGACCTGGTGCCATTTTATATTGTCATGCTGATCGTGCTAATGCTGGTCACGTTCCTTCCACTGTTGACCTTGTGGCTACCCGGCATGCTTGACTAGCAGTCTGTCGGACAGACTGCCAGGACCCAAATGAAATTATTCAGCCAACACCGTGAACGCCACTGCAAGCCCAAACTGATGGTCAGATGCCTGTGTATCTGTTTTTTCATGCCTGGCGTTGTTTTTGCTGACGACATGGTTGTCGGGCCAACTCCGGACGTTAAGCTCTACGGAATCATTCCTGCTCCGGACTTCATCCAGCCAAAGCCCGGTTATTTCAAAATTAACCGGAACACACGATTACTGGTCAATAACGGCGAAGCTGAAGAGGTAGCTGCCTATTTTCAGGCGCTGACCATCCCGGCGATGGGTTTTAAGCTGAATATTGAGGAATCCGCTCAGCCCGAAGACCATGCAATCAGTCTGATGATTACCGCTGGTTTTGAGTCAGATGAAGCCTACCGGCTTACCATTAGCCCCAAACGGGTGATCATCAGAGCATCAAGCGCTGCAGGACTGTTTTACGGCATCCAGAGTGTACGCCAGATGTTGCCGGAACAAATTGAAAGTTCCTACCCTTTCAACAGTCTGGAGTGGCGACTCGCAGGGGTTGTAATCGAAGACCAGCCTGACTACCCATACCGTGGCATGCACCTGGATGTAAGCCGCCATTTCTTTTCCAAAAAATTCATCAAGCGATATATTGATTTTCTTGCACTACACAAGATGAACGTCTTCCACTGGCATCTGACGGATGACCAGGGCTGGCGTATTGAAATCAAAAAATACCCCAGGCTGACTACGGTGGGCAGTAAGCGCCCCAGGACCATGATTGCCCATCCCTATGACCGGGAACCCCGCTACTATGATGAAGTGGAAGTGAGTGGTTTTTATTCCCAGGACGACATTCGTGAAATTGTTGAATATGCCTCCCGCCGGCAAGTAAGCATCGTCCCCGAAATTGACGTGCCGGGGCACACATCCGCCCTGCTGGCCGCCTACCCGGAATACGCCTGTGTTAAAAAGAAATTCACGGTCAAGACCGAGTTTCACATCTTCCGTGATGTGATGTGCCCCACCGAAAAAAGCTTCGCTTTCCTGCAGGATGTATTTGCGGAAGTAGCCGCCCTGTTCCCGGGTCCCTATATCCATATCGGCGGCGATGAAGTTATCAAGGACCAGTGGAAATCGTGTGAAAGCTGTACCCGGCTCATGCAACGGGAAGGTCTGAAAGACTATCAGGAATTGCAGAGTTATTTTGTGCGCCGGGTGGAAGAAATCATCAATGGGCTGGGCAAGAAAATGGCTGGTTGGGAAGAGATACTCGAAGGCGGCATCAAACCCAGTGCTACGATCACATACTGGCTTTTCGCCGACAAAGGAATCGAAGCAGCCAAAGCCGGTCATGACGTGATCATTGGTAACAGCGACCGCCTGTATTTTAATCAGTTTGAATCCCTGTCGCTTGACGAGCCCATGTCATCGAGTTGGCAGCCCCCGATTTCACTTCGGGACGTGTATGAACTCGATCCCATGCCACCGGATCTGACCGAATCACAAGCGCGGCACATTATTGGGGCGCAAGGTCATGTCTGGGGCAATTTCATCAAGACGCCGGCACAGGTCGAGTACGCCGCCCTGCCCCGGATGAGCGCTCTTGCAGAAGTGCTCTGGTCTTCGAAAAACAGCTCTTCCTGGCCCGGGTTCCTGTCCAGACTTGAGCGGTTCTACAAACGGCTCGATATGCTCGGGGCCAATGCGTCCCGTGCCGTCTACAAGGTTTCTGCTAAACACAGCCTTAAAAATTCGGTGATGGAGCTGACCCTGCAAGTGGAAGGGCAGGATCATGCCATCCGATATACACTTGATGGATCCAGGCCCGATGCTCACTCACCCCTGTATTCAGACCCTTTGCTTCTGCAAGAAACTACGACCGTTCGGGCCGTGGGGCAAAACCGCAGCACAGGAGAGCTCTATGGTAATTTCCGGCTGACCTTTGTCCGGCACAAAGCCCTGGGGAAAAAGTTGGTGTTTTCTCATCCACCCAAATCAAATTATCTGCCCGGCCCATTGGTTACTATTCTGGACGGAGCCGTTGCCTACGACAGAATTTTCCATCCGACAGAGTGGGCGGAATTTTTTGATGGCAACCTCGACGCCATCATTGACTTTGAAACGACAACACAATTTCATCGTGTCTCATTTGGCTTTGACTCAGGACAATACAGGCGGCTGAACCTGCCTCAGGGCGTGGAAATACTGGTCTCAGACGATCGCGAAAGCTGGCAATCCGTAGCCGCAATGACAGATAAAGAAATCCGGCAAAGCATCCCGTTTCTGACCCTTGATTTCCCACCGATAGAGGCACGCTACCTGCGTGTCATCGCAGTAAACGACAAACAGGTGTTCAGCACACGGCTGGAGAAGACACTGCCTGTTTCAATCTTTATCGATGAGATTATTGTTCAGTGAACGAGTCGATCGAATTTCAGGCTGCCGGCTATACCCGGTTGGGCTGGTGCCTCCATCACACGCAGGCCAACGACCTGCAACCGGGACTGCTAACACCAACTCGCAGCGCCGGCGGCCGGCGAGCGGAGTAACTCCTTGATATTAGCCTCGATGATGCCGTAACCGACGTTTCCATAGAGCTTTTGACGCCCTTCATTGAGAATGAAGGTGGGACTGCCCTGCACCATCAGAACTTGCTGGTCACGGTGGTCTGCTTCCAGGTCGGCGTGCGCCACACCGCTGTCCATCACGTCCCGTACATCCTTAACCGATACCCCGACCGTCTCAAGCACACTTTCCAGCACGAACCGCCTGCTGATGTCCAGGCATCGTTCAAAAAACGCCAGGCGTAGTTCATGCAGAACGGCCCTGCATTGATGCTCATTCACACGCTGTACTGCCTTGAGTAAAATGTGTGCCGGTGTGGATGAAACAGGCCGGGTATCCTGCCAGATCCCGGGATGGAGTCTGATGTAATCGACCTCCACCACGGCCTCACGCAAGTGTCTTGCAAAGCCCGGGTAGCCGCCACGATCCGCCCACCCGGTTCCTATTTTATGGGCGCTATCACCAAACACCGAACAAAACGGTAGTCGATGGAAACCTCAGCGGAAAATTCTGCTTCGACCTGGTCGACACGAACCTGCGCTATATGCGCCCACACACACAACACATCGGAGTAATAACTCAGCGCAATGCGCTGATCGTTTTCTGCACTGGACACACCAGACTCCTGTTAATAACGCTCCGGTAAATTTACCGGGCCCACAGTCTAATTGAGGTCTCGCTCCATTTCTATCTCTGCATTGATGGTGCCAGACCACTCCCCTAAAGGCATCCCCGCACTGACTCAGAACGGGTAAATCCCGCTCCGATTGATGATGGCTGTGGGTATGCCTGAGCTCAAATGCCTCTTATAATCAACTGCTGCTGTCACTGCTGAGGAATATGGGAAAAGGATGAGAACCCAAATCACGGAACTTTTTCAGATTGAACATCCGGTCATCCAGGGTGGCATGCATTATGTCGGCCTTGCTGAGCTTGCTTCCGCCGTCTCCAATGCCGGTGGCCTGGGCATGATTACCGCCCTGACGCTGCCCACACCGGACGACCTTCTGAAAGAAATCAAACGCTGTCATGACATGACGGACAAGCCCTTTGGCGTCAACCTGACATTCCTGCCTGCGTTTACAGCCCCGCCTTATCCGGAATACATCAAGGCGATTGCTGACGGGGGTGTCAAAATCGTCGAGACCGCCGGGCGCAGCCCCGAGGCCTATTTACCGGCATTGAAAGAAGCAGGCATCAAGGTCATCCACAAATGCACCTCTGTTCGTCACTCATTGAAGGCTGAAAGAATTGGCTGTGACGCCGTCAGTGTTGATGGCTTTGAATGTGGTGGTCACCCCGGCGAAGATGATATTCCCAACCTGGTTTTGCTACCGCGGGCGGCAGAAGAACTCTCCATTCCCTTTGTCGCTTCCGGCGGTATCGGCAATGCCCAGCAACTGGTCGCAGCCCTGGCCCTGGGCGCCGATGGCATTAATATGGGAACCCGCTTTATCGCCACCAAAGAAGCCCCGGTGCATCAAAACGTCAAGGATGCCATCGTTGCTGCAAGTGAGCTGGATACCCGGCTGGTCATGCGCCCTCTGCGCAATACCGAGCGTGTGATGGCGAATCCTGCCGTTGATAAAATTGTTCAGATTGAGAAAGAGAAAGGTGCAGACCTGGGTATTGAAGACATCATCGAGCTGGTCGCCGGTGTCTATCCCAGAGTCATGCAGGAAGGCGAAATGGATGCCGGCGCCTGGAGTTGTGGCATGGTTGCGGGGCTGATTAACGACGTTCCTACCTGTAAAGAATTGATTGATCGCATCGTTGGTGAGGCTGAAAAGATCATTACCGGGCGCCTGACTTCTTTTCTTTGAAAGCAGCGTAATTTTGGATTTGCCACACAATGTTCACCGGTTGCATGTCAGATCATTTCCTGTAAAAATGCATCCACGGTTAACACTATCTTAATGTTTCGGCGTGCAGACCAACATAACATTAGTAGTAGCCGTTATGTTATTGACAGAAAAATTTGCAGTCATGCTCACAGGGAGAGACCAAATGACAGGTAACAGCTGTTTCAAGAATAAGATAGCTTTTCACACTTTGATCCTGGCATTTGTTTTTGCACTTTTCATCAATCCAATATGGGCGCAAGATGTTCAGGGCGATGAAGCAGAAACCGATGCCACAGAAAACCAGACTGACGAAGAAGAAGATTCTGCGAAACTTGACCGCCTGGTAGTGACGGGTTCGCTGCTCAAACGCGAAGATTTCACCTCAACTTCCCCGGTCCAGATCATCAACGGTGAGACCCAGGCCCAGGTCGGCCCACTCGAAATTGCCGACATCCTGCAGAATTCCACCGTCGCTTCCGGCACCACGCAGTTGAATAACCAATTCAACGGTTTCGTGATCCAGGGTGGCACAGGCGTGCAAACCCTCGATCTGCGTGGACTGGGCGCAAGCCGCACATTGATTCTCTTGAACGGCCGCCGACCTGGCGGTAGTGGTACGCGGGGCCAGACCCAGGCACTCGACCTGGCTTCACTGCCGGAAATTGCCTTTCAACGCGCCGAATTAGTGCTCGATGGAAGTTCATCCATTTACGGCTCTGACGCGGTGGCCGGCGTAGCCAATATAATCATGCGGCGCTCCGTTGATGGCTTTGAATTTCAGGCAATGACAGAACTCCCCGAAGCAGGTGGCGGTGAACTGTATCGGATTGGAGCCATGTACGGCTGGAATTTCGACAAGGGCAGCGCAACCATCTCTGCCCAGTGGCAAAGCCTGCAAGAACTGACCATCGGCGACCGGGACTTTCTCAGTTGCCCCGAAGACCTGTTTTTTGACTCCAGCGGCAACCGCATCGACCGGCAGGACCGGTCCGTCACCGCCGGCAGCGCACTCTCCGGGTGTCAGAACCTGTACCACAACACGGTGCTGGACCTGTTCACCGGTGCGCGCCTGGTCCCATCACCAGATGGCGTGACCATTGGCCCGATTCCGGGTTATCGCCCCCGCGCCAACGGTCGCTACGACGATGAGGGTGGCGAAGCATTCTATGAGGACGTGCTGGATGCTGACTTTACGGGAACCGAGTATGCCATCAACAAACAGGAACGACTTAACGTCTACGCCACGCTGGACTACAGCTTCGACTTCTGGGGCGGTGTGGATTTGGATGCAGACTTCCTGTACAGCAATCGCAACACCAAAACGGAAGGCTGGCGCCAGTTCTTCCCGTTGATCAGTAGCTCGAACTTTATACCCTACCCGGGTGATCCGTCCTTCAACCCGGGGCTGCCACTCTCCATACCGGTTATGCCCTACCCGTCGAACTCTGAAATCGACGTCGATTTTTACTACTTTACGGCGGGCCTGGAAGGTTTGTTGCCGACAAAAAATTACTGGAGCTGGCAAGTTTACGCCACGTACTCGTACTCGGACGGCGACTACACACGCAACTCCATCCTCAACTCAAAGTCTGGCGACATCTTCCTCGGCGACGGCAACCCGCCACAGGTTGATTACTTCAGTCCGGGCATCCTCAGTGGCTCCAACATGAGTGCCCTGATTAATGCGGTCGGTGCAGTCCATACCGGTAACACAATCTACGACCAGTTCCAGGTGGTCGGCATCCTGGCTGGCGACCTGTTTACCATGCCGGCAGGAACCGTCGGCGCTGCCTTCGGCGCTGAGTATCGTACCTTCAGCATTGACGACCGGCCCAGCGCACAGTCCCAGGAAGGCGATTTGTGGGGCGAAAGTTCTGCGCTTGTGACCAAGGGAACCAATGATGTTATCGAATTCTTCGTCGAAGCCGAAGTTCCGCTGCTGGCAGGCATCACGGGCATCGAGGAACTGACGCTTAACGTTTCAGCACGTGCTTTTGATTACAAAGAAGGCGGCAGTGACACGGTCTGGAAAGCCGGCCTCGGCTGGAAAGTGACGCCGACCTTCTTGGTGCGCGCAACGGCGGGCACCTCCTACCGCGCCCCGGCGCTGTTTGAGCTGTTCCTGGGCAATGAAACCGCCTTTGTCGGGCAACTGGCAATCGACCCCTGCATCGACTGGGGTGAGAGCACCAATGAGCTGATTCGTACTAACTGTGCAAACGAAGGAATCCCGTCGGACTACACGGGTGCCGGTGCTTCGGCAACGGTTATTTCCGGCGGTGGTGCCGGAAACCTGGAGTCTGAAACCTCCAACGCCTTTACCTTCGGGCTGGTCTGGACGCCTGAGTTCTCAGATCTGAGCATCGCGGTTGACTATATTGATATCGAAGTCAAAAACCAGATCACCCAGCTCGGTTCCAGTGCCATTCTGGGCGGCTGTTACAACGCGCAGAATTACCCCAATTCGTTCTGTGACCTGTTCACGCGCGCTCCGGGAGATGACCCGCAGTTCCCATACAACATCAAGGACGTTACCGATACCTTCATCAATGTTAACCAGCAGAGATACAAGGGTATTGATCTGAACCTGGTGTGGAACATCAACCTTGACTTCGGCCTGCTCGAAATTGCTTCACAAAGCACTTGGAATCTGGAAAATATCAGCCGTTTGTTCGACCCGACCCAGGTCGAAGGCTTCGATACCACTGACTTTGTGGGTACCATCGGTAGTCCGAAAAATGTCACCAACTTACGCGTCACCCAGAATTGGCAGGACTGGCGCTTCAATTATTACCTGCAGTATGTCTCCAAAACCGACGACTCGCCGTTCGTGGATGAACAGACCACCTACTTTGGCTTTGACCCCGCGTTTGCAGATATCACCATGGACGAGGTGTTTTACCACAACATCTCCGTGATCTATCAGCGGGATAACTGGGACCTCCTGGTTGGTGTCAATAATCTGTTCGACAAAGAGCCGGACACGGTTTCCGACGCGTTCCGGTCCCGCAGAGGCAATGTACCCGTCGCGGCCACGCAATATGACCTGCTCGGTCGCAGGTACTTCGTACGCTTCAATTGGCGGTTCCTGTAGTCGCCAGGCTTAAAGGCCACGACCAGACAGGCGGCGCTTCGGCGCCGCTTGTTTTTTCCGGGGACGCAGCCGGGATCTTTTTCCGTTAAAATCTTGACTGGTTTCTCAATCGAATACAGCACTTAAGGAAGAACTCATGCAGTTAAGGGAGCAAATCCACATACTGGCTCTATTTCTGATCCTGACTTCAGGCTACGCAGAGGCCAAGCCAATCCCCATCGATTCACTGGCCCGGCAGCCCGCCATAAGCTCTGTTTCCATGAGCGCCGATGGCAAACTGTTGGTTGCCCTGATAGCCGCGCCTGGCACCGACTACCACGATACGGCTCTGGCGACCTGGGATATGGATAATCTGGACCAGGGGCCGGTGGTCACCCCCAGCGCAAAACGTATGAAATTCGTCCGTGCTGTTGCCCTGAAGGCCGGGAAAATCCTGGTGACCGCACGCCAGGAGTGGACCGGCCCCCTGGCCGGATGCGGTGAGGGTAATTTTTCCGGTTCCACGGCGACATTCGTGTTCAAAAACTATCTTACCGATGCGAAACACTCGGAGTTCTCCGAGGCATTCACCCGAGGCTCACATCAGTTTGGAATGAGCGAGCGAGTTAAAAAGTGTCTGGAAATTGCCGGGAGTGCCGGACTGGTCAGTAATCTGCCGCTGGATCCGACCAAAGTCATCATTCAGCGTGTGAATGCCCTGACCCTGCAAGGCGATTACTTTTTATACGACCTGGCGACCAAGAAAACTCAATTGCTGCTGCGTGCCGGTCCCAATGCCACGCCGGGCCTGTTCCATCCCCGGGATGGCAAACTTCTGACCCGTAACCTGGTTAAACCGGCCGGCGGCGATGAATACCAACAACAAATCCTGATCCGCAATAAGGAAACCGGTGAATTCGAAGTTCATGACAAGCTAAGCACGAAACTGAGCGAACGGTACACCGTTCAGGTCGTGGGCATCGACGATGAATCCGGCCAGTTCTATGTCCTCACAGACCTGTTTTCCGAACGGGTCCAGGCCTGGATGTATGATCCGGAGACTCGCAGTTTCGGCAACGAACCGCTGGTAGCGCACGGTACTTACCCGATCTCCGGGCTGGTGTTCGGCAACCAGCCCAGCAACTTCAACAAGCTTTTGGGTTTCACTGTTTCCGGCCCCGCTCCCGAGACCACCTTTGTAGACCCGGACATGCGTGCTATCCACGAGGGCCTCAAACAGGCTTTCCCCGATCAAATTGTGAGCCTCATGAACTACAACAACGACCTGTCCAGGGTTCTGTTCATGACCCAGAGCAGCCGGCAGCCACCTGCATACCGCTTGCTCATTGACCGCAAACAGGTACAGACCCTGGGTAGCCAGCGACCCTGGATCAACAGCTCGGACCTCGGTGAGCAGCGCTGGCTAAGCTACACTGCGCGGGACGGCCTGGAAATCAAGGCCATCCTCGACTTGCCACCTGGCTGGAAAAAAGAAGATGGCCCTCTGCCGACCATCATTCACCCACACGGCGGACCCTGGGCGCGGGACTACATGGGCTGGGACGGTTCAGGCCTGGTGCCGTTCCTGACCTCTCGCGGCTACGCAGTGCTACGGCCCGAGTACCGTGGCTCCACCGGACTGGGCCGCAAACTCTGGCTGGCCGGTGACGCGGAGTGGGGTAAGGCCATGCAGGACGACAAGGACGATGGTGCGAAGTGGCTGGTAGAACAGGGTATTGCCGATCCTGACCGGATCGCTATTTTTGGCTATTCCTACGGTGGCTTCGCGGCAGTGGCCGCCACGGTGCGGCCGAATAGTCCCTATCAGTGCGCCATCGCCGGGGCGCCGGTGGCCGACCTCGCAAGACTGGGGACGACCTGGAGTGCAAATCGACTGCAACGTATTCTTCAGGGGCGTACGGTAAGAGGTATGGACCCGATGGAAAACACCGACAAGGCCAATCTGCCGATCCTCCTGTTCGTCGGTGACCGTGACGTACGCACACCCTCGTGGCACGCAAAGAATTTTTACAAGGCTGTGAAGGGAACCGTTCCGGCCAAATTCGAGTTGATCGAGGACATGCCGCATCAGCTACCGTGGTACTACAACCATTACCAGAAAATCCTTGGCCTGATCGGCGACTTTCTGGAGAAGGACTGCGGCCCAAACGGCATCTGAGGAAATAGCCATGGAAGTTTTCCAGGCTGACCCCGATGGGATGAATCTGCAAATGCTGGAGCATGCAAACGACCGGCTAAGAATTCGAACCACTGCGCGGACTCTTGCTGGCATGCAAAAAGAGGCGATTATCCAGTACGGTCCGACCGGCACGGTTTGGCGTGTCATAAGCGATGAGGGCTCCTGGCTCAATGGCACCGACCTGGCGCCGTTTCCGCTGGCATTTTTTACCGCAGGAGTCGCCGCCTCACTGATGTCAGAATTTCTGGCTGAAGCCAGGGATCGCAACATCCGGGTCGACAGTCTGAACCTTGTGCAGGACAATTTTTTTACCATGGAAGGCTCAGCGCTAAGGGGTACCATGGCTGCAGGCGTTCAGCCGATGCAGGTAAGAATTTCAGCTTCCGGCAGTGCCTCAACTACCGTTTTCGAAAGTATTGCCCACACTGCCATGCACCATCGCTCTGCGGCAGAATGCTGCCTCAGGAAAACCCTGAAAAGCAGCTTTGCGGTGCGCGCCAACAATGAGAAACTGGCCTGGCCGGGAGAACCCGCCGAAACCGTTGCGGCACTGGCTGATCCTGAAGGCCTGTTTGCCGATGCCCAGGCGCTGGTGGATGACGCCCCGACACTGATCAGAAAAATTGCCAGTGAAAACGTTTCCCAGGGGACGGCAGTGGGCTTGGCTGCGGAGCAAAAGCGTGTGGTCCACGTCAGAACAGAAGGCTCCCTGCGCGAAGACGGTCTGAAAGCCCTGCGTGTTCAGTGCATTCAACCGGCAGGGAGTTGCTTTGAAATGCTCAGTGATGACTCAAAATCGACCGGCGGTCAGGAGCGTGCGCCTGATGGCCTGGCCTATCTGTCCGCAGGCGTCGCCTTCTGTTTCATGACGCAAATTGGACGCTATGCGCAAATCGTCAAACAGGAATTAGACGGATACCGCATCATTCAGGATACGGTGTTCCCACTCGCCCAGGATCTGAACCCGGATGCGTTTGCAGTCGAAACCCTGGTTTGCCTGGATACCAGAGAACCCAGCGATAAATCTATTCAACTGGTCCGTATGGCAGAACAGACCTGCTATATCCACGCGGCTTTCAGAACGGCTGCAGCGAGCAAGCTAAAAACCGGGTCGCTTCCAACCATCGTCTGATGATCAGAAGCGGCCCGGTTTGTCTATCAGGCAAATCGCCTGCCTAACGACCCGCTTTACGCAGATTTTGCACCGAGAACAGTTTGGGCTGATTGGCTTCATCCGTGATCTGGCTCTTGAACTGCAACGTGGTGCAGTGATTAGCCTGAATGTCGATCACAACCGCGAAGTCTTCCACCGGAACACCTTTACCCTTGTTGATGGGCAAATGATCATCGGCATTTGCTTTGGTGATGGGGAACCACTTCCACATATCGCCTTTACGGTCATAGGTAACCAGCGAGGACATGACCATGGTTTGTGCGTCCAGGTTGATCACCCGTTTGCCGATCGGGTGGTTTGGGTTCTTGGGCCTTCCGATCAAAGTGTAGCTCTTGCGCAACTGGTAGGTCACTTTGGGGAAACAGTTTCCCTGACCCTCTACATCAATAAACTTGTATCCGTCCGGGTCATTTTCCGGGAAGTTGGACAGTTCCATTTCAGAGTGATTGATAAAGGGCATCAGGATATTCCGGGTTCCTGCATATTCCCAAGTGTAATCAGTCACTTTACCGTTATATCCCTCGAAATCCTCAACCATCAGATCACTGCCCAGGAACGAATCCGTGATTTGCCCTGCCGCCAGGCGACGAACCCGGCGCTGGAAGCCAACATAGAGCCAGGCATTGTCGCGCTTGGTGCCGTCTTCATAACGATGGATCAGAATCTGCGTGTTGGCCAGATCGAAAGGCTCCTTCACGATACCGTAGATCCCACGATATATTCCACCGGGATTATCTTCAAAAGCCGGCCTCGGATCAAAAGTAACCCGGTGACTGTAGTTCATGAAATGCCATTCAAATTTCAATTGGCGTTCAACTTTGCCGGTTTTAACATTGCGGAATGTCCACCAGAAGGGGGAGATGGTTTCGCTGTCACCCGAATTGAAACCGTACTGATAGTTCCACACCAGCTTCTGCCCCGCATTTGGGTCATCCGCCCGTGGCTCCTGGGGGAATGCCCGACCGGCCACAAAATTGTTCAGCGTGCCATTTTCTGCCAGGCTTACATCAGCGGTGTACTTACGCGTAGCCTCGACGTAATCTTTGCTGAGTGGAAAGTCAGTCGTCGGCGCCGTTCGAATTGTTACCCAGCCGTCCTTTACAAACTTGAATAACGCTTCATCGAATATTTCCTGGAATTGATCAACATTGCTTTGATCGATAACCTCACCGGGCGTATAGCCATCCGCAGTAGGTGTCCAGTCGTTATAAGGATAGAAAGAGTTGTTGATGTCTTCATCAGTAAATGGCTCGGCTGCGACGGTCTGTGAAAGCCCGACCAGGCCGATAATTGCTATTTTCAATATGCCTTTTTTCATGGTGGCCTCCTGTTAGAACCGGTACCGAAGTGTCAGTTGATATTCATCTTCATTGATAGCCATGCCAAATGGACCTGCACGGAAGCGTCCCAGTGGTTCGTTTCCGGCCATCCCCAGACTGCTGTAAGACACTCCACAAAGAGGTGAGCCCGCTGCAGCGAGGGGTGGCGCACAAGTGTATGGCGGGAATATATTTGCTGCACGGTCATCATCAAACACGCGGGCGCCGTCACCAAATTTCAGATTGATAGCGGCTGTCAGACGCCAACTGTTGTTGATCTTCCAGTCGACTGACGGGGAAACAACACCACTGTTAGCCCCAAAATCATAGGCCGTCAATATCTGCGGGGTCAAACGGTCATTCATATAGTTCCCCTGGAACAGGAAAGTCATGATGTAATTGTTCTTCCAGTCGACCATTCCCACTGGGGATAATGTGGGTACACCCTGTGCATTAACATTCTGCAATTCATGATCCAGCAAATGCTGACCAAAAACTTGCAGAGAAAGCAGGAAAGCCCGCCGCTTGTTCAGGAATGGAATAAATGTGGGTCGATCAATTCCGATGACCCAACGAACCACATCTGATTCTGAAAACAACCGCTCTCTGAGTGTGTTGGGAAATTCTTCACCCGAGGTATAGGAAACCTCGACGCGGAAAGCAGACAACAGGGTATCACTGTAGAAGTCCGCAGACCCACCCACCATGGTCAAGCGGGGAAAATCAATATCGAAAGCAATATTATAGGGATAGAACTGCGACTCGGTTTGAGGAGTAAACGGGTTGTCTGCGTTGATGCCACCCCGCAATACGGGCATTTGGGACGTATAACGCAGCACGTTCAGCGAGAATCCAACACCCTTCAGGACACCCTCCAGACGGAATCCATAGTCATCGGCGCCGGGCTTGTTAGCCTGTCGTATGCCGATGGCATTTTTCGGAAATTCCACAGCGAATCCCGTGGCCGGGAAGTTCCAGGCGGTGCACCCATTTTCCCAGCAGTTATTCATTGCTCTGAAGAAATTTCCTGCCCCCAAAATCGCGTAGGGCTCACCACCCTGGCCGAGATTATTGGGACGGAAATTTTCAAATTTCCAGATGCCCTGGAAGTTCAGATCTTCAAAACCGCCAACCGCACCCATGCGGTATTCGACGTTGAGAATACCCATCGGAATCCGGATATCTTCAAGTTCGTCAAAGATATTGTGACGTGAGAAGTCGACCGGGTTGATGACATCCAGCACACGGAACAGATCGGTTCTTCCCCACACGACCTGTTGCCGGCCGATGCGGAAACCAAGTTCCCTGCCGTTATCGTAAGCGATGGTGGCATCCAGGTAGAGTTCCCGGATGAAATCCAGTTTGTCGTTGAATTCTGCATAGCGCAGTTCGTTCAGGCTATCGTCCATATAGCCATTGATACAACCGCGGCTGTCGATATTGCAGGGGCGTGTCGGATAGGCCAGTACCAGACCACCGTGCTCGAAATTATGTACGTCTTCACCGAGCAACCCCATACCAACGTTGGGGTTGTTGGTGCCGATGTTCCCGCCCGGAACACCGGGGAGAGGAATTGCACCGTTAGCCGTAGGCGGTGGAAAGACACCCGCGTATACCGGATTGGTGGAAGGCGGGAAAGGTGGTGTGGCTGGGTTACCCGTAGCGAGAATTCCAAAGAGAGCCGGGTTACCCGGTGCCGGAAAACTCACCGCGCGGCCAGAATTTTTACCGAAGGTATCATCGTTCAGGTCATAGACGGCATCATAACTGCCGCGGAAGATACCCGAGACTGAGACTTCAGAAAAAAGCCCGGTGGAATTGAACGCCCTGGATAACTCCAGTTGCAGGGTGGTTCTTGACTTCGAAAGGCCGACACCGTGCGCGCGGACAAAGGTGGCGTTCTCAAGAAACCCCCTGAATTCCGTATCCTGAGCATAGCCTTTGGGCGCAAATACCAGCGTTGCGACAAGACATACCAGAACACATTGCATGGCAGTAAGATGACTTGTGCGTTTAAGGTTCACCATTATCCCTCCTGTTGGACTTGTCGTGTAATAAAATCAGGTGTGAATTTCTGTAACCAGGCCGGCACCAGGAAGATGGAGGCCATTGCATTCAGGGCTAACATGACGATTAACAACATCGCCGCATCGGCCTGGAATTTGAGATCAGAGATGAATACCCACATCATGACGCCGAATATTAAAGTAACGGCAGTAAAGCCGATCGCCTTACCGGTAGTTGCCAGAGCGGTCTTGATGGACTCGTTGAGAGTCGAACCCTCGTGGTATTCCGAACGAATGCGATCCATGAGATAGATGGAGTAATCAATGCCTACGCCAATACCCACTGCAATAATCGGTACTGTGTTGACGTTAATGCCGATACCGGTAAGTCCCATATAAGCATAGGTCAAAACCGTCGCAAAAGACATCGCAACCAGCATGATCAGGCCAGCGTGAAAGGATGAATAAAAGGCGGCAACGGAGAGGAAAATCAGGGCGAACACCAGTGGAATGATAATAAGATTGGTTTGGAAGGCGGCATCGTTGATTGCCGCGTTAACACCAATGGTTCCGCCAGCCAGTTTCAGTGTAAACCCCTCGATTTTGGATTCATTCTTGTCTTTCCACTGAGTGATCATCTCGATCGCACGGCGGATGGTCGTGCCCTGATGATCTTTATAGTAGAAAACTATGTTTGCATTGGTTTCATCGGGGTCAAGGTATTCAAGCAGGGCGCCCTGAACGGGGCTGGACATCATGTACAGAAACATCAAGCCGCCAACCAGACGCGACTCATCCGGTATGGCGTTCCAGCGAGGGTCGTTATAGTGAGTGATCCGATTTACTGCCCGAATCAGATCCGGCAATCCCTTGGTGCCTCCCAGTGCTGGATCTGTCAGCATGTGCGCCTGCAGATCGGCCAGTGCTTTGACCACCTCGGGGCGCTTGAGACCGCCCAGTTCATCGGTATGGCCAATCACATAAAGCTCCTCCGAACCAGGAAAAGCATCGTTGATGACCTTGGAGGACACATTGTAATCACTGTCTGGATAGAGCAGGGGAGATCCGGGCTCGGTTTCCCCGATGGTCACCTTCGAACTGGCAGCCAGCGCGGCAAGGAAGAGTACAGCACAAACCCAAAGCACGATGGCCGGAGCACGTGGCCGGGTTACCTTATTGGCAACTCTCTTGAATAACCTGGCCATTGCGCTACTCCCGGTCCGGCGTACCTTTGGCGTTGGCAGCAGTTGCAGGATGCACGGGATCGCAATGATCACGGTAACAATGACAGACAAGGCCCACAGGCAGGCGTAAATGGCAAGTTTGTCATTAATCGGCACCGAACCGACTGCAATCAATAGCAGGCCGATCGCATCGGAGACCACTCCCAGTGTTCCGGGCCGGAACAAATTCGTCAAGGCCAGGTGGGCCGCCTCCGGCCCATCGTGTCCATGCTCTATTTCCTGGTAATAACGCTCAACGAGCTGGATGCCGTGCGACATCGCCCGTGCCGATATCAGGAAGGGAATCACCAGCATCAGTGGGTCAAGGTTGTAACCGAGCAGAGACAGGATTCCCAGTCCCCATACCGAAGTAACGATGATACCCATTACCGGCAGGACAATGCCGTACAGGCTACGGAAATGCAGGATCAGCAGTGCGAGCATGACCAGAACGGTGAGCAGAAAAATGGTAATAATCTGGCTCGAATAGCTTGAGACCCAGCCAACAAGAACAGGCTGTCCCGTGGCATAAATCCTGACTCCATCAGCGGCTTCACGCTCACGCATTGATTGTAGCTGTGCAAAAATCTTGTCGTAGTCGAGAGCGCCTTCTGTCAGAGTGCCGCGCACCAGTGCAGACTTCAGATCCGGTGAAACCAGCAAACCGAAGACACGGGGGTCTGCCAGCACATCCTGCCTCATGCCATCAAGCTCAGCGGCGCTGTAACCTCCTTTCAGGGGGTCGTAGTAAGTTGAGGATTTAACCGTCCCCTCGCCGCTTAACCAGACTTTTCGCACGTTGCGGTGCGTCAGGCTGGTCACCAGATTGTGGTTGATGCCTTCCAGAGTATCAACGGCAAACGTAATTCGATGGATTCTGTCCAGTGTTTCGTTGGTAAATATCGTCCCTTTATCAACCGTGACCGCGATAATGATGTTATTCGCTCCACCAAAGGTGTCCCTGATTTCATTGTGTAGCTGAATATAGGGGTGATCCTGGGGCAGCAGGTCGGCAAAATCGGAAACGATGCGAACCATAGGTACGCGTAATGCGAATATGACTGTGATAACAGCGATAAACAGCAGGATACTCTTGGGATATTTCCAGACGATCTCCAGAAAATGAAACAGGGCACGGCTGAATCTACTCATTGACGGTCTCCACGCTGGCCACTGCCTCATTGTTTGGTATGGTAACGGTAAACAGGGCTCCGCCGCCGCCGGCGACTACAAATTGATCATTGCCCAGGCCGGCAATGCCACGCAGATAGTTTCTGGACCTGCCGGCATCCTTCAGAGGATTCCACGATGCATCCCCTGCCCTGCGGTAAAGGATCGTTGCATTGTCACCGACCGCAAGCAGCGTTTCTCCGTCGCTGCCAATGCCATAAAGAGGCGTACTGATCCCACTTGCGGTAGTCTGCCAGCTCTGGCCGCCGTCATCTGTTTTCCAGATGGTTCCACTGAGACCGACAACCCATCCTGTCTCCGGACTGGTGAACCAGGTGCTTTGCGGATAAAAACTGTCGGGCAAGTCGCTGCCACGATTCCAGCTAAGCCCGCCGTCTTCTGTCAGCAGCACGGTGCCGAATTCACCACTGACCACTCCATGCTGCGGGTCAATAAACTGTATTGTGGTGAGATAGATATCTTCATCGAGAGACCAACTGTCCCAACTCGCCCCGGCGTCCTCCGAGTGAAGGATCATGCTGAAGCCACCGACTACCCAGAGAACATTTGCAGGGTCACAGGTCATGGCCTGGGGTTCGGTCATCTCAGGAAGCGCTTGCCGTGCCCAACTGCCATCAGGCTGCATCGACCAGATACCGTCTGTCTTGTCGATGGCATGGAAACTGCCGTCCGGGCAGGCCGCAACATCGACCAGAAAAGGTTTGCCGGGCAGGGTTGTCCGTTGCCAGCTACTGCCTCCGTCAAGGGAGCGCACGACCGTGCCGATGCCACCTACGGTGATCACGGTGTCCTGATCCCGCGCGACTGCCTGGAGCAAATCGGATCGCTGGGTAGCTTGCAGTAATTGAGCTTCAACTCCCGATAGATCAAGCGGGGCCTCACAGCCAGCCAGGATCATGCCCAGAAACAGGAAGCACAGGAAACCCAATCTGCTGCCATACCTGCTACCCGGCCACAATGTCCTGCTCGCTTGCGTACAATTTTTCATGATAATTCTGCAGTGCTGCCACCGGTTTTTTGAATGGTTGGACCAAAAAACAAGGAAACAGACTTACCCCCACACCTGGAAATCCGAATTTGGAATAACATACATCATCAAAGTTGATACAATTTGATCCAAATCAATTAATACATTAATTATATTTATACACTATGCGTCATTATAGCTACCTGGTGGGTTAGAATTTATCGATGCGTCTAATACCCGCCGAAAATCAATGCGAAGACGCTTCGAGAAAAAAGGAGGTTGTCGGTCTGTGGTTCCAACTGGCTTCCTGTGAAAGGTCGATCGAGCAGCGACTAAGATCACATCTCAGTGAAAACTTCGCCGTTACACTTCCTCAGTTTGAAGTCTTGAATGAACTTGATCGCAACGGTGCACCCATCGTAATGTCACGGCTCTCTGAGCAGTTGAAAGTAACCGGCAGCAACCTCACCGGTGTGGTTGACCGGCTTGAGCGTAAAGGATTCGTAAAACGTTTTCGTTCAAGTTCGGACCGGCGGATTCAGCGCATTGGGATGACCTCGACAGGCCGCGCGACATATGCAAATATTGCGGCAGATAACGTGCGGTGGATCTCACGTGCATTCATGGGACTCACGGATAAGGAAATAGCTCAGTTGCGAAAATTGCTACTGAAGGTAAGTCTGTCCGTCTCAAAGTCGCTGACTTGACAGCGGGTGTTTGAGGGCAGACCATTCAAAAAAGGCTGCGGATTGGAGAAAGCCAGTGTCATTGACAAGCGTAAAAGAGTACTTCACGCCTGGCGGCAAACAGGAAGTTCTCGAACTTTTGGAAAAGTATGGCGACAGCGCCCTGATCGTTGCCGGCGGAAGTTTCGTACACGGTTTGGATGCCCGCGACCTGCTGTTCGGGATCGAGGCATTGATCGATATTCGGAATCTTGCACTCAATGAAGTCAGTTCAGATTCTGCTGGATTGTCTCTCGGGGCAACAGTCACCTTTTCCGAACTGCAGCAACTGAATGAAATTCAAAGTTCTGCCGCATTCGGCGCGTTACGGGATGCCTTGAAATGTCCACCGGTACAAATCCGCAATGTTGCGACCATAGGCGGCAACATCGCTGCAGCCTGCCCTTACTTTGATCTGCCAACCGCCGTGATGTCACTTGGCGGTGTGGTACAGGCACAGGGCCCGGCCGGCTCCAGAGAAATCGGCTTGCAGGAGTTCTTTGCCGGTTTGTTCCAGAATACGCTCGAGACAAATGAGTTTGTCAGCGGTATCTTTATCCCCGCCCTTCCCGCGCGGTCAAGCAGTGCGTTTATCAAGCTCGAGACGAATGCCAATGACCTGGCGATTGTCAATGTCGCCGTACAACTTACCCTGGATGAATCAGGCTCCTGCCAGGAGGCACGCCTTGTTGTTGGCGGTGGAGTTGCCGAGACACCGGTCAGGGCCATTGCATCCGAAAACCTGTTGCGGGGTAGAAAAATGACGGACGAATTGTTTAAGCAGGCAGGTGCAGCCGTGCAATCGGATCTGGAACCGATTTCAGATCACCGGGCATCGGCAGCCTACCGGTCTGCAACAGCTAAAGTACTGACTGAACGTGCCCTGCGGCGGGCTGTTGCCCGCCTTGATCAGGCCCAAGCGAGCATATGACTATGAAAAAACTCGTCACCCTTGAGATTAACGGCAAGCTTCAGGAACTCGCGGTAGAGCCTTCCGAAAGTCTGCTGCAGATTCTGCGGAAACAATGGAACCTGATCGGAACCAAACGGGGCTGTGATTCCGGTGGTTGTGGTTGTTGCACGGTCCATCTGGATGGCAAAGCCGTTTATTCCTGCATGGTGTTTGCCAGTTCGCTGGACAAACACAAAGTGACAACGATTGAGGGCCTGTCCAGTGGTAATGAGCTTGACCCTTTACAGACCGCTTTTATCGAAGAAGATGCGGTTCAGTGTGGCTATTGCACTTGCGGCATGATCATGACAGCAAAGGAATTTTTGGCGAAGGAAGATCGGCCTGACGAAGAGCAGATACGACATGCGATCGCCGGCAACCTTTGCCGTTGCACCGGTTATCAGAAGATCGTAAAGGCCATCAAGGTAGCTGCAAACCGCTGAGTGCGGAGGAGAATGACACTATGACGAATACAACCGTCGTTGGCCAAAGCGTTCTGCGGCCTGATGCTTTTGAAAAAGTTCGCGGTGGCAAGGGCTTTCCGGTCAACGTTTCTGTGCCGGGGATGCTTCACGCCAAACTTCTGCGCAGCCCATACCCACATGCCCGCATTGTAAGTATTGATGCCTCCAGGGCTGAAGAGTTACCAGGCGTCAAAGCCGTCCTGCTGCCCCAGGATGTGCCGAAGAAAAAGTACTGCCCGGTTTATTTCGTGCCGACCATGGCGCCCAGCATGATCCAGGATATGCTGATCATGAGCGATACCGTGCGTTATGCGGGCCAACCGGTAGCTGCGGTAGCGGCGACGACTGCGGAAATTGCTGAGCAGGCGCTGCAACTTATCGATGTGGATTACGAAGAACTTGAAACGGTTTTCGACACCGAATCCGCCCTGCGCGAGGGCGCCCCCCGTCTGCATGAAGCATCCGAAAATAACATTGCAGTAAACCCGGCTTTCGAAGCCGGCGACCTTGAAGCAGGCTTTGCAGAAGCCGATCATATTTTTGAAGGCACCTACAAGACGCAACGGGCTCACACCTGCTACATGGAACCGCGCGTATGCGTGGTTGAGAGCGAGCCCGACGGTCGCCTGACGGTTAACTCATCCATGCAGCATATGTTTGGTTTGCGTGAAAAACTCGCCTTTGTGCTGGATCTGCCTGAGAGCATGGTGAAGGTCATCAAGCCCCCTTATATTGGTGGTGGCTTCGGTGGCAAACTTGATCTCGGTTATATCGAACCGATCGCCGCACTGCTGAGCATGAAGACGGAAAGACCTGTGCGCATCGAGCAGACCCGTTACGAGGACTTCATCACCACCACCCGTAACCCCATCGAGGTGTACCTGAAGACCGGTATCAAGTCAGATGGCACATTCACGGCCCGTTACGCCCGCAGTACGCTGGACTGTGGCGCCCACGCAACCCATGGCGCGGAAGTCATCAACGTGCATGGCATGTTCGGAATCGTGCTTCCCTACCGTTGCGCCAACTGGGCCTGGGAAGGCCGTACTGTCTATACTAATAACATGATCGGCGGTGGCTACCGTGGTTACGGATCCCCGCAGGGCTCCTTTGCCATCGAGTCACAAATTGATGAAATCTGCGAAACACTGGGCCTAGACCCGATCGAATTCCGGCTTAAAAATGCCCATAGTGAAGGCGATCCGCATCCGTTTAATCCGGGCTTTACCCTGTCGACCTACCGCTTCGAAGACTGTCTGAAACAGGCATCTGAAAAGATCAACTGGGCTCAACGCACAGCGGCCGGCAGCGGCGATGGTGTCAGGAAACGCGGCATTGGTTTCGGCTGCCAGGCCTTGTGGGTTAGCGGCTGCATGGGATTCCCCGA
>JAJRRA010000012.1 GCA_024279945.1 Gammaproteobacteria bacterium
GCAAGGCATGCTTCTTCAGTGGAAAACCAATCGAGAAATTCGTTCCAGGTTTGAGGGTAGTCTTTTCCCGCAACTGGCGCTAATATCTGTACATCCATCCAGTTATTTTACCTTTACTGGACCTAAGAGGATACCCCTTATTAGTATACAGTATAAACTGATAAATATCCATAGAATATATCTTTATATGGTTGTTTATATTCACTATTTGCTTAATTATTTTCAATGATACATTGCTTCAGATTGCTTGATTTGAGCTTCGGCCCCGAGGGGCCTCTTACAGGGAAATTTGGTACTGGAGGTGATGAATGGATTTGTTGAGGATGGGTCAATTGGTTTGTGTTTCGGCCCCAAGGGGCCTCTTACAGTTTGTTTTTGGGGTATCGCTTTGATTTGGTTTTGGATACTCTTCGCTTATGGATCAGCGAGGTGGGAAAGTGCACAGAAAAGCAGTACAGACCAACGTTATTCTGGAAGGGGTTCGTTATGAAATCCGTGGCGAGTTGGCGGCGCGGGCGGGCGAGATGGAGCGGCAGGGTTACGAGATCATTTCGCTGAATATCGGTAATCCGGGGCTGTTTGGCTACCGCACGCCGGAGACCATGCGCCTGGCGATGATTGAGAACCTGGGCCAGAGTGAGGCTTATTGCCACCAGAAAGGTATTTTTCCGGCCCGCGAGGCGGTGGTGATGCAGCAGCAGGGGCGGGGTGTAATGGATGTCACCGCCGACGATGTGTTCATGGGCAACGGGGTCAGCGAGTGCATTGATCTTGCCTTGCGCGCCATGCTCAACAGCGGCGATGAGGTGCTGGTTCCGAGTCCGGACTACCCCTTGTGGAGTGCTTCGGTTTCCCTCAATCACGGCCGGCCGGTTTATTACCATTGCCTGCCGGAAAATGATTTTCAGCCGGATCCGGATGAGATTCGCTGCCTGGTGACCCCACGCACCCGGGGCATTGTTCTGATCAATCCCAATAATCCCACCGGTGCGGTTTACAGCCGGGAACTGCTGGAGGAGATCGCCCGTATCGCTGAGGAGAACCAGATCGTGGTTTTCAGTGATGAAATCTACGAACAGATGCTCTATGGCGACGCGGAGCATATTCCCATGGCAACGCTGGTTCACGACACCCTGTGCGCGACCTTCAACGGCTTGTCTAAAATCTACCGGGCCTGTGGCTACCGGGTGGGATGGATTACCTTCAGCGGTGAGCGGGAAAATGCCACCGATTACCTGCATGCGGTCGAGTTGCTGGCCTCGCTGCGCCTGTGCGCCAACGTGCCGGGGCAATGGGCTGTGCAGACTGCGCTGGGTGGTTACCAGAGTATCCGGGAGTTGACCAAACCGGGCGGTCGTCTGTTCCAGTCACGCCAGGCCATTATTGATGGCGTTGCCCGGAGTCGCTTCATGACGCTGTGCGAACCCGATGGCGCGATGTATGCCTTTCCCGGTGTAGATACTTCTTTGTTCCAGGCGTTTGACGACCAGAAATTTGCGATGGAATTACTGGAGCAAAAACACGTTCTGATCGCTCCGGGGAGCAGCTTTAATGTCCCGTACCGCAATCACTTTCGCCTGACCACCCTTCCGAGGGCTCGGAAGATGGAAGTTGTTTTTGAATACATCGAGGAAGTGCTGGAATCCCTGGTAGATTTGTAAGAGCCCGCTTGCGGGCGAAGATGCATTTCAGTGTTAAATGTTTTGCATAAAGATATATCATTTTTGTTGTTTCCAGGGGTGGTTATTCCTACCCGATTGCGAGACACTACGCGCTTACCAGACCGGGTACCCCATCTCCCCAAAACAAACACTGAAACAAGCACTGGAAGAGGCATTTAATGAAACCGAATTCCAAGCCGGAAAACCCCAATTTTTCATCCGGCCCCTGTAGCAAACGTCCGGATTATGATGTCCGGAATCTGTCACTTGAAACACTCGGGCGTTCACACCGCTCTGCCCTGGGCAAGGAAGTACTGGGTCGTGTCTGTACCGAAACTGCTGAGCTGCTGGGCTTGCCTGAAGGCTATCGGGTCGGTGTAGTACCCGCCTCGGATACCGGCGCGGTTGAAATGGCGCTGTGGTCGCTGCTGGGAGCGCGGCCGGTTGACGTGTTTTCCTGGGAATCTTTCGGCAAGGGCTGGTTGACGGACATCCTGCAGCAGTTGAAGCTGGAGCAGGTCAACAGCTACACCGCCGATTATGGCTCCCTGCCGGACCTGGGCCAGGCCAATCCCGACCACGACATCGTATTCACCTGGAACGGCACCACATCAGGCGTCAAAGTGCCCGATGGCGAGTGGATCAGTGACCAGCGCCAGGGCCTGACCATTTGCGATGCCACATCCGCCGTATTTGCCATGGCCTTGCCCTGGGAAAAACTCGATGTGGTGACCTACAGTTGGCAAAAAGTGCTGGGTGGGGAAGGTGCTCACGGCATGTTGATCCTCAGTCCGCGGGCAGTTGAACGGCTTGAGAGCTACTCGCCGCCCTGGCCGTTGCCGAAAATTTTCCGCCTGACCAAGGGCGGCAAGCTCAACGAAGGGATTTTCAAAGGCTCAACCATCAATACGCCGTCCATGCTGTGCGTGGCGGATTACCTCGATGCGCTGGAATGGGTGCGCGGTATCGGCGGGCTTGAGGCTGTGATCACCCGTGCTGAGCGTAATCTGGCGGTTGTCGATCGTTTTGTTCAGCAGCATGAGTGGATCCATTTTCTTGCCGCTGATGAAAACCAGCGTTCCAATACCAGTGTCTGCCTGACGGTTGATTTGGATGATGAAAAGGTGAAATCCATGATTCAGCTTTTGGCCGCCGAGGGCGTTGCCAATGACATTGGTGCTTACCGGGATGCGCCGGCCGGTTTGCGTATCTGGTGTGGTGCAACTATCGAAGAAAGTGATCTTGAAAAATTAATGCCGTGGCTGGAATGGGCCTGCGGGCAAGCGAGAGAGGAATAAGCCGATGTATCGCATTCGTACGTATAACCAGATTTCCGAAGTTGGCCTGAGCCGGTTTTCTACCGAGCACTTCGAGGTCGGCCCGGATGTGGATGAGCCAGACGCCTACATTCTGCGCAGTCAAAAATTGCATGGTGAGCCCGTTAGCGGCCGCCTGCTGGCAGTGGCGCGGGCCGGGGCTGGCGTGAACAACATTCCGGTCGATGAATATACCCGCCAGGGCATCGTTGTTTTCAACACGCCGGGTGCGAACGCCAATGCGGTCAAGGAACTGGTGACCGCCGCCATGTTGCTGGGCTCGCGGCGTATTCTGGACGGCATGAACCGCGTGCAGGAAATGACGGATATCGACGACCCGGAGGAAATGGCCAAATTGCTGGAGAAGGAAAAGAAGCAGTTTGCCGGTTGCGAACTGGTCGGCAAAACTCTGGGCGTAATCGGCCTGGGTGCGATTGGTTCCAAAGTGGCCAATATGGCCCTGGAACTCGGCATGAAGGTAGCCGGATTCGATCCTGCCCTGTCCATCGAGGGCGCGTGGCGCCTGTCCAGCCGGGTACAAAAAACAGACAGTATAGAAGCCCTGTTACAACAGTCGGACTTCGTAACGCTGCATGTGCCGGCGATTGAGCAGACCCACCACCTGATCAACAGTGAGACGCTGCGCCGTTTCAAACCGGGCTCGAAACTGCTTAATTTTGCCCGCGCACAAGTGGTTGATGTCGATGCGGTCGTTTCCGCTCTTGATGAGGGTGCGTTGGCGGCTTATATCACAGACTTTCCGATGCCGGCCCTGCTGGGCCGCAAAGATACCTTGTTGTTTCCACACATCGGCGCAAGTACGGCCGAAGCAGAGGAGAACTGTTCGGTTATGGCTGCCGAGCAACTGATGGATTTCCTCGACAACGGCAACATTGTTAACTCGGTTAATTTCCCCCAGACCCGGATGGCCCGGAACGGCGGGCACCGGATTACCTACAGCAACGAAAATGTGCCGCGTGTACTCGGCGCGGTTCTGTCGGTGCTTGCTGACCGCAACATCAATGTGGTCGACATGGTCAACAAGAGTGCCGGTGATATGGCCTACAACATCATCGACGTTGAAACCGAACCGACAGCGGGGATAGTTGACGCCATTGCTGCCGTGGAAGGCGTCATGCATGTGAGGGTCATTTAGGCATCCCCGTTATTCCCAGCTAATAAACAGGCCTGTTGTCGTTGCAATGGGGGCTGTCTTATCCCATAATTACTGACCGACCGTACGGTCAGTTTCATAACTCTTTAAAAGGGATGAAAAGAATGCAAGCTGCTGAAGTTGGAAGCCACTGTCCCGGTTGTTCCCGGGGTGAAACCGCCATTTTGTCGGCGGCGGTAAAACTATTTGCGGAGCAGGGGTTTGATGGTGTATCGATGCGGGGGGTTGCCCAGGCGGCAGGCGTCAGTAAGTCAAATATTTATCATCACTTCGACTCCAAGGAAGCGCTTTACCTGGCTATTCTTCGGGATTGTGCCGCAGAAACCGCAGAGCTGGTTGAAAACCTGGCTTCTGGAAAAAGCAGTTTTGAAGAGCGGCTGAAAGAATTCTCAAAGGCTTACCAGGGGCATCTGTTCGAGAGGAACCTGTCCTCCCGTTTACTGCTGCGCGAAGCGCTGTCGGGTGATGAGCAAAAGAGCAAACGGGTTGTCGATCAGGTGGTGGGGAACGTGGTTCGCCGGATGATTTCGATTTTGTCTGCGGGACAGGAAGCCGGTGTTCTCAGGGCGGACCTTGATCCGACCCTGTGTGCGTTCCTGTTGTTTGGCAGCAATGTATTTTTTTTCCAGGCACAGGAAATCCTGAAGCATTTTCCTGAAGCGGAGTTTGCCGGGGAAACTACTTGTTTTTCCGATGGAATGGTGGATGTGCTGTTGAATGGGATGTTGAATAAACCAGTCGAGGGAGAACGGTCATGAAGCAAAGATTTGCAGGATATGCGACCCGTTTCGCTTTGATGTCCTTACTGCCACTGGCTTTGTTTGCTTGTGGCGGCGGGGAAGAGGATTCACTGGCACAGACAGACGCCGGCGGCAACACCCGGACCATCTCGGTCCATATTGAGAAGGCGCAAACCAGATTGGTTTCAGTCGAATTGCATTCCGTTGGCCGCCTGGTGAGTCGTAATGCGCCGGCACTGGCTGCTGAAATTGACGCGCGGGTCGTCGCTGTGCTGGTGGAAGAGGGCGAGGCCGTCAGGGCCGGCCAGGAACTGGTGCTGCTGGATGAGACCATGACTGAACTTGCGCGTCGTGTCGCGGTGGCTGACATTGAACGCCTGAAGATCAGCATTGCCAATGAGCAACGCCGGGTCGGCCGCTACCGCGACCTCGAAACCCGTGATCTGATGCCGCAGGAGCGCCTGGATGATGCGCAAGCGCAACTGGACGCAAGCCAGGCTTCACTGCAGGCGGCCGAGGCTCGTCTTGCAGTCGCCCAGGACCGCCTGGAACGCTCACGTCTGGTGGCGCCCTTTGATGGCGTGGTTGAAAGACGCCTGGTGTCGGTCGGCGACTTTGCCACCGTGGGTAAACCGTTGGTCACCATCACGGACACACGATCATTGCGGGCCTTGCTGCCGTTTCCGGAAACCGTTGGCTCTCAGCTTCACAAAGGGCAACAACTCTTCATCACCAGTGTGATCGCCCCAGGCCGGGAAGTGGAAGCTGAGATAGACGAGATCAGGCCGCAACTGGGTGTCGCAAACAAGGCTCTGATGGTTATTGCAGATGTCATCAACCCGGGATTCTGGCGCCCGGAAGCCACCATTAATGCAAGGCTTGTGGTTGAGAAGCGGCCGGATGCAGTGGTGGTGCCAATGATTTCGGTGGTGATCCGTCCGGCCGGTGATGTGGTCTACCTGTTTGATGCCGGTCACGTTCGGCAGCAAGTCGTTGAAAAAGGTGAGATCCTCGATGGCTGGGTGGAAATCCGTAAAGGGCTGAGTGCTGGAGACAGGGTCGTTAGCGAAGGTGCTTATTACCTGACAGATGGTGCTTCAGTCAGCGTACGGGAGCCGGGAAATTGAGCGACGGCAAACATGCAGGGATAAGCCTTCCCGCTCTGTCGGTCAAGCGCCATGTTTTTGCTTATATGTTGTCCGGCGTGCTGCTCCTGTTCGGTGTCGTCAGCTATGACCGCATCGGCGTAGACCGGCACCCCAAAATTGAATTCCCGATGATTTCCGTGCAGACGATCCTGCCCGGGGCCAGTCCGGAAATCATGGATGCCAGCGTCTCCAATATCATTGAGACCTCAGTCAACAGCGTTCCCGGAATCGATCATATTCGCACCACTTCAGCTCCGGGTATCTCGGTTTTGCTGGTCCGTTTTGGTTTGGAAAAAAATGTGGATATCGCCTTCAACGAAGTCCAGGCCAAGGTCGATCAGATATTGCCGGAACTGCCGAAAAAAGCAGATCCTCCCATCGTTGCCAAGGTTGAATTTGGTGGAATGCCCATAATGTGGCTGGCCCTGAGCGGTGATCGCACACTGCAACAACTCAATCAATACGCTAGAAACGTCATTAAGAAACGTCTGGAAACTATTAATGGAATAGGAGAAGTCAGGCTTGGTGGTGAACGCAGGCGGACGATTCGGGTCAATCTTGACCTGGACAAAATGGCTGCCTTTGGTATTGCGGCCAATGACGTACTCGGGGCATTTGCCAGTGAACATGTACGCTTGCAGGGTGGCTTTCTGGTTGATGGTGAACAGGAAAAGCTGGTCACCCTGGACCTGGAATACCACCATCCGGAAGACCTCAAATCATTGATCGTGGCCTACCCCGATGGTGCGCCGATCACGCTGGGCGATATCGCTTCAATAGAGGACGGGTTGGCGGACCATCGCCAGTTCGCCAGTTTCAATGGCAAGCCAACGGTAGGGCTGGGCATCGTCAAGGTGCAGAATTCCAACACGGTGGCCATCGTTGAGGAAGTCATGCAGCGGCTCAATGAGGATATCCTGCCAGAGCTTCCACCGGGCATGAAACTCGAAATTGCCCACGATGACGCCGAACTCATCCAGGATATTGTTGATTCGCTGAAGGAGCATATCGTACTGGGTACGCTGTTGACGGCCCTGGTGGTCTGGCTGTTCCTGAAAAGCGTTACCTCCATGTTTATCATCGCGGCCGCCATACCGGTATCACTGCTGGGCGCGGTGGCTGTGATGTACTTTTCCGGCTTCACCTTCAACACCATGACCCTGCTGGGCCTGTTGCTGTTGATCGGCGTGGTAGTGGATGATGCGATTGTGGTGCTGGAAAACATTTTCCGCCAGTGGGAAAAGGGCAACCGGGACCCGGTCGACGCGGCTATTGAAGGCAGCCACCAGGTTGTGTTTGCGGTGCTGGCGGCCACCTTGACGCTGGTTGCCATCTTCGCTCCGGTGATTTTCATGAAGGGCATCATCGGCAGTTTTTTCCAGTCCTTTGCGGTGGTGGTGACGGTGGGTGTGCTGGTGTCGTTTTTTGTTTCCCTGACCCTGACACCCGCACTGTGCTCCCGGCACCTGCGGTACGCGGAACAACATGGGCAGTTGTACCGGATGGTCGAAGCACCGTTCAAGGCGATTGATCGACTCTATCATCGCCTGATCGAGCGCAGTTTGCAGTTTCGCTGGAGCGTAGTTTTTATCTCACTGCTGGTGGTATTTTCCAGTGGCTTTTTCTTCATGAATATTGAGAAGGGGTTCATGCCGGAAGAAGATGAAAGCCGCTTTATTGTCACCCTGAAAGCGCCGCTGGGCTCCAGTATTGAATACATGGAATCCAGGTTGAAAGAAGTGGATGCGGTGCTGGCCGACTTTCCGTCAGTGATCGGTTCTTTCGCTACCATCGGTGAAGACCAGGCCAGGCAGGTCAGTCGCGCCAGTATCCTGGTTCGCATGGCCACCTGGAGTGAACGTGATATTTCCCAGGCACAGCTCATGGCTCAGTTGCGTAAGCGGTTTCTCGATATTCCCGGGGTTGAGGCTTTTGTCACCGAAGTGCCGTTGGTTGGAGGGCAGCGAGGCGAGCCGCTGGTGTTTGTGCTGGTGGGGCCCACGCTGGAACGCGTGGCCGCCCTGGCCGCTGAACTGAAGGACAGGTTGGATGGCATACCGGGAATGGGGTCGCTGGATCTCGACCTGCAACTGAATTTGCCCGAACTGGAAGTGGATGTCGACCGCGAACGGGCCAGGAGCCTGGGGATTACCTCGCGTGACGTTGCCCTGGCAGTTAATGTGCTGTCGGGTGGTTTTGACGTTGCCCGGTATAACGACGATCCGGGGGATGGTGAGCGCTACGAGATACGCCTCAAGGCGGGCCAGGGCAGCCTGCAGAATCTGCCGGATTTGAGCCGCATATACATCCGGGCCGCCGGTGGGCAACTGGTCCGTCTGGATAACCTGGTGGAACTGAAAAACAGCATGGGTCCAGCCATTGTGTCGCGTTACGACCTGCAGTATTCGGCCACTTTTTACGGCACACCCCTGATGGGTGAGGCGGCCGCCATCAGCCAGGTGTATAAGACGGCAGAGAATTTTCTGCCGGCCGGCTACAAGGTAAAAATGACCGGTCGTTCTGAAGAGTTCGGTAAAACGGTGTACTACATGGTCTTCGCCTTTGTCACCGCCCTGATACTGGTTTACATGGTGCTGGCAAGCCAGTTCAACTCCTTCATCCAGCCCCTGGTGGTCATGGTCGCTCAGCCGCTGGCGATTATTGGTGGTGTCGCGGCCCTGTGGCTGACCGGCCATTCACTGAATATTTTTTCCATGATCGGCCTGGTGCTACTGGTCGGTCTGGTGGCCAAGAATTCCATTTTGCTGGTCGATCTGACCAACCAGGTGCGTGCGGAAGGGATGGAGATTGACCAGGCTCTGAAGGAAGCCTGTCCGCGGCGTTTGCGGCCGGTACTGATGACCTCGGTTACCGTTATCCTGGCCATGCTTCCCGCCGCGTTGGGGCTGGGCGCCGGGTCCAGCACCAATGCACCGCTGGCCGTTGCGGTCATCGGTGGTATGGTCACCTCGACTTTGCTGACGCTGGTGGTGGTGCCTTCCGTTTATTCCCTGGTGGAGCACGCGGTTAAAAAGGTTCAATTAGTCAATGAATGAATGTGTGATCCGGTACAATGAATTTTGATTAATTGAACCTGACCCCTATTTATATTATGGCTGGATTATATTTTGAAGAATTTCAACTCGGCCAGGTCTTTGAGCACCTGTTGCGGCGCACGATTACCGAGGCGGATAACGTATTTTTTTCCGCGCTGACGCACAACCCCGCCGCCTTGCACCTGGATGAGGAATATTGCAAAAATGAGACGGAGTATGGGCAGCGGGTCGTTAACAGTTGCCTGACCCTGGGCCTGATGGTGGGTATTTCGGTCGGAGACACTACCCAGGGAACCACGGTGGCTAACCTGGGCTGGGATGAGGTCCGCTTCCCCAAACCGCTGTTTCATGGCGATACCCTGCGGGTAGAGACCGAGGTGCTTGAACTGCGCGACAGTCGCTCGCGCCCGGAAAACGGCATCGTGATTTTCGAGCACCGCGCCTTTAACCAGCACGATGAACTGGTGGCCAAATGCAAGCGCTCGGCCCTGATGCTGCGGAAGCCGGTGGCATGAGATTTCGATCCCTGCTTTTCGTGCCCGGAGACAGCGCAAGAAAACTGTCCAAAAGCGTAGCGGTTCCCGCTGACGCGCTCATACTCGACCTGGAAGATTCAGTCGCGCCGGAAAACAAAGCGGCAGCCCGCGAGCGGGTGGCTGATTTCCTGTCGGAACATTCGCAGCCTCGGCAAAAGCAACTTTGGGTCCGGATCAATTCACTGGATCAGCCGGCGGCTCTGAAAGACCTGGCGGGCATCATGCACGGTAGGCCGGACGGCATCGTCCAGCCCAAGACCCGCTCACCGGATGATGTTGTGCTGCTGGGACAGCATCTGGAGAGGTTTGAGAAAGACCTGGGTTTTGCCATTGGTTCTACGCGGATTCTGCCGGTGTCTACCGAAACACCCGCAGCCCTGTTTTCACTCGGAGACTATGTGCACTGCGATCAGCGTCTGGCGGGCCTGACCTGGGGAGCAGAGGATCTGGCTACCGCGGTTGGCGCCCTGAGCAACAAGGATCGGGATGGTAACTGGACTTCACCCTTCCAGTTGGCGCGCAGCCTGTGCCTGTTTGCGGCGCATGCGGCGGAAGTGGCGGCTATCGATACCATCTATGCAGATTTTTTTGACCTGGAAGGGTTGCGCGCCAGTTGCGATGAGGCGCGGCGGGACGGATTTTCCGGCAAACTCGCGATCCATCCGGACCAGGTCGTGGTAATCAACTCAGCTTTTACCCCGAGTGAGGAAGAAATCAATCAGGCCCGTCGAATCGTCGACTTGTTTGCGGCCAATCCCGGAGTGGCCGCCTTGAGCCTGGATGGTGTCATGCTGGACATTCCCCATTTGAAACAGGCTCGGAACATCCTGGCCATGGCGGCTGATAGAGACAGCGGAGACAGGTGACATGAGTACACAAGAAGCACGGTATTTTGAGGATTATGTAGTCGGTGAAGTGCGCGATGTGGGCACCATCAGCCTGAGTGAAGCCGAGATCATCGATTTTGCGAAAAAATACGACCCGCAGGATTTCCATACGGATCCCGAAAAAGCCGCTGCGAGCCACTACGGCGGTTTGATCGCCAGTGGCTGGCAGACTGCAGCGGCGGTGATGCGGCCACTGGTCGACAGCTTTCTCGACAGCGCTTCCAGTCTCGGCTCACCCGGCATCGATGAATTGCGCTGGCTGGCCTCGGTGCGTCCCGATGATGTGTTGTCGATACGGGTCACGGTGGTCGATGCAAGGCGCTCCAACAGCAAACCCGACCGCGGCATCCTGCGTACCTATATCGAGGTGTCCAACCAGGATGACGTTATGGTGATGACGCTCAATGCGGTCAATATACTGACCTGCCGTAATCCGTGATTCGTCTGCTTCTTTATAGCTTATGCAACTGCATCATTCCTGGCAATTGCTTCGCCTGTTTGACCACCTGTGAGTGATGCGTGAACAGAATAACCTGCGTCTTTTCGGCTAATTCTGCAAGGGTGCTCAACGCTGCTTGTGAACGGTTATCATCAAAATCCACAAGTACGTCATCTACGATAAAAGGCATGGGTTCTGAGCTTTCCATGTATTTTTCCAGGGAGGCCAGGCGTAAGGCCAGATAGAGTTGATCTCGGGTTCCGGAGCTCATGCCTTCCACATATACCTGTTCCCCGTTCGGGCGAATTCCTGCGAGAACAGGCTCATCCTTTTTATTGAAGTCGGTCATGAGCCCATCAAATGATCCAAGAGTCAATGTGGAGAAATATTCACCCCCACGCTTGACTAACGGCCCCTGATTCTCTTTGCGGTAATACTCAATCTGGTCGCGCAATATCTTGCCGGCGAGTTTTACCTGAACATAGCGTTCAGCGTCTGCACGAATACCGGCAAGTATGGCCTGGGCCTGGTCAGCCAGCACCGCCGCCTGATCACTGCCATCCATGAGTTCCAGTTCCTTTTCTTCGCGCCCCTTTACCTCCGCCAGTTCAGTGCGCCTGGGTTCAAGCTCATCCTCGATTGTGTTACTCAACTCTTTGATCCGTCCGGGCAGTACATCCGGATCCATCCCCTCGGCTTCTGCTTCCAGATCTGCAACAGATGTGCCATCGCCCGTCTCCAGAATCTCTTGCTCAATCAAGTCGACTGCCTCCTTGATTCGGAGATAATGAGCCGACCTTCGCTCCGCCTCTTCCAGTTCACTCTGCTTTTTGCATTTTGCCTCTGCGCATAATGCATCCAAGCGATCGGCCATGGTCTGCATGGATGCTTCTGAATCCTGGATTTCCTGTTTTGCCTGTTCGATCTGCTCTTCAATCTGTTGTCGCTTTGTCTGTTTTGCTCGGTTTTTCGATAGCAGCGAGTTAAGGCGCAATACCGCTTCATCAGCAGGCAAATCGGTAAGTTCCGGGGTAATAGTGGCAGTCATATTCACCACCTGGTCACAGAAAGACTCTGCGTCTTCATCGATGGCCTCGATGCGTATCCGCAGTTTTTTTGCCTCGCCCTGTTTTGCAATTAGCACTCTGATATTTTCAATGAAAGTATCAACATCTGATGGTGACGAGTCGTTTTGCAGGCCAAAGCTCTGCATCAATTTAGCCCACTTCGTCTTCCATGTCTTGAGAGATTTCGTCGCCAAGCGATGATCTTCAGTCAACGACTCTACATCGGCTTTTCGGTCCTTAAGCTCATTATCCAGCGAATCATGTTTGCGTCTGGTTTCATCAAGCTGCTGCGCAAATGCTTCACACTCTAAAAGCACGGTTTCGAGTTCCGCAGATGTTGAGCCGCCTTTCCCCAACGCCAGTAATTGTTGATTAAGCAACTGGATCTGCCCATTACGATTCTGCTCAAGCTCTTTCGTTTTCTGGCGTAGTAAAATCAGCTGTGCCACCCGGTCACGAAGTTTTTCAAATTCATCCAGCCAGGCCCGCATCTCACGTGGGCTGCGCGGTACAATCTGGCAAGAAGTCCACAATTCTTGCCAGTCAGCGTTTAGCTGATCCTTGTCAGTGGTAGTTGCTTCAAGCTGAGCAGTTATCTCTTCTGCTTGCTGCTTCCCGGCTTCCTGATTGGCCTGCAGGTTTGCCATTGTGTGGACCCGGTCTGCCTCACGGCGCAGGCGATCTGACAATTCATCGGCATCAATCAGCCGGTTTTCAAATACATCCGGCAACATTCCTTCACCCTGATAGTGACCTGCCTCTGCCGACACATACTCGCCGTCAATCCACCGCCGACGCAGTAATTGCCAGACCTGATCACGCCCGGACCTGACCTTTGTGAGGTCTGCTTCCGTTGGTACGGTTCCGGCGCGTTGGATCTCATCAAGTCTCAATGCGGTGTCTCGTAATGAATTGGCTACCTCTTTTTTTTTCTCTTCAAGTCGCTGGAAACGCTTCCCGAATTCGTCAAACATATCTTCAAATCGATGGATGCTTTCCCGGTTAGGCAAGCTCAGGCTGGCTATATCTTCCAACGCTCCATCCCAGAGTGCGAGTCGTGAAAGATCAGCAGCGCACTCTGCCTGTAAGCTTGCGAGTTCACTCTGCCTGGATTGGATGGAATCATCCATACCCCCCTGTTTCCTGGCTGCAGCAATCGCTCGGTGCAATGCTTCCGGAGACCCGGATTGCGGGATTTCATTGAGTTGACTACGGACCTTCTTCAGGTGTTTTTTGGCTTTACGCAGGCCAGACTCTGCCCGTTCCAGCCGTTCAAGCAGTGATGTCTTTTTACTGCCCAATTTGGAAACGGCTTGCCGCCTTGACAGTACAGGCCGCAATTCTTCGATTTGCTTCAGTCTGAGATCGGGGCGAATTTCTTTGAGTATGGATTCAGCATCAGCCAGTAGTTGTTGGCTCTCCGCCTTAAGGTGCGGCCGGTCTTGCAGCGCCTTTCTATGACCACCCAGGCGTGCGTGGATATCTTCAATATTTTCCGCCTGATCCAATAACTCCCGGTTTATTGATAATGCTTCAAGCTGTTTTTGTAATCCGTCAAGACGTGGGTTTGCCTTTCCGATTATGGCCTGAGCTTTCTCCAGCCCACTCATTGCCTGCTGGCGACGGTTGGTAAAATTCGCCGGAAGAATGACTACATCACCCAACGATTGCAGTTCCTGAAAAAGCCCACGACGCCTTGCGAGTTTCGGTAAACCTCGCTGGATTCTTTGTAAACGGTTCAGTTCACCTCTGTTGTCCGAGAGTTCAAGTTGAATCTTGCCCAATCCCTTCGTCGTCCGTCCCAAAGCGCGACGGTGCTCATCCCATGCGCTGGATGAGAGAGATTGCTCTCTGACTTCCTTGATGAGTTCAGCGTAGGACTTTATTGCTGAGTTGATCGTCTGCGTCGAGCCCCTGGGTCGAAAAAGGCCATTGGCTTCATCATCGAGTTGTGCAAGCACAGTGTGTAAGGCATGGCTGCCAAGTGCTGCTGAAAAAAGCGCCTGGCCCACTTCTCCCTTCTGTTCAAGAATCTCCTGTCCGCCCAGCACCAGCGCCTGGTGATCGATTCCAAACAACGTTTCAAAAAGTTCCGAAGACACGCCCTGGAGGAAGGGGGCTAATACCCGCTCATCCAGTACATCCCCATCGGGAGTTAGTAAGGTGTTCTTGCGTCCTTTACGTCGAACAAATGCAAGTTTGTGCCCATCTGCCGTGCGCAAACAACCGTTAATACGGAGCTTGTCGTTAGCATGAAGAAAATTATCGGGGGTACGTTCATCGACGCCATAAAGCAGGGCTTTCAGACCTCGCAGGGCTGAACTCTTTCCCGCTTCATTGGGGCCATAGACTATGTGCAGTCCAGCCTGATCAAAAGCCAGGATTTTGTCGGTAAAGAGCCCGAATGCGGCCAGATTCAATTCCTGTATGATCATCCCGGATTCATGTCCCTTTCTCTGTGGACAACAAGCGGTTAAGCAGAAGCTCCTTGATGTCCTCCAGAGTATCTTTGAGTACGGCCGGGTCGGTCGGATCATAGGGGTCATCGCCACCCAGCAGTTCTGCAGGGAGTTTCTTGCGCAGTGCAGATACTTCACTGGCGAGGCCGCCCAAAGCCGAGGCATCGAGTTCCATGTCCCTGATAGCGCGCAACAAGCCACTCAATGCGTCATCCTGTGCAAGGACCTCATCGACAGAAGTGGATGGTTTTGTCTTGATGGACACCTTTTCCAACCAGCCCCCAGCCCCGCCAAGCCCCGTCGCCAGAGCCCGGTACTCCTGGATCCAGCGCGCCCGGTCTGCATGTAATACTGAATGGGCAGAGCAGGCCCCTTGCAGTACCAGGCGAACAGCAACCGGCCTCCCTTCAGCCGCATCCAATGCCGATTGCAGGCCATCGCGCACCAACTCATAGAGGTCATCAACCGTCTCGCTGGCCGCAACGTCAAGCTCACACAGAGACCAGCGCATCACGTCGAGAGCACGATGTTCTACTTCTATAATCTCTCCACTTTCTACCGTGACCAGGGTACAACCTTTTGCTCCCACCTCGCGTATATGCCGTCCCTGGATATTGCCTGGGAAGACAATCCACGGGTCCTGACTTATTGCTTCGCGTTTATGAACATGGCCAAGCGCCCAGTACTGATATCCTTTGGACCGTAGCCCATCGACGGTGCAAGGAGCGTAGGGCTCGTGGCCAGGCTTGCCATCCAGGCAGGTGTGCAGCAGTCCGATATTAAGGAGCTGTGGGTCGCCTTGTGGGTAGGCCTGCGAAAGGTCGTCCGTAACTGCCCGGGTAGCGAAACTCTGTCCAACGATTGCTACATCAAGGTCATCCAGAATAATCTGCTCCGGTTTCCTGGTTGAGAACAGGGTGACATTGTCGGGCAAGCGGAGGCGTTTGGTGATTTGGCTGGCGGCATCATGATTGCCCGCCACCATGAAAACACGAATACCTGCCTCTCGCAGCCTTCCCATACGCTCTACCAAATACAGGCCGGTGTTGTAATCCTTCCAGTCACCGTCATAAAGATCACCTGCCAACAGCACAAACGCCACTTCCTCATCAATTGCAAGCTCGATCAGCTTATCGAAGGCGCGGCGCGTGGCGCTGCGGATTTCCTCTACCGGCGCGCCTTCATAGCGCTCCAGGCCATGAAGGGGGCTGTCGAGGTGGATATCGGCGGCGTGGAGAAATTTCAAATCGCTCGTCTGCAAAATACTCATGTGATCCTTTTAAATCTGATACCCGTCAGCACGAGTACTAGCGGCAATTTCTGGGCGGTGCTGAGTTGCCGGTCGAATCCAGAACCTTCATCAGTAGATCATCGATCTCAACCGGTTTGGTTTTATGGTCGAACGAGACCAGTGCTGCTCTATTGACTGCACAAATGCTGGGCGAACCAGTTTGGCGCGTCTCTCAAGCCATCCATTTTTGTCAAAACGCAGATAGATGCCTTCCGCAGATTGACCACCAATTTTCGAACGGGACAGGAACTTTTTCAGGTTCTCGATAGTGAAGCGGCCGTCAGCAATTGTTGGGACTTGGATGATATGGATCTTCCGGAAAAATTTATTTCGGCGGTCAGAAGACAAGAATCGATTAGTCTGCCGGTCATAAATATCAAAACCGAGAAACCAGTCCGGCAGTCGGTCATAAAAAACCGAGTGCCGGGCATAACACCACTCTCCAAAAAGGATGTACTGATCTGTCAGATGATCAAACAGGACATTTGCACGAGGATTCAGCCATTCCCCGAGTTTTTTCCACTGACCTGAACCAGGAAGACACAGGTAATCGCCTCTATTTTGAGCTCGAAGATTTCCACATGGGTCAAATGATATCCCTAAGTTCGCTCCATCAACTTTTTCTTCTAAAGTAAGCTCGTGCCGCAGGAAATCATTTCGTTCAGATTCTGACAAGACCTTGTCTTTTCTAATATCAACACCACCAAGAATTGTCAAATGCGGAGTAGATGGAAATTTAAAAAAATCGTCTTTCACTTACCCATTTTCTTCTTATACTTTGCCTCGACGTATTGAGGACAGAGAAAATGAACGGTAATCTCAACCTCTGCTAATGCATCTTTCCATCCCCACCATTTGCTGTCAGTTGCCTGCAAGATTGGTGGTTTATTCAGGTGTGCATTTGCAGTAGCAACGAACTTTCGGTCTGAATTATCAAAGTTTTTCAGGCCGTGATGTGTGGGAAACTGATCGTAGGAATCGCCATTCTTGGTAATTTCTACCCGATTGGCATCAGGAAAACTCCAACGGTTATCGTGAACCCACTTCATGAAGCGGTCACCCACTCCAGGCTGCCCCTTCATGGAAAGCTGTTGCCGGTATTCATTGAAAATTTCATCGCCGGCATCCAATATTAACCCGCGTCGTTTTATGACATGCTCGACAGCCTCGACGCAGGCCAGGACACAACCGCTCAACTCCCGCGAAACCTTTTCAGGATTAAGTGCAAGATTAGCTGACTTCGGAACGTTGGTGTCCACCAGGCATTTCTTCGGCAAACTCATTCAGATGTACCTGGATTTTCTACGTTCTGCTGAATCCGCTTTTTCATTGCTGCCTTGGCTTGCTCAGTGATGTCACCCATCTCATTGCCAAAAAAGTTTTCTGGCCAGTTATTGATATTACCGAAGATATCAATTTGCAGAGGTTCCAATGTAGCGGGGGTTTTGGTGATATTCGCAAAGTAAGCCGACACGTTATCCTGAGATACTGTGTCATCTGCAATTCGCCTCTGTAGTCGCCTCAGGAAATGCTCTGAGTGTGTTTCGATAATTAACTGGATATTTCTATCGGCACCATTCTCTTTGGAATTGATAACATCAATCATCACATCAGCCAAAGCTGATTGCGCACTTGGATGAAGGTGGATTTCCGGCTGTTCCATCAGGATAATTGATCCGGGTGGAGCATAGAAACACTGACCCAGAACTGGAAGAACCTGTGAAATACCAAACCCGACATCAGGTAAATCCACCCAATCGTTTGATCCTTTGGTGCGTAATTTGACTTCATACTCCTGGCGCTGATCAGAGATCTGCTCAACCGTGAACTCTTCGATCAATCCCATTTCTGTCAGCTTCAGAGCAAGAATCTCCTCAATTAGTTTATTTGTTTTCCGATAACCAAGGCTGATTTTACGGTCACGAGAAGCAAGAATTGCTGCCACTGTATTTTCACCTGAAAAGCCAACACTTTCCGGAGTGATTCCGGCCCATGTGTAGAGCCTGTCGGTTTTTGTTCTCAAAGGCCCGAGGTAATATATTGATTGGAATAGCTTTTCCTGTTCCAAATTTAGTTCTTGCACAAATGCTACATTTTGGTAATAGGCAACTGCTTCATCGGGGAACCCATAAAAACGGACCGTTTCTTTAAGTGCCCAGGCTCGCATTTTCTTTCTGACAAGATCGTATTTTTCGGCAGTGACTTCGTACTCCTGTTTTTCAGTCTTTTTACGCAACCCGATGGCTAAAGACTGTTCTTCATTTTCAAGTAATCGATACTCAAACTTTTCCACTTTAAGTGTGTGTTGCCTGCCTTTGCTTAAGCCAATAACCGCGTCAAAATCCAGTGCGTCGCCAGAGTATGATTTTCCGGACACAGGATCCTTGAATGTTAGTGTTTTATCGAAAGACCACTCATATTCAAATACGATCTTGTTCTCTGAATTGCGATGAAAAACCATCTCCCTATAGGATCCAAGCTGGACGGCGGAGTTCCGCCCACCCGGGTAAAATACTGCCTTCCGGTCGGGTGATTCGGCAGTTTGTTTCAGCATCATCAGAAACTGGCCGATGCTGGACTTACCCGAACTGTTAGCGCCAAAGAACAGGGTAATGGGCGCCATACGAATAGAGCCAGTGTCCTTCCAACCTTTGAAATTTTGTATTCGTAATTGTTTGAACATATTATTCGCCTTGCATTCTTGTTACCACTCAGCCGTACTAGATCAAGGGTTTTAGAATTGCTTATATGTATCGAAAACTGTCCTAGCAGTCTGTCGGACTTGAGCCATTGAATTGATTTGTTTGTATGGTCATTGTGCAATTCACTACATTTCTGGTAGATGTTAGTAATATTCCGTGAGCAGCATTTTCGGTGCCTTTAATCCGGCCTCTGAGTCCTCTGCA
>JAJRRA010000013.1 GCA_024279945.1 Gammaproteobacteria bacterium
GATGCAGAACTCTGAATAGCCGGAAAGAGTGACCGTGCTTCTTGCAGGACCGTATGCGTCAGGGATGACGCATCCGAGCTTACAGGGACGTACTTGCAGCGTGTCCTGGAAGGAGTATGGTCGCTCTCAGCCGGCGCGCCGGATAAAACGACAAGCTGGTTTACAGCGACCCAGGCTCAGCCCATGCCAATCGGCATCTTGTGAATGCAGGGTTGATGAAATTCACAGTCAGCCCCGGTCGCTGCCACATTTCCAGCAACGGTCAAATGTGCCGTCGACCTTCACGCTGCATTTATCGCAAACCCAGTCTTCGGCTGGTTGCTCTACCGGCAGATCGAGTTGCAGTAATTGCTTGGCCTGCGCAAGATCATTTTCGTCCAGAACATAGAGTTGGGGAACGACTTCTACGAATGGCACTTCACCCATCACCGACGAACCGTACTGGTTCTTGAGAAAAGTCTTGATGCCGTGAGATTCCAGCAGAGACTGCATTTGTCCCACACGACTGAAGTCAAAATTTTCGAATACTTTAATCACAGAACCACCCTCAGGTCTCACCATCACCCGGTTCAAACCGCAGCGAGGCTGAATTGATGCAGTATCGCATGCCACTTGGTGGCGGGCCATCGGGAAAAATATGCCCGAGATGTGCATCACAGTTTCTGCACAGTAATTCAATCCGGCTCATGCCGAGGCTGGTGTCGGGCCGCTGCACGATATGGGCTTCTGTGAGTTCTGAATGAAAACTGGGCCAGCCGCAGCCGGCATTGAACTTGCTCTCTGAGCCAAACAAAGCATGACCACAGCAAACACACACATACTGCCCTTTATCCCAAAACTGCTCATACTCACCGCTGAAGGGCGCCTCAGTACCTGATTCTCTGCTTACCCGGTACTGCTCCTGCGTTAGCAGGGCTTTCCATTCTTCATCTGTCTTGTCTGTTTGTCCCATCTGCTTTGACCCGGCGAATAATCTGCACAACATACTACCCAAATTCGTCAACCGTCATCAGGCTGGTCTACTTTACGCAATGGAGCGATTCTCGCACTACCGCACGAGAACTGCCGGACTCAGCGTGCGCCATACCTTCACTGGAGGTTTCTATATAGCGGGAAGCAACCCGGTTCTGTTTTCGCAGTGCAAGGTCAACAATTCCGGGTAAAACGGCATTGAGGCGAGCAAAAAACGACTCGGGAAAACCAATATAGTGCTCCTTCTTACGTTGCCGAATCGCCTTGAGAATCTCACTGGCCACATGTTCCGGTTCGTCCATCTTCATTTTCACTACTTTTGCCATGTCATAAACTGCCTGTGAATTAATCGCAGTCTTGACTGCTCTGGGTGCAATATAGGATACGTCAATACCCGAGCCCGCCAACTCCCGGCGGAGTGACTGTGAAAAGCCCCGCAGTGCAAATTTACTGGTCGAATAAGTGGAAAACCAGGCAAAACCGATGCTGCCGAAAGTCGAACCAATGTTGACTATCTGACCACTGCCCTGTTTCATCATTGCCGGCAGTACACCGTGCGCCAGCATCATGGGTGCGATCGTATTGATCTCCATGGTCCTCTGTATTAACTCGGGACTCTGGGCCGTGTAAGACCCGAAAGGATTTATCCCCGCAACATTGATCAGGATATCGATGCCGGCAAATCTCTCCAGCGACTCATCAATTATTTTCTGCCGCTCTGTGTGGCTGGTAATGTTAGCTGCGATGCAATGAGTGTTTCTACTGCCAAGCGTTTTTTGCAAACGCTGCAAGGCGTCTTTATTCAGATCTACCATCGAAACACATGCACCTTCTGCGACCAGTTTTTTGGCGAGGAGACTTCCGATACCTCCTGCGGCGCCCGTTAGAATAACGTGTTTGCTTCGCAGCTTGGCCATCACAGTTTCTCCCTTGCGATCGCCAGTTTTTCTGCTATTTCCTGCTGCCGGCCTTTGTCAGCCAGTGGGCGATCAGAACGCGGTGGGGCTGCCTGCGCTTTTTCAAGATAACTTATCGCCTGCTCAATTTTGCCCTGCTCCAGCATAAAATCGCCATAGAAATAGTTGGGATCGATTCCTTCCGGATTCTGGTCCAAAGCCATTTTCAAGTATCGTTCCGCTTTCTTCTCGCTGCCAAATCCAATCGGCCACCCGGGAACCTGGTAATACAATGAGCCAAGCGATGTGTAAATCGATCCATTAAGTGTTTTACTGTCTATTTTCTCCGCTTTTTCCAGATAAGCACGAGCTTCTTTGACTTTTCCCAGCGCACCAAAACCACCGGTGGCACCCGCATCGGAACTCAGGATGATTGCGAGCCAGACTTTAGGCTCTGCACGCTCTGGATAAGCAAGCTCTATCTGCCTCGCCTGCTCTGCAAGCTCCTCAAATGCCCGCTCCTGCTGAGCTTCGGGAGTCGCATAATTTGTTTTTGCCCAGTGGTGCTGCAATTCCAGAAGATCAGTCGACAAATCCGCACGTGCTGACTGCATGGGGAACAAAAACATACTCATCAATATTAGGATTCTGAAATTCATTTTATTAACCTCAATCAAGTGGAAGACTACGAAATACATCGCCGTAAAGGCGAAACATCATCCTGGCCATGTGGATAACTGCCTGTTGATCCTCATCGTCCTCCAGGCGGTTCATCAATGACTCGAAAAAATGCATGTGACTGATATCGAGTTCACCATGTGAACTCAAGTAGCTAAATGCAGTTTTTGGCAGATTCAGCGAGCCCAGAATTGCATCGGCCGCATGGGTCGCCAACTGAATACTGGTCCCCTCCAGTACCAGAACCATGCCAAAAAAGGCGATGGGGTTGCCCCGGTTGATGGTGTCGTAGGCATAGGCCACCATCAATTCGGTCTCAGGATGGGGCGATCCACAACGGACACTTTCTGCATCACCACCACAGGCCGCAATGTCATTCAGTATCCATTCCTGGTGACCGGTCTCTTCTTCAATATATTCAGCCAACGCTACCCGAACCCACTCTTTGTGCATTGGTATCCGGCTGCCACAAGCCATTAACAACGGAACTGTGTGTTTGACGTGATGGTAAGCCTCGGTGAGAAAAGCGATATAACTACTCAACGAAATATCGCCCGTTGCGCCGCGGACAATCTGGGGGATACTCAACAGTTCTTCACGTTCTGCCTGCGTCTGGAGCTGCAACTGTTCAAAGAAATTGCTCATGTTTACTCTCATATAATCTGGAAATCAGTTCCGCGTAGTGCTGTTCAATGCGTATGCGGCGGGGACGGCCATTGTTGGTTAGCTGACCGTTCTCTATAGAAAACGGTGCGTCGGCAATCAGGTAGTCACCCAGCCGGGCATAGTCCGGCAGGCGGGCATTGATGCCGATAAGCGCAACATCAAGTTGCCGGTGCAAGTCCTGGGAGGTGGCCGATACCGTGGGGACCAGAACAGCAACCAGGTATTCACGGCCATCGCCCAGTACCGCAGCCTGTGCGATCAGGGGGTGAGACAACAATTCAGACTCCACCCACTCGGGGGAAATATTGCGGCCATAACTGGAAATAATGACGTTACGACTTCTGCCGTTGATGTACAGATATCCGTCCTCATCAAGATACCCCAGATCGCCGGTAGCCAGTTCATCGCTAAGTTTCCTTACCGTATCATTGAGATACCCCCCGTAAGTCTGGCCCCGCACCATGATTCCTCCTTGCGTGGTAATTCGGATACGTGTGTGAGGCAGTGGTTTACCAACCGAACCGGGACGATTGTGTTCAGGTGTATTGACGGTTACCACCGAGCAGGCTTCGGACAAGCCGTATCCCTGGTACACCGGCAATCCCAGAGACTGGGCATTATCCAGCATCAGCTTTCCCACCGGCGCCCCACCGACAGCGATGTAACGGAAAGAGTCCGGTAGTGCTTGCTGCCGGGCAAGACCAACCAGCAGTTTTAATAGCTGCGGTGGAACAACGAGGGATGTTGGCCTGAACCGACACAGGCTTTCAGCAAATTTCTGTATATTGATTTTGCTGGATCCGGCCAGGCCCAGTTCTTCTGCATCGGGAACAATAATCTGAGCGCCCACCAGAATGGGGATATAAACCGTACCAATATTCTCCAGCAAGGTGGACAGGGGTAACAGCACCAGTGCACGATCCTGCCGGCTTGCAGCCACCGCCTGGCGCAAAGATTCCGTGACCGTTTCAATCGCATCCAGGGATAGCAACACACCGCGGGGGGACCCGGTTGAGCCGGATGTGTAGGTCACTTTAGAAACCGGGAAGTTTAAAAGTTTTTTTCCATCGACCGGCACTGTCAGTAGTGTGCAATCTTTCCCGGCAATCCGGATGGAACGTTGTCTTGTGAAAGACAGTAATCCATCCAGCCGTGATGAATCATCCGTAATGACAGCGTCAATCTCAGCGTCCTGAATGGCGTGCAGAATTTGCTCATCGCTAAAGAAAACAGGTAACGGAACCAGGCGTTTTCCAGCGCTGACAGCAGCAAGATCGGAAACGATCCAGGCCGGTGAGTTTGCCATCAACAGGCCGATCGTCCGGCACTCATTCAGTTGGGCGCAAAGTGAAGTGACCGCTTGATCAAGATTGCCCCATGACAAGGTATGCTGACTCCCAACAACAGCCGTTTCGTCCTGATATCGGGCAGCATGACTGGTCAGCATGCGAATCAGCGAGCTCATGTCAATGTCAGGGATTTGTTACTGTAAAATGACCGCCCGGCCACCATAGCTGACTGTGACAGCTTCAACAGCAGTGGATGTTGCCGTGCAAGAGCTTTCAGTGCAGACTGGCCCGCCAACAAGTCTCCACAATAAACAGCGGGCCCGCTGGCGTAATAAGACCCCCAATCACTGCTTTCATCATCCGGCAGAAGATCTCTGCTGGCATCCACCAGCCTGGTCAGGGGCAGTCCCATCCTTCGAAAGGCATTGTAAATCGTGGGAACAACGGTGAAGACAACACGAGTGAATCCAGCCGCATAGACGAAGGAACTCATCACAATAATCAACCAGCGGGCCTGACCTGGGTTGGCGGTAGCCAGGTTGCCGAATTCGACAATGCCCGCACGATCAGTCTGCAAAATCTGCTCAATCGGCTGAGCCAGATAATGCTCCGAAAAAAGTTTCTCACCACCTGCCGGACGAATTCCAGCTACTGCAGTAAATTTGTCGTCCTGCCCTGACGTTGCAAGAAGGATCGGATAGAAAGAACGCAGATGTGCATGAAAAGCCCGGTAATAGGCCTGCTGTACAAAAGCCTCGGCATAAGCACGACGCTGATGCACCGTATCCAGCACCTGCAGTTTTGGAGGTAAAAACTTCTCGACCGTGCGAGTCAGTTTACTGGATGGCGGGAGCCACGTTTTTTCAGTTTCATTCAACATTACCCTGTATTCCCTGAATGTCTGGATGCCATTGTGATCACGAAACCTTAAGCGAACCTTAAGCCTCTGCGATGAACCGTCTGATACAAGAAATGTGCCATAATTCAGTAGCCGCCATTCGTACTGAAAAGGCTGGCTAAGTGATTCGGACAGCCACTGATTGTGTCACTCTGATCGCAGATAAAACCGCGACTGGGTGGAACTGGTCTTGCGACCGGCGACGATCTGTGACAACGTAGCGTTCAGCCAAATGACCCACGATGGAAAGGGCAGCGACACTTGCCTTCTTTGAAACTTTCAAACTGCAGAAAACACACTGCAATTCTGGCCTGTTTGAGCCTGATGTTTTTCTGTTCCCCTGTTTTGGGGCAAGACGCAGCAGGCACGGCTGCAACGTCCTGCCCCAAGCCCACCATCGGCCCGGTAATGCCTCCTGCACCGGACCGTAGCAGTGCCCCCATCGTTATATACGCCAAACAACTGGATGCCAGCAATAGTGAACAGGCTGAAGCGCGTGGCCAGGTGGAGTTATATCGCGCCGACCAGTACCTTGCTACGGAACGCCTACTTTACGATCCACAAACTGAGGAGGTCACCCTGCCGGTTGCGGTCACCTACAAAGACCAGCAGGTCTGGATCAAGGGTCAACAGGCACATTATAGTTTTGCCGATGAATCGGGTTGGTTTGAGCACATTGATTACGGACTAAGTGGTTCCAGCGCCAATGGCAGTGCTGAATCGATCAAGTTTATTGATGGTCGCACCTCACAGCTTCAGCAGATCGTGTACACCACCTGCCCAGGTGAAAAACCAGACTGGGAGTTGTCGGCCAGTGAGCTTGAATTACAGCATGACAAAGGGATCGGCGTAGCGCGCGGGGCGAAGCTGAAATTCAAAGGCATACCCATCCTTTATGCCCCCTGGTTTTCGTTTCCGATTGATGACCGTCGAAAATCCGGTTTCCTGTACCCCAGTTTCGGCACTTCAAACGACAACGGCTTTGAATTCGGTATCCCCTATTACTGGAATATCGCAGCCAATCACGATGTAACCTTCGAGCCCCGCTATATCACCAACCGTGGCCTGGTGCTGGCAGCCGAATATCGTTTTCTGACCCGGAAAACCCAGGGCTTCATGGACTTTGACTACATACCCGATGACAAGAAAACCGGTGATCAACGCTACCACTACCGGTTCCAGCACCGTGCTACGCCCTGGAAGCGCTGGCGAACAGCCCTGGTGCTGGACCGGGTCAGTGATGACCAGTATTTCCTGGATTTCGGTTCAGGCCTTTTCCAGACTTCACGACAATTCCTGCGCAGCAGCGCCACCATCAATGGCGCAGGCCGCTACTGGAATTTTGAGGTCATGGCCGACGATTTCCAGATAATCGACGAGAGCATCAAGCCCCAAAATGAGCCTTATCGTCGCGTACCCAGGCTGGCGTTTCGGCTGGACAGACCCTTATTCCTTAGCGGCGTTTCAATTGGTCTGGATTCCAAGCTGGTCTATTTCGATCGTGAAATCGGCGTTACCGGAGCCCGCTTCGACATCTATCCAAAGGTTTACTGGGAGTATTTTGCCGCCTGGGGTTTCATCAAACCAAGCATGGGCTACCGTTACACTACCTACGACCTGAGCCAGTTGGGCTCACTGCCGAATAACGCACCCAGGCGGGGCACGGCCATCGCCAGCATTGATGCCGGTCTGTATTTCGACAGGCAAACCAGGAAAGGCCATAGTCAAACCCTCGAGCCACGCCTGTTTTACCTGTATGTGCCCTACGAAAACCAGAACGACCTGCCGGATTTCGACACCGGGGAGTTCACCTTCGGATTCAGCCAGTTATTCAACACCAACCGATTTGCAGGCGCTGACCGTCAGGGGGATGCCAACCAACTTTCCGTTGCACTGACCTCGCGTACGTTCAATGGTAAAAACGGGCAGGAAGAATGGCGGGTGAGTTTTGGCCAGATTTTCTATTTTGCACCACAGCGGGTCCAGTTGAAGAATCAGCCGGAACTGGATGAAAACCTGTCTCCTTTTATTGCCGAGCTCACGTGGCAGCCAATCAGCCGTTTGAGCACCGTAGCCGGCCTGCAATACGATTGGCAAGAGAACCGCCTTGATGTCGGCAGTGTTGGCCTGCGCTGGTCCGGAAAAAACGGCAAGCGTATCGGCTTTGAGTACCGTTTCCGTCGCCAACGCGTGGATCAGTTCGATCTTCGTTTTTCCTGGCCCATCAACGAGCGCTGGAGAGTGCTCTCACGCATCAACTATTCCTTTGCCGACAACGATGTCCTGGAAATCCAGGGCGGCGTCGAATACGAAAGTTGCTGTTGGGCGGTTCGCACCGTGCTGCGCCGCTACCTGAAAAACCGGGACGGCGAGTATCGCGATGGCATCTTCTTCCAACTCAACCTCAAAGGCCTGGCTAGTCTGGGAACGCGCACCCATGACCTGTTCCGGAACTGACCGCACCGCAAATACATGTCGCCCGTGATTCCGGCAACCGTGTAAAATGGGAACTTCTGTCGCAGCCAGCGTCAAAATACAGGTAACAGATTCTTGGAGATTAAACTGATGTTCCGTTTTACCTTTCCCAGTGCAGCGACAGTGGGCCTGTTTTTATGGACCTCCGTCATGATTTCTACGGGGCTTGAAGCCCAATTCGATAGTGGCGGCGTGAAGCCCATCGATTCCATCGTTGCGCTGGTGGATGAAGATGTCATTCTGCGCAGTGAACTGGACCAGGCCATTGCAGGTATCGTTGAACGAATCCGGGCCAGCGGAGAAGCCATGCCACCGATGGATCTGCTGGAAAACCAGGTGCTCGAACGTCTGATTATGCGCGAACTGCAAGTGCAAAGAGCCATGCAGACGGGTATCCGGATCAGCGATGCCGATATTGATCAGGCCCTGGTCAACCTGGCGCAACAGAATAACATCACGGTGCAGCAGTTACGTCAGGTGATCGAGAAAGATGGTGAAGACTTTGCTGAATTCCGCCGCAATATCGGTGAGGAACTCTTGACCGAACGTTTACAGCAACGAATCGTAAACGGCATGGACCCGATCACCGAAACGGAAGTGGAAATTTTTCTGGCTTCCGAAGATCTCAGCGGAGGTGAGTACAACATTTCCCACATCATGGTGGCCCTGCCTGAAGGCGCAACGCCGCAACAGATCAAGGAAGCGCAAACCAAGGTGGATGACATATACCAACGGCTTGAGAACGGTCTGGATTTTGCCTCGGCAGCCATCAGTTATTCCGACAGTGAGGAAGCCCTTGAAGGAGGCGTCGTGGGGTGGCGTGATCTGAACAGTGTGCCGGCATTTTTTGCCGATGCGATACGGGAACTCGGTCCCGGAGAAATCACCAGGCCCATCCGCAGCCCACGCGGTTTTCACATTCTCAAAGTGACTGACTACCGGGAGCAGCGCCAGATTGTCATTGAAGAATACAACGCACGCCACATCATGATCGAATCCAATGAACTGATCTCCCCGCGCGCGGCCATGGACAAGATCACCGAGATCAAGAAAAAACTGGATAGTGGCGAAGACTTTGCCGAATTGGCCAAGGAATATTCCGATGACACCAACAGCGCCAACCTGGGGGGCGATATGGGATGGTTTCCGCCAGAGGCTTATGGTGACCGTGTATACCAGACCCTGATAGCGCTGAAAGAGGGCGAGACCAGCGAGCCGTTTCAGACTGCCGCCGGCTGGCACATCATGGAACTGCTTGGCAAGCGGGAGATAGACCGTACCGAGGAGGCGATTCGCGCAGAGGCCCGGGATAAAATCCGCCAGCGCAAGGCGGAACAGGAAATCAGAAAAGTCCTGCGGCAGTTCCGTGATGAGTCTTTCGTTGAAATCCGCCTGCCTGGGCGGGAAAGCAGTTCCGGCTGACCCGGGGTGTACCCCACACGATTTTCCGGCGTTGAACCGCCCGGTGCCTGAAAGGGTCATTAATTACCATGCGTGCTAACGATGTGCCGGTGCTCGCCGTCACGCCGGGAGAACCTTCGGGCATCGGGCCGGAAATCCTGCTTAAACTCAAGCACGAGCACCCTGAATTCCGACTACTGGCCGTAGCCGACCCCGCACTTCTGCGACAGGCAGCGGATTTGCTTGGTTTGGCTACCGTGATCACGCAATGGCAGCCCGGCGACACGATTTCAGCAGGTCAATTGGCCTGCCTGCCCACCCTGCTCGCGAAGCCGGCCATTCCCGGCCAACCGTCAACTGAAAATGCTCCCTATGTTCTGGATACGCTCCGTCAGGCCGTTGGCCTGATTCGTCAGGGTTATGCTTCCGCGATGGTAACCGGGCCGGTACACAAAGGGATCATCAACGACGCGGGTGTGCCCTTCACCGGTCATACCGAATTCCTGGCAAACCTCGGCAACACAGCCCAGGTGGTCATGATGCTTGCCGCACCCGGCCTGCGCGTTGCCCTGGTAACCACCCACCTACCCCTGGTTCAAGTCCCTGCTGCGATCACCAGGAAGAAACTGGAGGCGGTGATCCGCATCACGGAAAACTCCCTGCGCCGGCAATTCGGTATTAAGCAGCCCCGCTTGCAGGTACTGGGTCTGAACCCGCACGCCGGTGAATACAGTCACCTGGGTGTGGAGGATGAACAGATCATCCGTCCGGTCATTGAGCAATTCCGCAGGCAGGGTGTGAAAATTGAAGGACCCGTGCCGGCGGATACGGCTTTCACACCACCACGTATCGCTGCCTGCGATGCGGTGGTAGCGATGTACCACGACCAGGGCCTGCCGGTACTCAAGCACCTGGGCTTTGGCCAGGCGGTGAATATTACGCTGGGTTTGCCCTTTATCCGCACCTCCGTGGACCACGGCACGGCTCTGGATATCGCCGGAACCGGTCGGGCCAGTGCCACCAGCCTGTATCAGGCCGTCCGCTGCGCGCAACAAATGTCCTCACATCGATGAAAAAGCACAAGGCACGCAAAAGATTCGGGCAGAATTTTTTGACGGACCCAATGGTTATCCAGAGAATTGTTGATTCCATTGCGCCTCTAACGAACGAACTTTTCATAGAAATCGGCCCAGGTCAGGCCGCACTGACCCATCCGTTGATCGCGAGTGGAATTGAGTTGCACCTGGTTGAAATCGACCGGGACCTGGCGGAGCGGCTTGCGCTACAGTTTCGTGCCCACCCTGCGGTACACATGCACGTAGGTGATGCACTGAAAATGGACTTTGCTGCGGTATCAGATAAACGAAAATTCCGACTGGTCGGCAACCTGCCCTACAACATTTCCACGCCGCTTCTGTTTCATCTGCTGACCTGGAGCACCTTAATCAGCGACATGCATTTCATGCTGCAGCGTGAAGTGGTCAATCGCATGGCGGCATCGCCCGGCACCAAAGCCTGGGGCAGGCTCTCGATCATGTGCCAGTACCACTGCCAGATCATGCCGCTGTTCACAGTGGAACCTGAGTCATTCTCTCCTGCGCCAAGAGTGCAGTCCGGGTTTGTCAGGCTGATCCCTCACCAAAAACCTCCGGTGCGCATCGCCTCGAAAAAGACTTTCGACCAGGTAGTCCTTAAAGCTTTTTCAATGCGCAGAAAAACCTTGCGCAACAGCCTCCGGGGCCTGCTGGATGTGTCCCAAATCGAACAGGCCGGTATCGACCCGGGCCTGCGCGCCGAAGCGCTTGGCCTGGAACAATTTGCCGCATTGTCCAATTTGCTGGAATGAGGTGAATGGCTACTTATCTGATCGGAGATATCCAGGGCTGCTACGATCCGCTGCAACGCCTGCTGGAGAAAATCAACTTTGACCCTGCCGGTGATAGCCTGTGGTGCCCCGGCGACCTGGTCAATCGCGGTGGCAACTCGCTGCAAGTCCTCCGCCTGCTGGAGGGCCTGGGCGACCGTTTTGTCATGACGCTGGGCAACCATGACCTGTACCTGCTGGCTGAACACTACAAATATCCGGATGGTCATTCACCTAACGCCGAAATCAATGCCATCCTGCAAGCCCCGGACCGGCTGAAACTGCTCGAGTGGCTGCAGCGCCAGCCACTTGCCCGCTGGTCGGACAGGCACCAGATATTGATGGTGCATGCCGGTGTCATCCCCCAGTGGACACTGGAACAGACGCTATCCTGCGCAGCCGAAGTCGAACGGGTACTTCGATCAAAAAAAAGCAGGAAATTCTTTGCCCGGATGCGCAAGAGCAGAGTCCGCAAGTGGCGTGAAGGCCGCAGTGGGTGGAAAAACCGGCAATTGATCAGCAGCATTCTGACCCGACTTCGCTTCTGTCACCATAACGGCAAAATTCTCACCAGCGCCAGTGGTCCGCCCGGCAGCCAGCCACCACCTTATCGCCCCTGGTTCAGCCACGAACACCGCAAGACCCGCCATATCACCATCGCCTTTGGTCACTGGGCAGCGCTCGGCCTGCATGTCAAGAAACGGCTGCTGGGTGTGGACTCGGCTTGTGTCTGGGGCGGCAGGCTCAGTGCAGTCAGGCTGGAAGACCGCAAAATTTTTCAGGTTCCCGGGCTCTTTCGCTAAGGTAAGAGGCCGCTTGCGGCCGACAGGCTCCGCCGCAGGTCGCGCCCAAGGGCGCTCTTACAAGACCCGCTGATGTAAGAGGCCGCTTGCGGCCAACAGGCTCCGCCGCAGGTCGCGCCCAAGGGCGCTCTTACAAGACC
>JAJRRA010000014.1 GCA_024279945.1 Gammaproteobacteria bacterium
AACGCTTGTGAAAGATGTCGGACCTACGCAAATGTTCGAATACGCTGGTCAGAAGAGCCTGGAATAACTGCCCTGCAGTAGACTACTGGCATAAAACATCGCAGATATTTATGCCAGTACGCCCTCGTTTGAACGCTTACGCTTTAGTTGCCATTCAGGCAGCCATTCTCCTTTCAGATGTTTTAGTCATTATTTGATCAATGGTACCGGTGTGTATCGTATAAATACCCTGACGTATCATCAAGGCTGTAGATTCAGAAACGATGTCCAGGTCCCTGAGTATGGTTCATTTAATCCCAGCCTTCTTTGCATGTTTCACTCAAAACTTAATTTATATCTTGTTTTTAAGTGGTGATACGCTAGAATAACAGACTGATACTCTAACGTATCATTTGATTTTTATCAGCCTTTGATTAAATAAACAGGAGCGGAGGACACCTGATGAATAAATACGGCACACTCAAGGTATTGGTCATGCTGGAACTGATGGTGGTGGCAGGTTTGTGGGTAAGTGCTCCTGCGGTTGCAGAGGGGGAGTCGCTAACTCCAGTCCTTGAAGAAGTCATTGTTACCGCACGGCGACGCGATGAAAAACTGATGGATATCCCTGCTGCAATCTCTGTTATCTCAGAGGCTGACCATGATTTGCTTGTGCTTGATGACCTGGCGGATTATCTGCGCCAGATTCCAGGTGCAGTCCTGGTTAATTCCGGGCCGGAGTATCTAAGCGATATCTCAATGCGTGGTCAGGGCGGCGGTAGACTGGGGTTTTCCGAAAGTGCTACAGGCATATTTCGTAATGGCCTGTATGTTGCGGGTGGTGGTTTTGGTGGGCGATCTCTCAGCCGTATGGATTTTTTCGACATGGAAAGCCTGCAAGTCTATCGGGGTCCGCAAGGTGCGCTGTACGGCAGAAATGCAGTCGGTGGTGCGATCAATGTTATCAGTAAGCGTCCCGGTGATACGTTCGAGGGGTGGGCCAAAATAGGCTACAACGATTTTGACCGATTTCTGCTCGAGTCTGTCATCAATTTACCTGTTGTTGAAGACAAATTTGCGCTCAGACTGGGAGGCTATTACCTTGATCAGAGTGACGGGTTCATCACTGATATCAATACCGGTAAAACGCTTGATCGCAGTGAGCAGAAAGGGGTGCGTGTGGCTGCGCAACTGCAGCAGGATGAAAATTTTACGGTTAATCTGACCATCGAATATCGGGAAAGTGAAGCAGCCGGCTTTTCATCGCTGGGATTTCGGGAATTCAGAACCGATCGTGTTCCACTTGACCCAAGCCGTTTTGAACGGGATGTCAGTACTGATGGGCGGGTGGTAATTGATGAAACCACCGTTTTTCTGCAGATGTTGTGGGAAACTTCTGTTGGAGAAGTGCATGCAGATTTCAATTACAAGACACGCGATGGCGCCCGGAGTAATGGAGATTTCGATCATTTCATAGGGTTCCAGAACCGGGCTTTTGGTGGCAGGCCTGTGGAGATGTTTTCCGATCAAACAGAAGATTTTTCCCGATACAGTGGCATGCTTTATCTGACTTCAACAGATACATCATCACGATGGAACTGGCTGCTTGGAACTGAGTTTCAGAGCTATGACGACGGTGTGGAAACCCGGATCAGTGGCGATGGTGTCATAGCTCCTCTAAACAACCTGCGCCGTACGGATATTTTTCATGAGGAACTTGAATCATTGGCAATATTCGGGAGTCTGGATGTCGATCTGACGGATCGCTGGAGCCTGGCGCTGGAAGCAAGGCTCCAGAATGATAGCAAGGACTTTACCTTTGATCGTGTGCCAGAGTCGGCTCCAAGAGGTGCTATTAGTCTTGTTGAAGGCAAGGAATGGACCCGGGTGACGCCAGGTGCAACACTGAGCTATAAGCTCTCAGACGGTCATCTGATCTATGGCCGCCTGGCTACCGGATACCGGCCTGGTGGTTTCAATTCCGGGATTCCTGCTGACATCCCGGATGTTGGAAACCTGGTTGCCTTTGGGCCCGAATATATCAAGTCTGCGGAACTTGGCTGGAAGGGGCCGCTCTTTGGCCGTCACTTGCGCGCTGACCTGGCCGTGTTTTATGCGGAAACTGGTGATGTTCAGGCTGTTACCTATCCTTCACCTACGAGCAACGGGGTGATTTTACAAAATGCGGGCGATAACAATACCTGGGGCTTTGAGTTCCAGGTCCAGGGTCTCTATGAGGTGGGTCCGGGTGAACTCAGGTTAACACTTGGTTTCTCGGCAGTTGATGGCGAGTGGAAAGAAGGGTCTGCCGTTATCGCCAGTGGTAAAACAGTTGATATCAGCGGAACCCGGGTAAACAGAACAAGAGACCTCATTGCTAACATTGGCCTGGCCTATTCGGTACCTGTCAGCGGGAATCTGATGTTTGTCGCTTCCGGGAGCTATCAATCCGAGTCCGGTGGATACGAAAACGTCATCACCACACGAAAGATGCAAGCCTTTGACCTGTTTGATGCCCGTTTATCGCTGCTGGGAGAAAGCTGGAAATGTTCAGTTTTTGTCAAAAACCTGACGGACAAAATTTACCGGCTGCAGCAGTTAAGCCAGAATGATTATTTCAATCAGCGGCGTAGTTATGGTGTTTCAGTAACGTATCTTTTCTAGACACAGCGTCATGAAGCCATATGAAGATTACGCTCGGGAGCTAATGAAGACCGGGGCAGCTTTCGAACTTTGCTCGTCAGTCGTAAATGGTGAAAAAGTGCGGGATTTTGTTAATCGGCCGAAGGTTCTGGCAGAACTTGGCCACAACTTTTCCCAGTACGGTAAAAAGATTTGTATGGTTTACGGCAGTCGCCGGATCAGTTACGCCGATCTTGAGAGCTACATCCTCAAAGTAGCAGGAAGTTTGCAAAATGATTACGGCGTCACCCATGGGGACCGCGTAGCGATTCTTTCTGCCAATAACCCGGATTGGATAATCACTTTTTGGGCTGTCGTCTCTTGCGGGGCTGTTTGTGCTCCACTGAATAGCTGGTGGAAAGAAGATGAAATTCTGTACGCGCTGCGCGAAACAGGAGCAAAGATACTGATAGCCGATTTAAAACGATTTCAACGTATTGCCGACCGCCTTGATGAGCTGCCAGACCTCCAGGCGGTGTTTGTTGTGGAGTACGGTGATTCTGATCCATTGCCGAATGATGATCGTGTTCATTGTTTTTCCGAATTGACGCAGCAGTCCAGTACCGCAGCGATGAAGGTGAAGGTAGTTGAAGATGATGACGCAGTAATCATCTTCACAAGCGGTACAACCGGGCGCCCAAAAGGCGCTGTGATCACGCACCAGGCCTGGATCACCGGCCTGATGAATATGGGTTTTGCGACCGAAGTTGCAGTGCGGATGTATCCCCAGGTCTCTAGTAACTCCCAGCCAGTTGTGGTCCTTTGCACGCTACCTTTTTTTCACGTGGCAGGTGCACACGGATTGGTGTTGGGAGCCGTTGCCAGCGGCGCCAGGCTTGTCATACCCCAGGGCGGGTTTGACCCGGTAGCTGCCATGTTGCTCATAGAAAGAGAAGGTGTGACGCGCTGGTCCGCGGTACCCACAATGGTTTGGCGATTGTGTACACACCATAAACGTAAGCACTTTGCTCTTACCAGCGTGAGGGATATTGCTTATGGGGGGTCTCCTTCTTCAATTCGCCACCAGGCATTGGCGCGGGAGACGTTTCCAGGGCTTATAGCAATCAGCAATGCCTACGGCCTGACGGAAACAGGATCCGTATTTGCCATGAACACCGGTGCAGAATTTGAACAACGGCCAGGATCCGTCGGGCGACCTTTTCCGACGGCAGAAGTTTCGATTGTCGATAATACAGGCAGGGTGCAACCGGCCGATGTCTGTGGAGAAATATGGGTCAAAGGACCGTTCCTGATGCGTGAATACTGGCAACAAGCTGCAGCGACTGAACGAACGATAAAAGAGGGATGGTTGCGAACGGGTGATATCGGCTATTTCGATGAAGAAGGTTTTCTGTATGTAACTGATCGTCAAAAAGACATCATCATTCGGGGTGGGGAGAATATATCGAGTGCAGAAACAGAAAATCGAATTTTGGAGCACCCGGATGTTGATGAAGTTGCAGTTATCGGCGTCGAGCATCCCGAATGGGGCGAAGAGGTTAAGGCGATCATTCATCTGAAGGACGGCGCCAATATCCCGGCAGAAGAAATTCGGCAATGGGTTGGTGAGAAATTGGCAGATTTCAAGGTGCCGGCCCACATAGAATTTCGAAGCAATCCCCTGCCGCGCAATGCCCTTGGGAAGCTTTCTAAAAATGAACTTCGCAGCCATTCGGAGCCAGCGTAGAAACCGGCATGTACGATAAGGCGCCCCAGCCAACAGGGTATAAAAAAACTGTTTTTCCATCCGACCGAGCGGCAGTGCTTGGAGGTTTATTACTGGTTTTTATGTGTGCTGCGTACGGGGTGGAACGGCCCGCTGAGGTTTCTGTTAAGACAGCAAGCGGCTTTGTTTCGGGCGAAACCAGGGAGGGCATTCTGGTTTACCGTGGCATTCCGTATGCGGCGCCGCCTATTGGTCGTTTTCGTTGGCGTCCCCCACAGCCCGCTTTGCCGTGGGAAGGTGTGCGACGGGCTGTCGAGTTTGGACCTGCATGCATTCAGCCTGAGAGTCCGGTCCGGAAATTGGAGTTGCCAGGTGAAAGTGAGGATTGTCTGACGCTGAATATCTGGCGGCCAATAGATTCAGAGCGCCTGCTGCCCGTAATGGTCTGGATTCATGGTGGCGCATTCCGTTTTGGCTCCGGCGCCCTGCCCTGGTACAACGGGGCTGCCCTGGCGCGCCAGGGGGTCATGATTGTGACCTTCAACTACAGGCTGGGCCACCTGGGATTTTTCGCACACCCGATGTTAACAAAAGAAAGTTCCGGGGCTGCGTTGGGTAATTATGGTCTGATGGACCAAATCGAAGTCTTGAAGTGGGTTCAGCAGAACATCAGGGCTTTTGGTGGCGATCCGGGAAACGTCACAATTTTCGGCGAGTCGGCAGGGGCGGTAAGCGTTAATTATCTCATGACCATTGCAGCGGCCAATGGACTTTTCCACAAGGCGATTTCTCAAAGTGGTGGAGGTTATCAGATTCCACGACATATTCGAGAACCCAGGCAGGGAAAACGCTCCATCGAACAGGAGGGCCTGGAGCTTTCCCGGAAATGGGGCCTGAAAAGTTCTGAAGTTAATGCGCAGGCATTACGTAAAGTTGCGGCGAGTGAAGTTGCCGGCAACCGGGTGTCTTCACAGATACTGGGATTTGGTCCCTTTATCGATGGTCAACTTGTCGTGCGTGGCTTTCCCGAAGCGTTTTCCCTGGGGCAACAGCATGACGTGCCTTACCTGGCAGGGTCTAACAGTTTTGATGGCAGTGTTGTCATGGCAGGAGCACGGAAGCATCTTTCCCTGGCCTTGAGGGCCATGTTGAAAGATGACTATTGGGCAGCCCTGGACCTGTATCGGGGGGATGATGATTTGGATACGGAAACCTTTGCCGCACAATTGACCAGTGATGCATTTTTTATCGGAGGCGCCCGTCACCTGGTGCGGGGGATGGAACAGCTCTCTTCTGCCGCATGGCTTTATCACTTCTCCTTTGTTTCACCCGCCAGACGTGGGGAAGTTATGGGAGCCACTCATGGCTCAGAGATTCCCTATGTCTGGAGGAATCTGGATCAGGTCAAAACCCTGGGCGTGAGGCATTTCAGTGAGCAGGATTATTCAATGAGCCGAATCATGAGCGGCTACTGGATAAGATTTGCTAAAACAGGGGATCCAAACGGTCACTCTTCAGTTGTATGGCCCGGTTATGAATCCCGGAGTGACAGCTTGCTGGATTTTGGCAATGATGGCCCTGTTTTGCGTGAAGGATATCGCAGTGAAAAACTGGATTTTCATGATAAACGTTACAGAAAAAGACTCGATGCAGAGAAAAAGCTGTAAAGGAGCGCGGGTTGATACGCCAATTTATTTTTCCACAGGTGAGAAAAAAGGGTGACAAATTTGGATTCATTCAGACAAGAGGTACGGGATTGGCTGGAAGTCAATTGCCCGGTATCTATGCGGCGGCCTTATGAAAGTGAAGCTGATCTTTTTTGGGGTAGGCATAATGGCGGGTTTCAAAGCGAAGATCAGAAAATCTGGTTTGAGCACATGGTTGCGAGGGACTGGACAGCGCCGGCCTGGCCGAAAACTTATGGCGGGGGCGGCCTGGACAACGAGCAGGTCAAAATACTCAGAGAAGAACTGGGGCGAATTCAGGCACGGCCACCACTGGAAAGCTTTGGTATTTCCATGCTTGGGCCCGCACTGCTGAAATTCGGTTCAGAAGATCTTAAAAGGCAACACCTGCCAGCTATTGTGCGTGGTGAGGTTCGCTGGGTGCAAGGTTATAGCGAACCAAATGCAGGCTCTGACCTGGCCAGCTTGCAGATGCGCGCCGAAGACAGAGGCGATCACTTCCTGGTCAATGGTTCAAAGGTCTGGACTTCCTATGGTGAGCTGGGCGACTGGATGTTCTGCCTGGTGCGCACCGATTTCGAGGCCAGGAAGCACGAAGGTATTAGCTTCGTGGTGTTCGATATGTCATTGCCCGGCGTCACAACACGGCCGATCAAGCTGATCAGTGGTGCGTCTCCGTTTACAGAAACGTTTATCGAAGATGTACGGGTGGAAAAGGATCAGGTCGTGGGTGAAATTAATAAGGGGTGGAACGTTGCCAAATACTTATTGACTCACGAGCGGGAAATGATTGCCCAGGCTGGCCTGTCCAATGCCGGCAATACCTCACTGGGCGAAACGGCGACCGAGGTCTTTGGATTGAGCAATGGTGTGCTACGAAATACCATGTTGCGATCGGATATTGCACGTTTTGAAATGGATGAGCGCTGTCTCGACCTGACTATTGAACGTGTCCATGATGAAGTAAACGCCGGCGTTAGCCTGGGTGCAAGCTCATCTATGTTCAAGTTTTATGGAACGGAGTTGAATAAGAGGCGATTCGAACTGCTCATGGCTATCCATGGAAACGATGCTTTATTGTGGCAAGGTAAGGAAAGCAAGGGTGGTTACCTGCCCCGGACATGGCTGCGCTCCAGGGGAAATTCAATTGAGGGCGGAACCTCCGAAATCCAGTTGAATATTATTGCTAAACGTATTCTTGATTTACCGGGATAGAAGGAACGAGCATGTCACTTGTACTGAATGAAGAAGAGCTGATGTTAAGGGATTCAGCTCATAACTTCCTGCACAGCCGCGCACCGGTAAGTCATCTCAGAGAACTGCGGGACTGCCATAGCAGCACCGGATATTCTCCTGAACTTTGGGCGGAGATGGGTGAAACGGGGTGGACCTCAATCCTGGTCCCTGAGGAGTTTGGCGGGCTGGGTTACGGTTATGTGGAGATGGGTATCATACTGGAGGAAAGCGGCCGTACCTTGACTCCCAGCCCGATGCTTGGGACCGCCTTGGTTGGTGTTACTGCTCTCAACATGGCGGGTACGGCGAAGCAATGCTCATCTATCCTGCCTGCGGTAGCAAGCGGAAACTACCTGCTGGCCCTTGCTTGCGATGAGATAAGCCAGCATGAACCAGATCATATTTCTTGCACGGCGACCAGGACAGATGGCGGCTATCAAATTACCGGCCACAAGACCGCTGTACTGGATGGCCATATTGCGGATACTTTTATTGTCAGCGCCCGTGTTGGTTCTGAGACTGCCCTGTTCCTGATTCCTGCCGGTTTCGAGGGTGTTACTGTGGAGCCATACCGCGTTTTGGATACCCACCTGGCTGCCAATGTGCAATTTCAGCAGGTCGAGGTGGGGGAAGCCCACTTCCTCGGCAGGCCGGCCGGCGGGCAGAGAATTCTGGAACGAATTCTGGATGTCGGGCGAATTGGCGCTTCAGCGGAGATGCTGGGCGTAGCCCTGGAAGCTTTTGAGAGAACCGTGCAGTACCTGAAAGAGCGTAAGCAGTTCGGTGTTCCGATTGGCAGCTTCCAGGCCCTGCAGCATCGTGCTGCCCGCCTTTTTGGTGACATCGAAATGTGTAAATCGCTGGTGCTTAAGGCTTTGCATGAGTTGGATGAGCGCCCGGATGGAAATGCAGAACTGGCGAGCCTGGCCAAGGCCAGACTGGGAGAAACGTCACGTCAGGCAACGGCTGAAGCCATTCAATTGCACGGTGGTATTGGCATGACTGATGAATTCGACATCGGTTTTTTTCTTAAGCGTAGTCAGATTTTAGATAATTTGTTCGGTGACGTTTGCTATCACCTGGATCGATATGCCCGGCTCAGGGGCTACTAACGTCGCGATTCCCATTTAATACAGGACAACATGTCTGTTGCAACTGAAGCTAACTTTTAATCTGGATTGTGAAGTCACCGAAGTACCGGTACCGGATACTTATGACATTAGCTACAACGCCGGCATCACCCGGTTCGAATATCCGCCTGGGTCTGCAAGGAGAAGCAACCGCGTGGGTAGACGTTGATTCTACCAATGGGCCAGCCAATTGTTGGGCGAAGGAGAGAATCTTCTCCAGTGCGGTGGAAGTCGATAACCCCTGCAGAACGCCGCAAGGCCTGACCATGGGCCAGACGACTTCCTGCACGATCACCAATACGGTATTCTATGAAGGAATTCCGGTACTGAATCGCTATGGCCTGGCTATTTTGACCTTGCTGATGCTGGGTGTTGGATTCCGTCGAATGATCTGATCGGCTGACAGGCTTTAATCAAAACCCCCGCAGCAGGTGACTGTTGCGGGGGTTTCTTTTTCAATTAGAGTCAAATTTGGCATCAAATTCGCTTTTTACATTAGGATACCGTAATATTTCCAAAAAATTCATGATGTAAGATAATTATAGGTTGCCTCTCCGAAAAAGCAGCCGTGGAATGGTGACCCCGCTGGTTCGGCAGCAAGAACCTGGAGAAGTTTAAGAATGGCAGAAAAACTCATCATCATTATGGCAAACACTGATCCCCGCAACGGAGAGGAACTGGGCGCCCCGATTTTCCAGGCCACCGTAGCCGCGGCAATGGAGTACGATGTAGACGTAATCTGCACCGCCACCTCCGGCCGTCTGATGAAAAAAGGCGTCGCTGAGAAACTGTTTGTCAAGGAAGGCTCACCCAAGTCGGTGTTGTCATTCATCCAGGATGCGCACGAGGCGGGCGTTAAGTTTTTTTGCTGTTCTCCCAACCTCGATCTGTTTGACATGACGACTGACGATTTGATACCCGAGTGTGAGGGAATCGTTGGCGGGGCTTACCTGATCGAAGAGGTAATGGAGGAAGACTGTAAAGTTTTGACCTATTAGGGAGCCGCTGATCTGCTCATGAACTCGTATCTTGCGTCTGAAATACCCAGCTTCTGCGTTGCAAATCTTCGCAATAGCGGTGCTATTACGCGCGATTCGCGCCTTGAATCTGAACATTTTAGTTCGCAATCTACTTCGTCCCTGAACAGATCAGCGGCTCCTTGGATTGCTGATCTGTTCATGAACTCGTATCCTGCGTCCAAAATGCCCAGCTTCTGCGTTACGAATCTTCGCAATAGCCAGCTATTACGTGCGATACATGCCTTGAATCTGAACATTTTGAATCACAACCTACTTCGCCCAGAATAAATCAGAGCTTCCTTAGAGGAAAACCATGTCTCACGCACACTCAAGCAGAATACAGCAACATATCGGCGACCCGGTATCGGACAGTCCCGCGCTCGACCGGGACAAATTGGAAGAGATTTTCCAGGACATACAGGCGGATATCCGCTATGACCATGAACTGAACGGATGTCTCAATTGCGGCATTTGTACCGCGACCTGCCCTGCTGCACATTACTATGATTTTAGTCCGCGCGAGATCGTGCAGTTATTGTGGACAGAAAATCTTGAAGGCATCTACGATGCCATGCAGGAAAAAATCTGGGCCTGTGCCCAGTGTTATACCTGTGCCGCACGCTGTCCGTTCGAGAATTCACCGGGCGGACTGATTATGCTGATGCGTGAAGCGGCCATCAAGCACGGCATGGAATCTGCCAAGAACGTGCTGCGCCCCTTTAGCCGGGTGATGTTGAAACTGATTTCCACCGGTAACCAGCTTTCACCGGACATGATCACCGCAGACGGATTTCCGGACTGGGGCCCCAATATTTCCAAGATTGATGCACCGTTGAAAGTGCTACGCCAGGCCATCCCGGTGCCCACTCTGAACACCACCAAGACCGCCTGGGAAGTCAACCTGACCACTTCAGTCGAGTTGTACACGATCTGGGAGGAAACCGGCGTACTCGACCAGCTTGAGACCATTGATGAAAACCTCTACGACGTGATCCTCGACATCATGGATGAGAAGCGGGAAGACCTCGAAGACTGGGAGGATGAACAGGAAGATTAGTTGTAAGAGGCCGCTTGCGGCCAAGTTGTAAGAGGTCGCTTGCGGCCAAGTTGTAAGAGGTCGCTTGCGGCCGAAAAGCATAAAGCTGTCGCGCGCAAGCGCGCTCTTACAAAAAGAGACTGGAGACACGCAGAGAGCAAACCATGAACACAGAAAACCCGAATAACGGCAACGGCAACGGTGAACGATTCACCGGCCACGGCGCCGAATGGCGTGACGCCAACCTGAGCCCCGAAGATGCCCGCACCGCAACCGCATGGGTCGAGCAGGTCATCAACAAGCGCTCCATGGAAACCAACAAGGATCGCGTGGAAGACGTGCGCGATATCATGTGGCAACTGGAGAAGGAAGGCGAGATCGTCGTTCACCGGATCAACGATGAACATGCGCCCCGCGTGGCCAAAACAATTTACGGCTGGGACAAGAAAGTGCCGACCCAGCAGTTGTGGCATCACAAATCCTGTGGTCAGTGTGGCAACATTCCGGGCTACCCGGCGTCCCTGCTGTGGCTGATGAACGAAATGGACATCAAGTACCTGGACGAGACCGACCAGACCTCCTGTACCGCGTGGAATTACCACGGCTCGGGCATCGGCAACATCCAGAGCCTGGCGGCGGTGTTCCTGCGTAACTTCCACCAGGCCTATGTTTCCGCACGCGCCCAGGGCCTGCCGGACGGTTACTACTATCCGCTGGTGCACTGCGGCACTTCTTTTGGCAATTACAAGGAAGTGCGCGCTTACCTGCTGCATTCGGCAAAGTTACGTGAGCAGGTCAAGAGAATCCTCGGCAAGCTGGGTCGCCTGGTTGACGGCAAGCTGCTGATTCCGGAAGAAATTGTGCATTATTCTGAATGGGTACACATGATGCGCGGTGATATTGCTGAGCGCCAGACCATCGACGTCAGTGCTATCCGCGCCACCATTCATCCAGCCTGCCACGTATACAAGATGGTGCCGCAGGATGCGATCTATGATGACAGTATCCTTGGCGGCAATCGGGTTGCGGTGTCCACCGGCATCATGGAAGCGCTGGGCACACAGGTGATCGATTATTCCACCTGGTATGACTGCTGCGGCTTTGGTTTCAGGCACATTATTTCTGAGCGTGAGTTCACGCGCTCCTTCTCCATCGATCGCAAGATCCGGGTCGCGGTGGAAGAAGCGCATGCCGACGTAATGATCGGCCACGACACCGGTTGCATCACCACGCTGGATAAAAACCAGTGGATCGGCAAGGCTGCCGGAAAGGGTTACAACCTGCCGGTGCTGGCCGATGTGCAATTCGCCGCGATGGCCTGCGGCGCGCATCCGTACAAGATCGTGCAAACCCACTGGCATGCCACAGCCACCGAAACCCTGATGGAGAAAATCGGTATTGACTGGCAGGCTAAGAAAGTGGAATTTGAATCCTATCTGAAAGAAGTGGAGGCCGGCAGGTTCGAGAGTCTTTATGATCCGCGTCTCGCCATTACCTCCGGACCGGGCTTTCAAGCCCTCAAGAAAGTCGAGAACGCTTAATTCACAAGGTTTCCTGGAACAGAACTAAATGAGTACATATTCATGGCAAAACCAATCTTGATTGTAGGCGGGGGTCCAGCAGGGCTGGCCGCAGCACACTCACTGGCGACCTTCGGCCAGGCGTGTTTACTGGTGGAAAAAGAGGACCGCTTGGGTGGTGCGCCCATTCTGGAAGGCTACGCCAAGCTGGTGCCTTCGGGTGAATGGGCAAAAGATGCCATCGGCGGCATGGTCAGCCGGGTTGAAGAGGCTGAGCTGGTTAACGTCCTAACAAGTACAACCGTGACCTCATTTACCGGCGAAACGGGTAATTTTACCGTGGAGCTGTCCAATGGTGACCATGTCGAGGTATCAGCATCCATTCTGTGCACCGGTTTCACCCACTTTGATTCCGCCAATAAGCCAGAATGGGGATTTGGTACGTATCAGGACGTTGTCACCACCACCCAGGTTGAGCAAATGATCTCTTCCGGCAACGGCGTTCGCTGCCTGTCCGATGGCCGCAAACCCAAACGTGTCGCCATCCTGTTGTGCGTGGGCTCCCGCGACCGCCAGATTGGCCGTGAATGGTGCTCCAAAATCTGCTGCACGGTGTCGGCTAACCTGGCCATGGAAATCCGCGAGGAGTTACCCGATTGCCATGTCTACATTTATTACATGGATATCCTCACTTTCGGGCTATTGGAGACCAAGTACTACTGGAGGAGTCAGGAAGAATTCAAGGTCAAGTACATCAAGGCCCGTATCGCCGAAGTGACTGCCCGGGACGGCAAGCTGATCGTCAAGGGCGAAGACACCCTGGTGAAACGTCCGATTACCATTCCCTTTGACCTGGTCGTGCACGCCATCGGCATGGATCCGAATCGGGACAATGGAAAAATTTCATCGCTGTTCGGTGTGGATCTGGAGCCCAACGGTTTCCTCGACCAGGCCAGCAGCTACTCCTCATCAGGCATGACCAACCGTAGCGGCGTGTTCATTGCCGGCGCCGCCACCGGGCCGGAAACCATTGACGACTCGATCGCCCAGGGCAAGGCTGCGGCCATGGCTGCACTTGAGCAGCGCCAGGTAGCGGCGCGGCTGGTGGGTTAGGCTGAACCGATCGCATGGTGTCTGTATCCCAATTTTTGCGTAGCCGGAGCAAGAATGTGCTTGCACGGGCGCCCTTGCAGTCCCAATTGCAGCGACCACAACTGGAATTGAGCGGCCCCATCCTCAAGCACGCCTTTGAGACCCTGGTGTCGGGCGCTGAATCACAGGGCGGTGTGGAATACTGGATTGATGCCCTGAAGCTCAAACAGCAGATGTTCCAACAGGCGCTGGGGCAGGGTCATCCCGCGGATTTACCGCTGGATACCTTCAAAAGCCTGTGCGCATTCATGGTCAGTGTGCGCCGGCGGGTCGGCTTTCACCTGGAAAAACCCGCCTACGGGGAAATGGTCGAAGCAATCGTGGAACTGCTTTCAGGCTACCAGGACACGGCCACCACGGATGCCCGCATGACATCCTTCTGTGCCCGTTTTCCACAAGACAAAAAGCATCGCTGGGTGAGGGATCTGGCCGCTGAAATTCTCCATGGCGTGGACCCGGAGCGTTTCCCGCTGATGGGCCGCTGGATCTGGGCCCGAAAAGCCAATACCGGCGTGATCCGTGAAATCTGGTTTGCTGATGACATTGACAACATCACGCTCAATGTACCGGACGGATTTGCCACCCACCTGATGTTGCGGGAAGAATTGAGCCAGTTCCTGAGCGCCAACGGCGTTTTTCGCGACATGATCTGGTATGTCGATCTGCTGTGCGCAAAAATTTATGCGGATTACATCGGCGCCCAGGGCGGTGTTTACCTGCGGGCCGATTTTTCTGCCCCGGATGACCCGATGGAACATACTCGTCGCCTGCTCGGCCTGGACGGGGTGCGAACCGGAACCCGCCGCACGAGGCTCAAAGCCATTAATGGCGAAGCTTTTCTCATTGACGATTCCAATCTGCTGGAAAGCGGCACCAGACCAACAAATAACCCTGTATCTGAATCACTGGATTAACCATGCCCATTCATGAAAAATCACTGATACGCCCTGAGAACCTGCACGTTCAGGAAAAGATCGAAGTCGATGGCATCGATGTATCCGGGCACTGGAGTACTTTTATCGAGAGCCGTGTGGTCACCGACTACAATGAGCAGCTCGAAGAGGAAATCGCCTCCCTGCCCGGCGGCGAGTTCATCCACCGCTGCTGGCAATGCGGCTCCTGCACCAACTCCTGCACAGTCAATGCAATTAACGCAGATTTCAACCCGCGCTACTGGATCTACCTGATCCGCACCGGCATGGAAGAGGAACTGCTGCGCGACAAGGAAATCATCTGGCAGTGCGTGTCGTGTAACAAGTGCACCTACGCCTGTCCGCGCGATGTGGTGCCCGAGGGTGTGATGAAGGCAACCAGCCACTGGCTGGAGCTCAAAGGCCACACACCCAAATCAAACTCAATGATCTTTGACGAGATTTTTAGTGAGCAGGTGATCGCCAACGGCAAAATCGAGGACGGGCGCACCGTGCGGCGTTTCTTCGCGCGTACCGGCCAGGCCATGATGCAGCCCTGGATGGTTGAAATGATTAAAAGCATGATGCGCAATTTGCCCATCGGCATGCTGACCCGCCTGGGCCTGGCCAATTTCATCACGCCGCGCACCAGCGACTGGTCCGGCGCCCGCGATGCCATGAACGAATACATCGCCGAGCGCGAAGCGCATCACCGCAAAGCACTGCGCCTGGACGATCTGGTCCAGATGGCTGAATCTGAAGTAGGGAGCCGCTGATCTGCTCATGAACTCGTATCTTGCGTCTGAAATGCCCAGCTTCTGCGTTGCAAATCTTCGCAATAGCGGTGCTATTACGCGCGATTCGCGCCTTGAATCTGAACATTTCAGCTCGCAATCTACTTCGTCCCTGAACAGGTCAGCGGCTCCTTGGATTGCTGATCTGCTCATGAACTCGCGGTGTTATTAACAGGAAAGAGATTTATGTCTGACAAGAAAGCTAAATCCAAGCAGGAAAAGTACGGGGAAGTCGCTTACTACCCCGGCTGCGCGCTGGAAGGCAGCGGTTCTGCCTATAACAGTTCAACCAAGGCTCTTGGCAAGGCGCTGGGCCTGAAAATCAAGGAAGTGGAGAACTGGAATTGTTGCGGTGCGATGGAGGTGAAAAACATCGATCCGAAGCTCCAGACCTATCTGTCTTCCCGCGTCATGTCCATTGCCGCCAACAAGATGAACATGAATACCGTGATGGCGCCCTGCAACGGTTGCTACCACAATCTGAAAAAGGCCGAGTACGATCTGGCGAATGATGAGGAAACTATGGAAGTCGTAGACCGGCTGTCGAAAAAAGCCGGCCATGAAACCTATGAGGCCGGCCAGGTTGAGACCATCCATGCGCTGGACTGGGTCAAGGAAACCATCGGCGAAGAAGGCCTGAAGGAGCGGGTAAAGAACTCACTCGATGGCATCAAGATCGCCAATTATTATGGCTGCATGTACACCCGCCCCCGGCATATTTTCCCCGAGAAAGATGCCGGACCCGGCAGCGAGTCCACTTCCCAGCCTCATTTCATGGACGACCTGCTGGAGGCCGCAGGGGCCGAAAACGTAGAGTTTCCCCTCAAAACGGCCTGTTGCGGCGGAGCCCACACCCTGTCGGACAGCGATACTTCCACCCTGCTGGTGAGCAATATCCTGCAAGCCGCCGAAGCCGCCGGTGCGGAAGTTATCGCGACGGAGTGCCCAACCTGCCACAGCGGGCTGGAAATGCATCAGATTCGTGCCGAGAAAACACTGGGTATCAAGACAAATGTAAAGATTATCTATTTCACCCAGTTGCTTGGTATGGCCCTGGGGCTTAAGCCAAAGGCGGTCGGTTTACATGAAAATATTTCAAATTCCTTCGACTTTGTAAAGGAAAAGGGCCTGGCTTGAGCCGGAGCCACTCAACATGACGCATTTACATGCACTGGCCGATATCAGCCAACGTCTGAACCAACTGACAGCACAGCCCGCGCAACCGTCCGACGCGGCGGAATTGCTGGCGTTGGGTGAACAATCCCTGGAGCACTGGGTACGCGCAAAAGGGAAAGAGCCGACGCAGGACCTGAGGGAAGGTTACCGCCTGCTGGCCCTGCACCGCCAGGGCGCGGACAAGGACCCGAGTTTCAACGCCTGCCGCGAAACCTGCCGTGAACTGGTTTATCACTACAACCTGCTCACGCTGGAACCGGAACACCCGGAATCGGCACAGCGGGCCCGCATGATGCCCCTGGTAGCAAACCACCTGTTTCTCTTCATCAGCGGCAAACTGGAATCGCAGGAACTGGGGGATTTCTGCTGTGCGTCCCGTCCGTTGCGGGAAAAGGTTGACGAAACGCTTCCAGTGCAATAACAATAGGTCGTAGGAGCGCCTTTGGGCGCGTGTCGGTCTTTCGGCCGCAAGCGACCTCTTACGGTTCTTGTAAGAGTCCGCTTGCGGGCGAAACAGCTTCACATGGATTATTCGAGGAGGCCCTGCCATGCCAACAGTTCGCGGATGCAATTTGCCCGATGATTTACTTTATGACGTGGATAACCACACCTGGTTCACTGAGGTCGGTGACGGCACGGTGCGGATTGGTATGACCACCATCGCCACCGCGATGGCTGGCCAGTTGGTGGCCTTTACCCCCAAGAAAGTCGGGCGCAAAGTCCGTCCCGGCAGGTCCTGTGCTACGGTGGAGTCCGGTAAGTGGGTCGGCCCCGCCAAGTCTGCTGCCGCCGGTGAAGTAGTTGGTGTCAACGAAGAACTGAAAGCCAACCCGAGTTGGGCCAATGAAGATCCGTATGCAGCCTGGATGGTGCAATTACAACCGGATGACTGGGAAAGCGTAAGGGGAGGCCTTACTCCGGGCAGCGAAGTCGCCGGCCCCTATGAAGCCAAAATGGAGGCCGATGGCTTCGCCGGCTGCGGCTAAAGTTTTTAACAACGCTAACCTCCGCATATTAGCACTGCTAAATACAGCGATTATTGATCAGGAATGCTGGTTTTCGGCATGGAGAAGAATTTCAGCGATTCGAGTTCGGGTTCCAGGCGATACTCCTCGGGTAAACCCTTGCCGGCAAGTTCGTCAGCCAGGGATTTGGCTTCTCCCAGGAATGCCGAGTACATGTATTTCCGTTCCTGGTCGCTCAGCGTTCTTTTGTGATAGCCGCTGCATTCCAGCGCCGCCTCCAGTGAAAATCCCTCCAGGTCCACCCGGTCAGATTTGTGCGTCCAGGTGCCGCTGTACAGGTCAAAGTTGTACAGGGACAGGAAGTGGTGACCGTAGTCGGCGACAAATTCAACCGCATCCAGGATAAAGTCAGCTTCGAGATCATCCATTGCATAGTGCATGCTCACCCGGCACCAGCCCGGCTTGATGCCGCAAAGTCCTTTAACGATCCACTTGCGGTACTGCTCGGATGTTTCATTATCAATGTTCAGCAAGCGATGCCCATAAGGCCCGGCGCAGGAACAACCGGCACGCGACTGGATGCCAAACAGGTCATTGAGCAGGCTGGTGACAAACTTCGGGTGCAAATATTTGCCGCGGTGATCCCTGATATTGAATGAAATGATGCCGATGCGCCGGTCCGGGTCCGGGTTGCCCATGATTTCGATGTTGGGATTGGCCGGCCAGCGCTGGAACGTGCGCCGGACCAGTTCGCCTTCCCGTTTTTCAATCGCCTCCACACCAATGTGGTCTTTGATTTGAAATGCCAGCGCGGCTTTGAGGATTTGCAATACCCCGGGCGTGCCGGCTTTTTCACGCTCTTCAACGTCCTTGATAAAATCCTGGCTGACCGGCCCGACGTAATCCACGGTGCCACCGGCGCTGACACTGGGCGGAAGGTCTTTATGGTAGATATGCTCCTTGAACACCAGTATCCCCATGGAGCCGGGGCCACCGATAAACTTATGGGGTGAAATAAATACGGCATCCAAAGAGGCATCACCCTCGTATTTTCCCGGCGGTGGATTCATGTCAATTTCCACGTAAGGTGCGCTGGCGGCAAAGTCAAAACAGGCAATCGCGTCGTATTTGTGCAGCAGGCTGGCGATCCGGTGTACCGGTGTGCGCATCCCGGTGACATTGGAGGCGGCCGAGAAGGAACCGATGCGTTTGCGGCCCTGGTAGGCGGGATTCTGCAATTGCTCCTCCAGGTACAGCAGATCGATGGCGCCCTCGTTGTCCATTGGAATCTCCACCACCGTCGCCAGGTTTTCCCGCCAGGAAATTTCGTTGGAGTGGTGCTCATAAGGCCCGACAAAAACCACTGGCTGGTGCTGTTCCAGGTAGCCGGTGAATTTCTCGTGAGCGTCCGAACCCAGGGAGTCTTCCATCATTCGGGTCAGGCTTTGCCGGGTGGCCGGGGGAAGTGCAACACCAATGATTTGCTGCAATTTGTCGATTGCGCCGGTAGCCCCGCTGCCGACGGCAATGATGCGTCCGTCAGGTCCCGCATTGACCGACTGCTTGATACTGCTTTCGGCCTGCACCAGCAGTTGGGTCATGGAACGCCCGCTGATATCATCTTCGGTGTGGGTATTGGCGTAAATACGCTGCAGGTTCTGCAGGTAGGTTTCAGCCAGCACCAGGCAGCGCCCCGAAGCGGTATAGTCGGCATAGACCATCAGGCGGTCACCAAAGGGTGTTTCAACGGTCGCGTCGGCACCGATTACCTGGGTTCTCAGGGATTTGATATCCAATTTACAGTTGTTATTCATGATTGATTTAGCAGTAATTTCTGGTAGAAAAGATTCTTACATTGTACCCATCTTTTGCCCGCCGGGGATGCATATTCAAGCCGAAAGCATTCTGCTGGCCTCAGCATTGCCAATTTATTGACTGATGCAAAAAACAGCACGATACTGCACCCATATACTGTTTGTCGGTGGGGCCAATTTGCTGCCGTCAGGCGGCTCTGGTTTTCCGGTAATCCGTTTAGCAGGACCGAGTCCTCCAACGGTTTGACCGGCAGCAGTTTCCAAAGGAAAAATCATCATGCCCGACAATCCAAAAATGACTCTGACCCTGAGCAATCCTGCTTTGTTTCGCGAACAGTCCTTCGTCAACGGCGAATGGGTTTCCGCTGTTAACGGTGCCATGTTTGAAGTGAGCAATCCGGCTGACGGCACATTGCTGGCCCGGGTCGCTGAGGTGGGTGTTGCTGGAGCCCGCGCCGCCATAGAAGCTGCCAATGCCGCCTGGCCAGCCTGGCGCGCGAAAACGGCCAGGGAACGTTCCGCCGTCTTGCGCCGCTGGTTTGAGCTGATTCTTGAAAACAAGGATGACCTGGCCAGGTTGATGACCGCAGAGCAAGGCAAGCCCATTGCGGAGGCACTTGGCGAAATCACCTATGGCGCATCTTTTGTGGAGTGGTTTGCTGAAGAGGCCAAACGGGTTTACGGCGATGTTATTCCCACCCACCTGGCCGACCGGCGCATCATCACTATTAAACAGCCCGTTGGTGTGGTTGCAGCCATTACGCCATGGAATTTTCCCAACGCAATGATTACGCGCAAAGCAGCGCCCGCTCTCGCTGCGGGCTGTCCCATCGTGATCAAGCCCGCCCCGGAGACGCCGTTGTCGGCCCTGGCGCTGGCGGAACTAGCGGCACAGGCAGGTATTCCTGCCGGTGTATTCAATGTGATCACCACGACAAATGCCCAGGAAGTGGGTGTTGAGCTCACCAAAAACCCGGTGGTGCGCAAGTTTTCATTCACCGGTTCAACCGCCGTTGGCAAGATCCTGATTCGCCAGTGCGCCTCGACCGTGAAAAAAGTGTCGATGGAGTTGGGTGGTAACGCCCCGTTCATCGTTTTTGATGATGCGGATCTGGATGCCGCCGTTCAGGGCGCCATAACCTCCAAGTATCGCAATGCCGGACAGACCTGTGTTTGCGCCAACCGGATCTATGTACAGGAAGCCGTCTACGATGAATTTGTACAAAAATTCACCTCGGGGGTCCAACAACTGAAGGTGGGGCGGGGTGATGAGGCTGGTGTGGTCATCGGACCGATGATCACTGCCGATGCAGTCGATAAGGTTGAACAACTGCTGCGGGATGCGACCGATAAGGGTGCGCAGGTAACTGAGGGGGGGAACCGCCACGAATTGGGTGGCCAGTTCTACCAGCCCACGGTGGTCAGCGGCGTAACAGCAGACATGGCGTTTGCTCGCAAGGAAATTTTCGGCCCGGTCGCACCGGTATTCAAGTTTTCAACCGAAGAGGAAGTGATCGAACTGGCCAATGCCACCGAGTTTGGCCTGGCTTCGTATTTTTACGCTCGGGATCTGGGCCGGGTATTCCGCGTAGTCGAAGCGCTGGAGTACGGTATGGTCTGTGTCAACGATGGCATCCTGTCGACCGAAATTGCCCCGTTCGGTGGTGTCAAAGAATCCGGCATCGGCCGCGAGGGCTCGAAGTATGGCATCGATGAATTCATCGAAATGAAGTACGTTACCCTGGCCGGAATGAACAGCTAGAATGAGCAATCTTGATATTGAGTTCATCCGTTCCAACTTTCCCGCCTTCAGCGAAGCATCTCTGGCGGGCTGGGGTTTTTTTGAGAATGCCGGTGGTTCCTATGCCTGTAGGCAGGTCATCGACCGTCTGAACCGCTATTACAGGCAAACGAAAGTACAGCCTTACCACGATTTTCCGGCTTCAGCGATCGCCGGCAAGGAGATGGATGCAGCGAAACAGCGCCTGGCGGCCTGGTTGAACGTTGATACCGAAGAAGTTCATTTCGGACCGTCCACCTCACTCAATACCTATGTGCTTGCCCAGGCCTTTCGTCAGCAACTCAGGCGCGGTGATGAAGTCATCGTCACCAACCAGGACCACGAGGCCAATATTGGCGCCTGGAGCAGGCTGGAAAACGATGGGATCGTGGTGCGTGAATGGAAAGTCGATCCGGAGACTGCGGAGCTGCAACCGTTGGATCTGGGGGCCCTGTTGAATGAGCGAACCCGGGCGGTTGCTTTCACCCATTGCTCCAATCTGATCGGCAGCATCAACCCGGTCCGCGAAATTACCGACATGATTCATACAGCAGGAGCGCTGGCCATCGTTGACGGGGTTTCCTTTTGCCCGCACGGCCTGCCGGACGTCAGGGCGCTGGCTGCGGACATTTACCTGTTTTCACTGTATAAAGTTTATGGGCCGCACCTGGGCGTAATGGTCATGAGTCAGGAATTGAATACCCGTTTGCCCAACCAGGGCCATTTCTTCAATGTCGATATTCCCGCAGCACGCTTCACCCCCGCCGGGCCCGACCATGCACAGATTGCGTCAGTCAATGGTGTGGTGGATTATATGGAGGCCGTCTATCGCCACCATCATGGCGATGATGCCTCCGATGTGCACAAAGCGGCGGCAGTGACGAAGCTGTTCCGGGGGCAGGAAAGCAAACTGATACAAGATCTGCTCGATTTCCTGTCCGGGCACCCGAAAGTGCGACTGATCGGCAGAGATACGGCACAGGGCCGCGCTCCCACGGTTACCTTCACGGCAAAGGGGCACCATCCCGGCGAATTGGCGTCACAGCTTGCGGCGTTTAAACTGGGCGTTGGCGCGGGTCATTTTTATGCCTATCGCCTCATTAAAGCGCTGGGGATCGATACCGGGGAGGGCGCGCTGCGTACGTCCCTGGTGCATTACACCAATACAGATGAAGTTACCCGGCTGATCACTGCCCTTGATCAGTTACTGTAGCCCGCTGTGCTCCAGGGGCCGTTCGCGGTGCATCAGGATCCACTCGGCATCTTCTTCCAGCGCGGCATTGCCTAAAGCCTTCAGAATCCGGCGCCGGAACTCGATGTCATCTGAACCATCCAGCAGGCGCCTGGCATTGGCGAAAATGCCCTGCATAAAACGGTATTGCTTGATCAGTTCTTTTTCCGCCTTTTTTTGCGAGTAAGCGTCACGAACACCCGCGATCAAGGGCAGAATGCCCATAAAAACCAGCAATAATTGCCGCTGGAATACGCTCATGGTCGCTCCCATGAAGACCAGCACGACTGCAATCAGGATACCCGCCCACAGCGAAAGGGCTCCCAGGCGGGTGGTGCGCCTGAGCCGCTTGGATTTTTCACCTTCTTTTTTGCGGTAGTAGGCTAATTGGCCACCGCCGCTCACGCCGGAGCCCACCCACCGCTCGATAACCCAATCTACCCACTCTGCCGGCGGATCCTGATTTCCACTGCGCAGCAGGCTCGCATTACGCATCACATGCCGAATCCAGCCAAGATCAACGTCTTGTTTCTGCAAGAAATTGTCATAGGCAAACTCGGTTGAATGGACATCAACGACCCCTGCCAGGCTCCAGTACAACTGCACCCGCAAGCCCTCCGCCAGGGCGCGGTAATCCAGGTATTTGCGGTGCCATTGTCGCCGTTCGCCAATTTTGTAGAGCACGAAACCCGCCAGGAATGCGAGCAAAAAGAACCAGACCAGGATATCAAGGCCATCAAACTCTGAGTACAGTATAAAAGCCAGACCCATCAGCACCGCAAGGCTGTGGGTAGCGATCAGGCCGCTGGAAACCCGCTTCTGAAAATGCAGCGCGAGCCAGTCTGCCGCGCGATAAAGATCGCTGATGGCCTTGATGCCTGTTGGTGTCTCAAGTTCCGTCGCATGGTCCAGAACATCACCACCTTCTTTCTCAATCATTGCCGCATAACGCTTTTTATCGCGGCCGAAATCCTGCAATCGTTGCAAGGTAATTTCATATTCCAGGGGCATCCGGGCGCTTGCTTCACGGCCAAAGTGAGCAGATACCCAAGCGGTTTGTAATGGTTCAAGACCCTGCACGGGCCGCCCGTGGGGACGGTCCCTGGAGCAGACGATGTGAAAGGCGAGGTCATTTTCATTGTCCGCCAGCAGGTTGGGCGACTCCTCGCTGACTGAAAAACCCGGCATGACAGCAGTTAAGTGGTAGTTGACAACCCCCGATGTGCCGCCGGTGGCGCCCTGCTTTTTACCGTCCCACAGGGCCAGCAATATCTGGCTGTGGTTGGATATAAAAACACCCATACGGGCGTAACGATACTCGCGCTCGGCAGATGAACCGGGAACTCCACTGGAATCCGAACCACCGGACAGACAAATGAGCTTTGCGGTTTTCAGCGTATTTCTGAAAACTTCAACCGCTTCGGCGGACGAAAAATCCTTCTCATATTCTGCCTGAGCCATGGGCAATGGAACAATCAGCCCGATATCCAGTCCCTGTGCAACATCAGCCACCAGCCGGTCGCTTCCTTCAGCCAGCGGGCTGATCAACTGTAAGTCAAGATCCGGAAAATCGTTCCTGAGCCGCAGGAAAAAATCCCGCACAATATCCCGCAATGCCGGAACTTCCTCCGCCAGGAGATCACGATGACCAGTGACGCCAATGGTCAGCTTCACCAGGTTATCCCCAGCATGGCTGGGTTAAAAAATAGCACCCATCGGGTCAAAAACCGGTTCCCTTGTTATCAATAATGGGGTGCAGGGTTTGCTCATTTCCGGCCGGGTCTTTCAGGACAACCCGGTAGTGAACCTCGAATGCGTGGCAGTTATTGTTTTTCACTTTCATCTCATTTTTTTTTGGATTCAGCACAACGTAAGGATGCCCTGCTTTGAGCCCCGCATCCGTATCGAACTCAAAGTCGGAAAAAGCACCGGCGGGCAAATTGCCAGGCCAGCTTGAATCATTCTGGCCCAGCTCGAGCCGAACCAATTCCCAGTCCCTGGCTCTTTGCCCCTCAAGCATAAACTTCAATACCGGCTTTTCCCTTTTTGTACTGCAAATATCACCCTTTCTGGAGTTCGGCTTTGACTTGCAGGCATGATCATGAAAAAAGGGTTTGGCATTAGCGTCAATCCTGATATGCACGGGCTTCGAGGCCCGGCCTGAACTCAGACAGTCGTTTGCTGCAAATACCATCGGGCTACCGATTGTAATGAGCGTAATAAATCCAAGCACGATGGTGAAATGATCGGCCTTAATTCGTTTGATAATCATCTAACTCTCCTTAACTACAAAGTTTATTTTTAACACAAAATAGCTTAAATCCCGGGTCGGCATAAGCCTGATTCCTTAGATATTCAACCAGACCACTTGCGGCTTCCCGGTCATCCGCCAGTAAATACATGCGTGCTTCATAATCAGACTCGACACAACTCTGAAGCCCTCCTGAAGTGTTTTGACCAAAGCGGTCCGGAATGTCGAAAGCAGCAAGACCGTCGCGGCCGTTTCCTTCCCACCACTGGTAGCGAATCTTCTGCAGCCGGACTTTGTCGAGTCGGTCCGGGTATTGTGAGGCCACCTTGTTCAGCAGCAAGTCCAGCGCTTTTCTCAAGTATGAATTGGCGCTTGCCAGGCTCCCCGAGTGGAATTCGACAGCGGCAGATACAGTCAGGTAGTCAATGAATCCATTAAGGGAGAGGCTGGCCTGACGAGTGAATATTCCGGTCGAGTCCATTTGGGGCAGGAGTTCCTGCATGATGGCCCCTGCAGCTTCTGGCTGCCCCCTGTCCAGCAGCAGTTCAGCTAATATGACTTTCCGATAAATTGTCTCCCTGTGGATGCTGACGTTGCTGGGATCAGCCGCAGACAACTGTTGAAGAATAGATAGGGATTCGCGCAGGTCCTGTTCCGCCAAATCCAGGTGGCCCAGTTGTGTATGTAGCACGGAAGCGCCGGAAAGGGAATACGCATAGCGGCGGCTCAAGTCATTATTTCCTGGATCAGAGCGGGCGGAGCCCTCTGCCAGAGCCTTGACCTTTTCCCGAATCGCCATCGCTTTTTCCAGTTTGCAGGCTTGGGCCTGCGCATCGGCAGCCCAGGCCAGAGTGGTTGCGTAGCTGTCGATAACCGCCTTATCCTGCGGCCTCAGGCGTACGACCTTTTCCATCAGTTTGACAGCATCGGTGGTCTGTTGAAGTGTCAGTTCATCAATGCCCAGGCCACTATCGAGCTGCAATGCAGCGAGATTGTTATAGGAATAAGCCAATTCCATAATCCAGTCCGGGTTTTCCGGGTCCCGCTCAAACAACTGACGCGTCAGGTGCTGATAATTTGTCAGGGCTTGCAATGCAAGTTCGTACCGGCCCTGTTCCAAATACAGGTTGCCGATATAGAACTCTGCATTTCCCAATTGGAATAACAGATCCTGCATCTGCGGGTGCTTTTTTGACAAACTCAGAAACAGATCCCGTGATCGCTCTAACGCATCGAGGGCTTCAGTTGGTCTGCCCTGCCCCTTGCTCACATTCCCCATTTGCCGCAGAGCCAGGGCGACTTTTTTACCGGTCTTGAGCGACAGTTTGTCCAAATCCATACCCTCGAGGTGCCGCAAAGCCTCGGTGCTGATCAGGGCCAGTGTTTCAAGGTCTGCGTCCGATTGCAGTCTTTCGCCGAGATCAACAATGAAGGTGGCTAATTGTTCCGCTTTTTCGCGTTCATGCTGTTCAGATATCTGTGAAATCGCCGTGATTGTAATCAGGCTCACCGCCATCACCACAGCAAAGCCAGCGACAAGTTGCCGTTTCCGGCGCCGCCGTAAATCCCTCCGGCGAAGTTCATCAAGTCGAATCCCCAGCAGTCCGGCGATCAGCTTTAGCCTGGCGATGTTCCTGCCATCCGCCCATTTTCGGACATCAGCCGCCAGAGGTTCGCGCATGCCGATCTCCGCCAGCGCAACGGGAAAGCAGGCGGCGACAGACCCGTCATCTGCAGGCTCGCCATCAACAATGATGCAAAAGATCCGGTCGGCTCGCCCGAGCCCGGCAAAATGACGAATTTCCTCGTTGACCCACTGTGAAGCTGCAGCAGCCGGGGAACAGATGACAATAAGATTTTCAGAGTCCGCCAGCGCTTGTTTTACCGTCGTTGCCAGGTCGGCGACCGAAGATAAATCATCGCGATCCCGAAATACGGGGCGAATACGGGCCGGCACGCTACCCACATCATTCCTGCTGCCCACCAGGTTGCGGGGTATGCGATAAGCTTCCAGTGCCCGGTGTAACCAGGACGCCCACGTTTCATCCTTGTGGCTGTAGCTGATATACGCCCTGTATCGGTATGGGGTCATTCAGGGGTGTCTGTCGCTTCGATTGGCCAAATGTACTCTCCCTGGTCTGTTGGTTTTTCCAGACGCTAATCGTACTAACTATAGTGCTTGGCCAGTTTTTTGCAGGAATGGGCCATGCAGTTTGCTGATGCCAATAGGAATTAAACGGGTTACTCTTGCGTCTAATAAACGAAGACTGGACGGATTTTCCATGTACAGATGTTTCAACGCAGTGTTCTGTGTACTTCTTCTTTTGCCGGCGGTGCTGTTCGCCCAGGGCAGATTTATGGAAAATTTCCAGAATGGCAATGTGGATGGCACTGACCTTGTGGTCAGTGCCAGGCAGCGGGCGGATCTCATCATCCACAACGGGCCGGTTTTCTCCGGCGAGGATCGCTCTGAAATATTTGAGGCTGTCATCATCAGGGGTGAACGAATTGTAGCGCTTGGCGGCGAGGATCTTGTGGACCGATATACCGCCGAACGGGTCATCGACCTTGCAGGACGCCTTGCTTTGCCCGGATTTATCGATGCCCACACCCACATGCGCGGGCGTCCGCGGCGGTGGATCTCACTTTCAAAAACCACATCGATTGTGCAATTGCAGGAGCAGATCCGCGAAAAGGCGCAACAGCTCGGGAAAGGTGCCTGGATCACCGGGGCAGGCTGGTCCGAAGACCGCCTGAGTGACCAGCGTAAACCCACACGTTTGGATCTTGACCTTGCTGCACCGGATAATCCGGTGTTCCTGATGCGCGAGGGTGGGCACAGCGCGGTGGCGAATTCACGCGCCCTGGAAATCGCCGGCCTGGATGCGACATCACCCGACCCCGACAGCGGTCAACTGGAACACTTTGAAGATGGCTCTCTGAGCGGGATCATCCGTGAGCGCAACGATCTGGTGTTCGACTTTATTCCCCAGGCACCGCCGGATGAAGTAAAGGCCGATCTGGTCAGTCGTCTTCAGGGTCAGCTCCATCTTGGAATCACCAGCCTCACGGATGCCTCGACCTCACCCCGGGATTTCGAATCAATCTGGCAGCAGGTTTATCAGGATCAGAGCAATAGCCCCCTTCCGCGCGCGACCGTCCAGATCAATTCCGGATTTGGCCGGGAGGTCATGGCAAAGGAGGCGCTTGAGCGGCTGACTGCCTTCGGTATGAAGACCGGTGATGGTGACGAACGGCTGAAAGTGGGTGCGTTGAAAGTTTTCGTTGACGGTGGCTTTACCGGGCCTGCCGCCTGGACACGCGAGCCCTACCGCAACGATTCCGATTATTTCGGTTCGCTCTCTGTATCGCTTGATGAGCTGAAGATTTTGTCGCTGGCCGCCCATGATGCGGGCTGGCAGTTGGGCTTTCATGCTATCGGCGATGCCGCCATAGAGGAAACCGTAGCAATTTTTGATGCCATTCTTCGTCAGTCACCGCGTGAGGACCACCGGCACTATGTCAATCACTTCACCGTATTGCCGTCGCTTGCCACCATGGATCTGATGGCCCGGCAGGGCATTGGCATCGTACAACAGCCGAACTTCAGTTACAGCCTGGAAGACCGTTACCGTGCTTACCTGCCGGAAGAAAAACTGCGCCACAACAACGCAATTAATACACCGCTTAAACGGGGCATAAAGATGGCATTTTCTTCAGATGTGATTCCCATTGGTCCACTGGTGGGTATTTATGCAGCGGTCACGCGACGCGGGGCATCGGGTGAAATCTACGGGGCTGATGAGCGCATCGACGTGGGCAAAGCCTTACAGATGTATACCGCAAACGGTGCATACATGACCTTCGAGGAGAACGTCAAAGGTCAGCTTGCGCCAGGATTGCTGGCAGATATCGTGATCCTGAATGAGAATCTGTTGGAAATACCGCCTGAAAAAATCCTCGAGACACAGGTAGACATGACCATCCTGGATGGTGAAATTGTCTATCGGCGAACCGGCAATCGGTTGGCGGAGTGAGTCAGGAGCGTTTATGACGGACGGAACATTTCATCGCGTACTGGGACGCATCGATACTTTCGCCCTTGCTTTCGGGGCAATGATTGGCTGGAGTTGGGTAATTCTGGCCGGGACTTGGGTGTCCGATGGCGGACTGCTCGGTGCTGCGCTGGCCTTCCTCGCAGGCGGTGTGGCTATCTGTATGATTGGATTGACCTATGCCGAGCTAGCATCGGCATTGCCTTTTGTGGGTGGCGAACACGTCTATACGCAAAGGGCTTTTGGTGAGGCAGCCTCTTATATATGTACCTGGTCAATCATCTTCGGCTATGTCGCAGTTGTTGCGTTCGAGGCCATTGCTCTGCCGGTTGCCGTAGCAAGCCTGGTACCCGGGTTTCGACAGATTCCGCTGTGGACCGTTGCTGACTATCAGGTGCATGGCACGGAAGTGGCGCTGGGGGCACTGGCTGCCACCGGAATTACCTTGCTAAATATACGGGGTGTACGCATTGCGGCCCGGGTACAGGCTGTTGCGGTTATTTTTATTCTGGTTGCCGGGGCCTTGCTGATTGTGGGGGGCCTCCTGTCAATGGGACAGGAAAACAGCGAGGTCCTGCTTTGGGGCGGCAGCCCCGGGTTTTTGAGTGTGCTTATCATGGTGCCGTTCCTGTTTGTCGGCTTCGATGTCATCCCTCAGTCTGCGGAAGAGATCAACACCTCACAACGTGATATCGGTCGTGTGCTGATCCGGTCCATCCTGTTGGCGATATTTTTTTATGTCCTGGTCGTTGTGGCGGTCGGGCTGTCCCCATCGGTGGGTGAGAATGAAGGACTGGTGACCGCTGTTGCTGCAGGCAAGGCATTCAACTCACCGGCAGTGACGGCTTTTATTGTTCTGGCGGGCATCGGTGGCATCCTGACCAGTTGGAATGCTTTTCTGATTGGTGGCAGCCGGGCCGTATTTGCGCTGGCCCACGCCGGCTATCTGCCGGCTTTTCTCGGGCGGATCCACCCGCAGTATGGGACTCCGTGGTATGCCATTGCGGTGATCGGCGGCATTTCCGTCCTGGCGCCCCTGCTGGGGCGCAGCGCGCTGGTATGGATTATCGACGCCGGGGGGTTTGGTATTGTCATCGCGTATGTCTTTGTGGCCGCAGCGTTTATTGCCTTGCGTCGCAAGGAACCGGATCTTGTTCGACCATACACCGCGCCAGGCGGTGAGGCCACCGGGTGGATTGCCCTGACGCTGGGGATTGCCCTGTCCATGCTTTATCTGCCCTGGTCGCCATCGGCATTGCTGTGGCCACAGGAATGGGGCTTGTTGATTGGCTGGTATATTCTTGGTCTTGTCCTGGTGCTGAGCGCCAGGCAAATGAAAAAGTAGGATGCGAATAAGAATCAAAAGGGTTATCCTTGCGCGAACTGCCTGCATCAGGAGCCCACTACAGGGCCTGCTTCAAACTAACCATGAAACGCACCGATACTTCCAATCCAGAATATTTCCACAAGGTTGTGGACTGCCAGTGGGGCTGCCCCGCACACACCGATGTACCTGAATACATTCGATTGATCGCCCAGGGCCGTTTTGACGATGCCTATATGGTGAACCGGGAAAGCAATATTTTCCCCGGCATTCTCGGGCGGGTTTGCGACCGGCCCTGTGAACCTGCCTGCAGGCGCGGACGAATGGATGAGAAGCCGGTCGCCATTTGTCGCCTGAAACGTGTCGCTGCGGATCATCGTGGGGACATTACGGATCGGCTGCCCCTTATCCCGCCGGAAAAGAATGGAAAAAAAGTTGCCTTGATTGGGGCTGGTTGCGCCTCGCTTGCCGTCGCCAACGATCTGATGCCCCTGGGTTACGAGGTGACCATATTTGAAGCGCAGTCCGTTGCCGGTGGCTTGATGCGCTTCAATATCCCGGCTTTTCGCCTGCCGATCGAGGTGTTAAACGAGGAAATCGCCTACATCGTCGACATGGGCGTGGAGGTTCACTACAACCACCGCATTGAGAGCATGAGCCAACTGCTGGAGCAGGGCTTTGATGCAATTTTTGTTGGTTCCGGCGCGCCCCGTGGCAAGGAACTCAAGTTGCCGGGACGGTATGACAGTGAGAATGTACACATCGGCATCGACTGGTTGGAATCCGTAGCATTCGGGCATATCGATGCCGTTGGGGAAAATGTGCTGATCATCGGTGTCGGCAACACCGCGATGGATTGCTGCCGAACCTCGCTGCGCCTGGGCGCCAAAAACGTCAAGGTCATGGCGCGTAAACCGCGTGAATTTTTCAAGGCTTCGGTGTGGGAGCTTGAAGACGCCGAGGAAGAGAACGTTGAGATCGTGGTCAACCGTTCTCCGAAAGAATTCGTGGTAGAAGACGGCAAACTCAAAGGCATGCTTTTTGAACTGATGGAATACACCATCGAGAACGGTCGTATCCAGGATCAGGATGTCATTGGCGAGGAATTTGTCCCCTGCGATGATGTCGTGGTGGCGATTGGTCAGGAAAATGCTTTTCCCTGGATCGAGCGGGATCTGGGCATTGAGTTCAACCCGTGGGAAGAGCCGGTAGTGGATAAAGTGACTTTCGAATCCCGCCGCAAGGGTGTGTTGTTCGGTGGTGCTGCCGCTTTCGGCCCCAAAAATATTATTTGGGCCGTGGAACACGGCCACCAGGCAGCAATCTCTATCCATCGCCATTGCCAGGGAGAGTCGTTGACCGACCGCCTGCCGGTCACGCTCAATCTGAGCAGTCGCAAGATGGGACTGCATGAGTGGAGCTACTCCAACAGCTTTGATCCTGTGGCGCGCCGCAAGATGATGCACGTGCCGCTGGCCACGCGGTTCAGTGAACTGGGTAAGGAGGTTGAACTTGGTTTTGATGCCGAACTGGCTGCGCAAGAAGTTGAGCGCTGTCTGAACTGTGATATACAGACTGTTTTCACCGATTCCCTGTGCATTGAGTGCGATGCCTGCCTGGACATCTGTCCGACCCAGTGTCTGACCATCACGTCCAACGGCGACAAAGAAGACCTGGTCAAACGACTCAAAGCACCGGTGGTGGAGCATGAACAACCGCTGTTCGTATCAGATGAACTGAAGCAGACTTCCCGGGTGATGGTCAAAGACGAGAACTTCTGTATCCATTGCGGACTTTGTGCCGAGCGCTGCCCCACGGCCGCCTGGGATATGCAAAAGTCGCTACTGAATTTTCCCCAGGCCATAGACTATGTCGACGGCAATAAAAGTGGTGAGCACCCATGTCAGAAACGCAAAGCCGGATAAACGACTTTGTCCTGAAAATTGCCACGGTCAACGGCACCGGTTCGGCCAGTGCCAACGGACTGTTGATGAAAGCCATGTTTCGCATGGGCATCCCGGTTACGGGCAAGAATCTGTTTCCATCCAACATCCAGGGTCTGCCGACCTGGTACGAGATTCGCGCCAGCCACGATGGCTACATGTCGTACCTGAACCGGGTAGACGTGATGGTGGCAATGAATGCCCAGACTTACCAGAAAGACCTGGATGAAGTCAGCCCGGGTGGTTTCCTGATTTACGATTCCACCTGGCCTCGGGAGCGTACCCTGGCGCGCGATGATATTACTGTGCTGGGTGTCCCCCTGGCTAAAATCTGCAATGAAAACTTCAGCCTGGCGCGGATTCGTGTGCTGATGAAAAACGTGGCTTACGTGGGTGTGCTGGTTGCCCTGCTTGATATTGATCTGGACATCATGCGCACTCTGCTGGAAGAAACCTTTGCCAGCAAGCCCAAACTGGTGGAGAGCAACCTCAAGGCCATCATGCTGGGTTATGAGTATGCCGCCAATAATTTTACCTGTCCCTTGCCGGTTCGCGCCGAGCGAATGGGTGACAACAGTGGGAATATCCTGATCAACGGTAACGAGGCCGCTGGCCTGGGCTGTGTTTATGCGGGTGCTACCGTGGGCGCCTGGTATCCGATTACACCCTCCACCGGTGTGATGGACGCCTTTACAAAATACTGTCACATGTTCCGCACCGACCCGGAAACCGGTGACAATCTGTTCTGCATTATCCAGGCGGAGGATGAGTTGGCGGCCGCGGGTATGGTACTGGGCGCCAACTGGGTCGGAGCGCGTGGTTTTACACCCACCTCGGGTCCGGGTATTTCGCTGATGAGCGAGTTCATCGGCTTTGCCTACTACGCTGAGATCCCGTCCGTATTCATTGATGTCCAGCGCGTGGGTCCGTCCACCGGTATGCCGACGCGAACCCAGCAGTGTGACGTGATGCTGTGCGCCTACGCATCGCATGGCGATACCCGCCACCCGATTCTGTTTCCGGCTAACCCGCACGAATGTTTTACCATGGCGGTGACCGCATTTGACTTGGCCGAGCGCCTGCAGACACCGGTATTCATGCTGTCCGATCTGGACATTGGCATGAACGACTGGATGGTGCCGGAACTGACCTGGGACGATAACTATCGTCCGGATCGTGGCAAGGTTCTGGGCCCGAAAGATCTGGCGAAGATGGATCGCTTCGTGCGCTATCTGGATGTTGACGGCGATGGCATTACCTACCGTACCTTGCCTGGCGAAGATCCCAAGGGCGCCTATTTCGTTCGTGGCTCCGGCCACAATCGCTACGGCGCCTATACCGAGGATTCAGACGCCTACCAGGATGTGATCGACCGTCTGCTGGTGAAGTGGGAAACGGCCAAGACCGTGGTGCCGGACGCCGTGATCAGCAAGGCGAACCAGCCCACCCGCCTGGGTATCATTGCTTACGGTTCCTCTGACGGCGCTGTGATCGAAGCTCGGGACCGCCTGGAAGAGCAGGGCATTCATGCGAACTACCTGAGGATCAGGGCTTTTCCGTTTACCCGTGAGGTAATGGACTTCCTGCACGACCACGACACGGTCTTTGTCGTTGAACAGAACCGTGACGCACAGATGAAATCATTGCTTATGCTTGAATACAACCACATCGCCGACCGCCTGGTATCCATCCTGCATTACAACGGAATGCCCATTTCCAGTGAGTACGTGGTGCGTGACGTGAGTAAACAGGTAAATCCGGAGGCAGCGGCATGAGTTTTATCAAGCGGCCAAAATTTGATCTGCCGGGCCAGAAGCTCAATGAAATCGGGCTGGCTTTGCGGGATTACGAAGGCACCATGTCGACGCTGTGCGCCGGTTGCGGCCACGATTCCATCACGGCCGCTTTGATCCAGGCTCTGTGGGAAATGTCGATTGCCCCGGAACAGTTGATCAAGCTGTCCGGTATCGGCTGTTCTTCCAAGACCCCGGCCTACTTTGTGCACGGCGCACATGGCTTCAATTCGGTGCATGGAAGGATGCCGTCGGTAGCTACCGGCGCGCTGGCGGGCAATCGCGACCTGATCGGCATCGGTGTGTCGGGGGATGGTGATTCTCTGTCGATTGGTTTCGGTCAGTTCGGCCACGTCATTCGCCGCAACGTCAACATGCTTTACCTGATCGAGAACAACGGTGTTTACGCTCTCACCAAGGGCCAGTTCTCCGCCTCCGCAGACGCCGGAAGCACATCGAAGAAGGGTGAAGTCAACCAGATGCACAACATCAATGCGGTGGCCACGGCAATCTCCATGGGTGCCAGTTTTGTAGGCCGCAGCTTTTCCGGGGATCGCGAGCAACTGGTTCCCATGCTCAAGGCAGCCATTGCACACCCCGGTTGCGCGGTGGTTGATGTGATCTCGCCCTGTGTGACCTTCAACAACCATGAGGGCTCGACCAAGAGCTACACCTATACGCGTGAGCACAAAATGCGCGTCACCGAGACTGACCTGATCCCGGTACGATCCGAGATCACGGCCAGCTATTACGCAGGAGACACCTATCCGGTGCGTCTGCACGATGGTTCAACCATCTTGTTGAGAAAGGTTGACCCGGACTACGACCCCACGCGCCGCAACAATGCACTGGGCTTTCTGGAAAGATACCGGCACCGGGGAGAAATCGTCACCGGCCTGTTGTTCATTGATCAAAACGTCCCGGACATGCACGTCCAGTCACGGACCGTGGACACCCCTCTTAAAGCCCTGGGCTTTGATCGTCTCAACCCCGGCAGCGAAGTCCTGGCCAAATTGCAACAAGGCATGAAATAATCCGTGCCGGTCGACCGCAAGCGGCCTCTTACTGTAAGAGCGCCCTTGGGCGCGACTGACCATCGACCTGGCGGGGCGCGTGACGGTACCGTACAAGCCGGGGTCAGAGTAAGGGACTTACTCCGACCCCTTCGAACCGGCGGAGCGCGTGACTGAACCGAGGCGCTGAGCAGAACAGGCGTCAAACTGGGCCGACCAGTCTTAAGATGAAATCCAGTGGTTCGAATGGCACATGGGTAAGGCCATCGTCGTAAGGTGTTTTGAGTGCCGGATTCTGGCAGAACTTTAACAACTTTTCACTGGTGGGTTTGCAGATAATGGCTAATTTGCCGCCACTCTCGCCCCATGATTTGCTATTGCGTAAAATGATAAATCAGTGCCATCAACATCAATGCGGCAAACGTAAGGCTCCAAAAGTATAATCCTGCCAATAGAATCTTTGCGACCCTACCCTGTGCATTTTCATTCCGTATACTTAAAATGATGGCGACAAACAGCGACAAACCCATGCTTGCAAGCAGGTACCATCCCCATGGAACCGCTTCTGCAGCATAAGCCCATGGGCTGAATGTCATCAAAACAAGTACCGCTGTCAGTCTGTTAGTCATTAGGTCAGTAGGCCGTAGCTGTAGCAGAAGCAACCCTATTTCCAATGATAAAAAGACTTTAAACCCGGATTTCACCCCTAATCATCAAAGCTCATAAAACCCAACAGGTGCAATAAGCTGGTGAACAGGTTGAAAATCGCTACGTACAACGTAACGGTTGCCATGATGTAGTTGGTTTCACCACCGTGGATGATATTGCTGGTCTGGTACAGGATCAAACCGGCCATGAGCAGAACAAACATGGATGACACAGCCAGTGACAGGCCGGGCATCTCAAAGAATACCGCGCCCAGTGCGGCGAGGAACGCCACCAGTATACCCACCATCAGAAACCCGCCCATGAAACTAAAGTTCTTACGGGTGAGTAGTACAAAAGCGGATAGGCCCAGGAAGGTAACGCTGGTAGCACCCATGGCCATCATCACGATCCCACCACCGTTTGGCATGGCCAGGTAGGCGGTGATAATCGGCCCCAGCGTGTAGCCCATAAAACCGGTCAGGGCGAATACAAAAACCAGCCCCAATTGATGGTTCCGGAACTTCGAGGTCAGGAACAGCAGGCCGAAATAGCCGCCAAGTGTGAGCATGATTCCCGGATGAGGAAGCTTCAAAACCATCGATACCCCTGCCATCACTGCACTGAAAAGCAAAGTCATGGACAGCAACATATAAGTGTTGCGGATCACCTTGTTGGTGGCCAGGATTGCGGATTGCGCGCGGGGTGTTGCGTGTACCATCGGTGTATTCATGGCAGGTAGTCTCCTGTCAGTTTAGTTGATTGTTTTGTGGATCATTCAGTGCTTGATGTCGTGCTGGCCCGTCCGATTGAGCAAGCACGATCGCGGCGACGTGCCAACTGACGCCGAACGGTTCGTCCGGCGCGATTGGACGCACGATCAATCGCGACATACAGGTCAGTCTCAATATCGTTAACCACCACATCATTCAAACCAGCCAAAACCACCCGCAAGTTGCAGCATTTGTCCACTCCGCCGCGCGGGCCGTTAATGTCGGATAACTGCATGACAATCCGTTGAATGTGCGTGCAAAAAAAGGTCAGGGCAAATCGTACCCGCCGTTCGGCATGGTCACGCAGGGCATCGGTCAAGGTGAAATTGCTGGCCTTAATTACAATCTGCATAGATTCTCCGTGGCAAGCGCTAGTTGCTTTAGCAAGCGCATGCTAGGTAGTTTACTTTAACAAGTAAAGCCGAATATACTTGGTGTATAATTCGAAAAATACGAACTAACGGCAAGTTAATGATTAACTATAAACATCTTCACTACTTCTGGGCAGTTGCCAGGGAGGGGGGCATCGCGCGTGCCAGCGAGCGGTTGCACCTGACACCACAAACCATCAGCGGGCAACTTAGCTTGTTGGAAGAGTATTTCGGCATGGATCTGTTCACCCGCATCGGCCGCAACCTGGAACTCACGGAGAACGGGCGTCTGGTATTGAGCTACGCTGACGAAATCTTCTCACTCGGTGGTGAACTGGAAGAGGTCATCCATCAGTTGCCGGGTGGACGCCCCCAGCTATTCCGGGTTGGCGTGGTTGATATGGTACCCAAGTCCATCGCCCAACGTGTTCTTGAGCCGGCACTGCAGATGCCGGAGCCCGTGCGCATGGTATGCCGCGAGGCGAGCCTGGATACATTGTTGGTAGAGCTAACCATGCACCGTCTTGAATTAGTGCTGGCCGACCGCCCCATACCGCCCACGGTCAGTACCCGTGGCTTCAGTCATAAACTCGGCGAATGTGCAGTCAGCTTCTTTGCCACAAAGGATTTGGCAGGAAAACTGGAAGGCGATTTTCCTCAATGCCTGGATGGAGCGCCACTACTATTACCCTGCAGCGGTAACCAGTTGCGCTCGGGTATCGATCAGTGGCTGGACAAACATCGTATTCGTCCACGTATGATGGCCGAGTTTGATGACAGCGCATTGATGAAGGCTTTTGGACACAGAGGAGCGGGGATATTCATTGCACCCGCCGCCATCAAGTCAGAAGTAGAGCGGCAGTATGAGGTCACCGAGATTGGCCAGACCGATGAGGTGAAGGAGCGCTTTTACGCCATATCTGTCGAACGCCGGGTCATACACCCGGTCGTATCTGTTGTCGTGGAGGCCGCTCGCAAGTTACTACTGGCCGCTGACTAACCAGAACATGATTACCTGTGACGCGCTGGAATGCCCCAATTTACCTCTGTGTCAGATGTAGTAGATGAACACATAAGCGGTCAGAAGTACCGCGATCCAGAGTGCGGTCACACCTATTGGCCAGTCGCGCGCGAAAACACCTCGTCGACCGGACTCTTCCGACGCAAGCTGCCCGAAGTATCGCTCAGACAGCGAACGAAGTGATCCCAGCAACCCGCTTGCCAGGGTCGCAAACTTTGTGCCGAGCGCCAGCAGCACGGTGCTAACGGCATTGGCGATACGAAGCAACACTACCCGCCAGAGCCAGTCCGTATCCAGGCTAATCGTCCGAGTGCGTCGCATCAGAGGCAGCAACAGGAAGAAGGCGAGGCCCGAAAACAGGAGTAACTGCAGATAGAAGATGACCTTGCCGGCTACGTAGGCCTGATAAGTCACTGGATAGGGGAGAAACCGGTAGAGGGCCTCCGGAAACACGCCGATCAGTATACAAAGCGTGGCAAAGAACACCATGGCAGCAGCCATATTCCATGGCGCATCCCTGGGCCGGAGACCCGAGTCGCGCTGGAAGAACACAAACCAGGGGAACTTGATACCCGCGTGCAGGAACACACCTGCGGAGGCCGCTGCCAGCAGGAAATAGACTGCGACGAGACCCTCGGTGGCTGCCGCCTGTGAGATCATGGTTTTAGTGGTAAACCCTGAGGTCAACGGGAAGCCGGAGATTGCGAGTGCACCGACAATGCCACAGACCGCTGTCAGCGGCATGGTGCGAAACAGGCCGCCAAGATTCGTACACTTGTTCTCCCCCGTGCGAATGATCACCACACCCGCACTCATTATCAGCAGGGCTTTGTAAATAATGTGCGCAAAAGCATGGGCTGCGGCACCGTTCAGAGCCAATTCGGTACCAATGCCAACGGCACATACCATGAAGCCCACCTGGTTGACGATTGAATAGGCGAGAATCCGGCGTACGTCATTTTCAAGCAGGGCGTATATAATGCCGTACATCACCATATAAAGACCGACACCGATGAGTACAGGCTCTCCCGGAAAAATAAGGATCAGTGCAAACACCGCGGCCTTGGTGGTGAATGCGGAAATGAACACGGAGCCTGTTGGGCTTGATTCGGGGTAGGCGTCTGCGAGCCAGGACGAGATTGGCGGTGCCGCAGCATTGAACAGGATGCCGATAAGGACCATCCAGGTACTAAAGTCAGTTGCCAGCATCGGCTGGATGTCGACGGAGCCGGTTTGGAGTGCGACACCCACGATCCCGACCATCAGTATCACACCACCGAGGAGATGCATGATCGCATAGCGAATACCGGCCGACCGCGCTGCCGGTGTACCACCACACCAGACAACCACGGTCGAAAACAGCGCCATCAACTCCCAGTAGACAAAGAGAGTAATGAAATCACCCGCAAAACTGACGCCGATGGCACCGGCCGCATAGGCATAGGCCGTGGCAAGCTCGTACCAGCGAGCGTGACGGAAAGCATAGAAGCCACCACCAAATGCCATGAGCGCAAAGATTGTGGCAAAAAGCCGCCTCAAAGGGCTGCCCTCTAAAGGTTCGATTTGATACTCAAGAAAAGACAGGGTGCCAATAACCCCGTCAGGCACCTGCCACACCGCCCACAGGGTCACCAGCGGCGCTATGAGCAAAATGGCTGTGCGCCAATGGCCGCGTGCCGGTCCGATCAGCAGCGCAGCCGCGAATAGAATGAGTGCGGGGGACAGAATCTCAGACATCGCTGTCCCCGTCGTCGTAGTAGCGTTCGCCACGCTTAAGTATCAGGCCGAGCCCCTTTGCGACAAGTACCATGACAAGACAGGCAAAAAAACCAAAGACTGCCCCGAAGCCAATCCAGCCATCTACGCCAAAATAGCCCTTCACACTGAATCCAAACTGTGCAATAACCGTCAGCGCAAGCACGATACAGAACACCCACCAAAGCAGCCGGATAGTGGTTGGCCGTACCAGCCAATGATCGTTTTCTGGCCTGTCCGTCATGGTGAACTCCGCACCAACTGTGCCGCAAGTTCCAGTACCGGCCCGTTGAAGAAAAACAACGCGAGCGTGAGACCCGCCGTGATGGTTAGCGCGAGTACCGCTGCAAACGGTGCCTCGCCGTGCTCCTTCGCCGTTGGAGACTCATCGTGTGCGAACCAAACCAGGAAAAGGATCGGCAGAAAGTAGGCAGCATTAAGCACAGTGCTCAGGATAATCGTAGCAATCGCCACATAGTTGTCTGCCTCAATGGCACCTGCAAAAATATACCATTTGGAAACGAAGCCGCCGGTTGGTGGCACGCCGATCATGCTGAATGCGCCAATGGTGAAGGCGGCCATCGTCCACGGCATACGGCGACCGATGCCGCGAAGCTCATGGATTTCAGTTTTTTTCGAAGCCGTGTAGATAGCACCCACGGCAAAGAACAAGGTAATCTTGCCAAACGCATGTGAGACCATGTGGGTGGCTGCACCCATCACTGCGAGGGGTTTCAGAATAGCGGTGGCCATCACCACGTAGGAAAGCTGGGCGATGGTGGAATAAGCCAGCAAACGCTTTAAATTCTGCTGTCGCAGAGCCACAACGCTGGCTGCGATGATCGTGAACGCAGCAATGTACAACAACCAGGCGCCGCTCGGTTCAGCAGCCAGAAAGTCAATACCGAATATATAGATTATGATCTTGGTGATCGTGAACACCCCGGCCTTAACCACTGCAACGGCATGTAGTAACGCGCTGACCGGCGTGGGAGCCACCATCACCGCTGGCAGCCAGCGATGCACGGGCATAATGGCCGCCTTGCCAATACCAAATATAAACAGCCCAAGCAGCAACCCGATCGCGGGACCCTCAAGTTTGCCCTGGAGTACTCCACCCGGCGTGAAATCACCACTCCCTGCTACCCTGTAAGTCCAAATAATTGCGGGAAGCAACAGGCCGATCGAGGTCGTGAGTAGAATTCCAAGATAGACACGCGCCGAGCGCATGGTCTTGGCATTTCTTTTATGCGCGACCAGGGGGTAGGTTGATAGTGTTAACAGTTCGTAAAACAGGAACAAGGTGAACAGGTTGGCTGAGAACGCAACGCCTATGGTGGAGGCAATCGCGATAGCGAAAAAGAAATAGAACCGGGTTTGGTCCGGTTCACGGTTGCCACGCATGTAGCCGATAGAATAGATGGAGTTAATCAGCCATAACCCGGAAGCGAGCATCGCAAACAGCATTCCGAGCGGCTCGACGCGAAATGCAATCTCTATACCCGGCACGACCTCAGCAAGCAAACTTGAGGGGCGTCCGCCGGCCAGGAGTTCCGGCAGCATTCCCCAGACGATCCAGATGAGTGCGATCGCTGTCACCAGCGTTACCGCCTCGCGCAGGTTCGCGCTGATGCGTCCCACCAGTGCAATACAGGGTGCACCAATGCAGGGTAGCGCGATCGCTATCAGTATGGCATTGGAAGCGTTCACGGTACGTGCCTCATCAGCGTTTCTGCTGCGGAGGAAGACAGTGAGACCGGTAAAGAGGGCACCAACCCGAAATAGATATTGGCGAGTGCCGCCGTCCAGGTTGCGGCAAGCAGAACCGGCGGTGCTTCGCGTAATGTGACAGCGCTGTTCTTCGGTGTCCGGAAGTAGGCAATTTCGATCACCCGCCAAATATAGGCCAGAGCCATCAACGAGCTCACCACGATTACTGCGACGAGTGCGATACCAATAATGCCTTCGCCAAGCGCAGCGGAGATCAGATACCACTTACTTATGAAACCTGCTGTGCCCGGTATCCCGATGAGACTCAAGCCTCCAACCACGAACGCCCCCATGGTCCAGGGCATGTCCCGGGCAGCACCGGAGACATCAGACAGACGAAACTCCGGGATGCGTGTGGCAAGACAGGCGACTGCCAGAAAAAGTGTTCCTTTGGCAAGCGCGTGGTTGAACATATGCACAATGCCGGCCGTTAACCCTGTCAGGCTTACAAGACTGGCACCGAGCATGATGTAACCGATCTGGGCGACGGATGAATAAGCGAGCATTCGCTTGAGATTCTGCTCAAAAAGAGCGACCGCCGATGCTATCAGTATCGCGAGAACTGCCAGTGGCATCAGGTAATATGAAAATTGGATGTCGTGGTTTACGAGGTTCGGCTGAAACACAAAGAAATCGAAGCGCAGCAACAGATAGAGCGATACCTTGGTCGAACAGGCGGCCAGAAATACTGTCACAATGGTGGGTGCATAAGTATAGGTATTCGGCAACCACATGTGCAGCGGAAACACGGCCGCTTTCAAGGCGAGACCGATGGTGATGAACCCGGCTGCCACCAATATCGGCTTCTGATCGGCAACCTCGTGGATTCTGAGCTCCATATCGGCGAGGTTCAGAGTGCCCGTCATCAAGTAAATAAGGCCTATGCCGATCAGGTAGAAGGTCGCACCAATGGTGCCCATGATCAGGTATTTGAACACCGCTGGCAGCGCGCGCCGGTCCCCTCCGCTGGCAACGAGCACATAGCTTGCGAGTGCAGATATCTCCATGAATACGAAGATGTTAAACGCATCTGCCGAGACCAGGATACCCGACATACCGGCGAGTGCAAGCAGCCATGCAGCGTAAAAAAATGGCTGGCGATCCGTCTCAATATCTGTATCCAGACTACTGCGGCCGGCGAGCAGTGCGAGTGCCGAGGCACCGGTGACGATGAGCAGAAGAATTGCACTGAATGCGTCGACACCAAGCTCAATGCCATAAGGTGCGGGCCAGGAGCCCATGTTGTAACTGTAATCCTGTCCCGCGAACACCCCAGTGGTGATCATTATCGCGATCACAAAGGCGAAAAGGCTCGTTGCAGTAGCCGCGAACCAGGCAAAGCTGCGTGGCTGAAGCAGCGCCACCAGCGGCGCGCACAGCATCGGTATAATCACCTGTAGCACCGGAAGGTGCTGGCTCCAGTTCACCACCGTCGGTTGATTTCCTGAATGACGTCTTCTTCTGTCGAGCCGTACTCTTCTTTTATACGCACGACGATGCCAAGGCCCAGTGCCATAGTTGAGATCCCAACGACGATCGCCGTTAGTATGAGCACCTGCGGCAGTGGGTTGGAGAACACCTGGTTCACAAGACCAGGCTGGAATATCGGCGCTGTACCACCATCAACCTTACCCATGGTAATGTAGAGCAGGAATACCGCTGCCTGAAACAGGGAGAGCCCAATCAATTTCTTGATCAGGTTGGGTTTTGCAACAACGGCGTAAAACCCGATCATGAGCAACATCGCAAAAACCCAGTAATGATACAGACGAAGCAGTTCCATTAACATTTCTCGTGACCTCCACGAGCGGCGAATGCGTGGAAGACGCTAAGCAGCACACCCATGACAGTAGCTCCGACCCCCACCTCAATCAGCAATAAGCCGATATGCTGGCCCGTGATGGGGTTGGAAGTCAGTACCGAGTAGTCGAGGAAATTGCCGCCAAGCAGCATACTTGCAACCCCTACACCGCCATAAAGCAGGGCTCCGCCGACCATGAGCGCGGTGAGTACCTGGCGGGGCAGGACAGCCAGTGCCTGCTCTTTGCCTTCAAGCAGCGCGTAGAGGATGAATGCGGCCGCGATGAGGGCGCCCGCCTGAAATCCACCGCCCGGACCGTAATCACCGTGGAATTGCACGTATAGCCCAAAGAGTAAAATGACCGGGATCAGGAACCGGCCCACCACACGTGGTATGAGGTAGTGACGCAGTCCCTCACTGGATCTGACAGGCCTGGTTCTGTCTTTTCCTGATCTCATTGCCGGCGCTGAACCAAGGAGGATCAATACGCCGATACCCGCCGTGAACACCACGAACACCTCACCGAGTGTGTCATAGCCACGAAAGCTGCCGAGTACGGCAGTCACCGAATTGGGGATATCAATAGACTCAGGCGTATGCTCAAGGTACCAGGGAGCGACATGTTGCTGTACCGGGGCCTGCGGGTCGCCGAATCGTGGTTTATCGAAGGTGGCGTAAATTACGATAAGTGCAGTGGCAATCACAACAACGAGCGCCAACGGCCGGTTGGTCGAACCGGTGCGTTCGTGCTCACCGGTGAGCGCAAGAGCTCCAAGAAAAAGTACGGTTGAGATACCGGCGCCGATGGTTGCCTCAGTTAATGCAACATCGGGGGCATCGAGGAGAAAGAATATCACCGCCATCAGCAGGCTGAATATACCAGTGAGCATGATGGCGACGAACAAGTTTCCGGTACGAACGATAGCAAGTGCCGTAACCACCAACAGTGTAAGGACAAAAGCGCTGAACAAAAAGGTCACTTGCCAGGTTCCTCATCCTCGGTTCTGGCTTCACCGGGTCGCATACCCGCAAGCAGAGCGGCGCTGGCGAGCGCATTTGACGCGGTCGGACTGGTCAGTAACAGGAAGAGCAGAATCGCGAAGAGCTTGATGGCCGCAAGCGATGCCCCGGCTTGTAGCATGATACCCACAATGATCAACACTGCGCCCATGGTGTCGGTCAAACTCGCAGCATGCATACGGGTATAGAGGTTGGGCATGCGCAATGCGCCCAGACCACCAATGAACACAAATACTCCGCCGAGCGAAAGCAGCAGCCAGCTAATGGCATCCAGCAGCACTCCCACGGTCAGTCCCCAGCCTTGTTATTGGACGCTTTGCGTATGGCGCCCCTGCGGAAAAACTCAAGTACGGCCAGCACACCGATGAAGTTGATCAGTGCGTAGGCCAGGGCGAGGTCGAGGAAATCCGGACGTCCCGAGAGGAATGCAATGATAGAAAGCAGCAGTACAGTCTTGGTGCCAAACATGTTGACCGCGAGCACGCGATCATAAACGCTGGGCCCAAGCAGCGCGCGAATGAGAGCCAGCGCCATGGTGGTAAGCGTTGCAATGATGGCGACATAGTACATGCTCAATCCCCTCGCAAAGCCGCAACACGGCGATTCATTTCACCTGACATCAGGGCTTGTGCACCCTCCTCCGTGAGGCAGTGTACTTTGAGAATTCCATTATGGACATCAAGTGTAAGCGTGCCTGGCGTCAGCGTGATTGAGTTACCGAGGATGACCTGGTCAACGGGGTGTTGTGCCGTTGCCTCGAGTTCAACAACACGCGGGCTAATCGGTAAGCGTGGGTCGAGTACGATGCGGGCCACGTCAAGACTGGAAAGCACGACTTCCCTGGTGAGCCAGGCGAGGTAGCCAATTAACTGCGGACGGAAGCGTAGCGTAAAAAACTGGTTGTCAAAATAGCCCATGCGTCTTGCGAGATAAACGGTGAGCACACAGGAGAACACTCCGAGGCCAAGAGGTATCGGCTTGAATACGCCCGACCAGAAAATCCATGCGATGGCAAGCATCAAGAACAGCAGCAGCTGCGAAAACCGCGCGCGCCAACGACTCTCCGTCACAGTTTGTGCCACGGAAAAAAACTTCGTCTCTCAGACGAGATTTGAAACATGCTATCACCGTCCTGTATATCTGCGCTGTCCATCAGACAGGAGCGCAAACCAAGAAATCATATCCAACTTTCAATAGCTCGGAAAATACGACTATTAAGCCTATTATATTCGACTTTATCGAAACATACTATTTTGATATTTTTACGGTTTACGCAATCAATATGCGATTTCATTGCAGGTGTCGGCACGTAAGCCAAACATCGCTTCCTGCCTGTCCTGGTGGTGAACTATCTCCATCATCGATTGCTACATAATGGCCCTGATGTCCACATACTGAGACAACTATTCTGAACACTGTGCCGTAGAGGAGATCAAAGCATGAAGCGTTTCAAGAACATCCTTTTTATTGCAGATGGAAGTCATGGCGAAAAAGTTGCGCTCAGTCGTGCTATCGCGCTGACAAAGTTAAACGAGGCGAAATTGACCCTCATGGATGTCCTTGATTTGGATGGGGGATATTCAGTTGACCCTAAAACCGAACAAACCATTAGCGACCTTCAGCAGGAACTCTGCCGGAACAAACTCGATGAACTCAGACAGATGGGCGAGGAAATTGATGACTTGCCTTCCGACGGGGTTGTCTCAATCAGTGTCACAACCGGTGATGTCGCAGTTGAGATCATTCGTGCTGTCATACTTAATGATCACGACCTTGTTATCAAGGCGCCGGAACAACCCGCGGGGGCATTCTTAAGGTTGTTTGGCAGCGTAGACATGAAACTGATGAGAAAAAGTCCATGTGCGGTCTGGATTTGCAAAGATTCCAAGCAGCAAAACTACCAAAATATACTCGCTGCGGTCGATCTCAATCCGGCACACGCTGAAACGGAAGCACTGTCACGAAAAATAATGACGATTGCATCGTCTCTGTCAGCAATGGAAAATTGCGATCTGCATGTGGCTCACATTTGGCGCCTGGTCGGGGAACAAAAAATGAGAGCGCAACAGGTCACAACCCAGGCAGTTGACCGTCTGCTGGTCAACATTCAAGACAAACTTGAAAGCCAGTTCGAATCTTTGCTGGAGGAGTTTCCGTCCGAACGCCGGTACCCTCACTTGTTGAAGGGACAGCCTGGCAGCGTAATTCCCACCATTGTCAAAGCACTTTCGGTCGACCTGATCGTCATCGGCACCGTTGGAAGAACCGGGATACCCGGGTTTATTTTTGGAAATACGGCTGAAAAGGTACTGGGCGCGGTGGACTGCTCGGTGTTGACGCTCAAGCCGGATGGGTTTGAGAGCCCCATAAGGCTTGATTCTGAACAGTAACGGGAAGCCAGCGGTTCGAATAGCACACGGGTAGTGCTATCGTCGGCCGACACCGGAAGTGGTGACGTAAGCGTCCCCAAAAAAACGGCGGAGTTTTTAAACCCCGCCGTTCTTATTTTCAAAGCTTGCGAAAAGCTTGCGTTTACTTGTTCGCTACCTTCATCATCCTGGCTTTAGCAAGGTCAAAGCGGTCAAGATTCATCACTTTGGTCCAGGCATCCACAAAGTCGTTTACGAACCTCTCACTGGCGTCATCTTGAGCATAGACTTCCGCTACAGCACGTAATTCGCTGTTGGAGCCAAAGATCAAATCAACGGATGTAGCGGTCCATTTAGGCTTGCCGGTCGTCCGATCACTTCCCTGGTAAACTCCTTCAGACTTTGATGACTTCGTCCACTTCGTTGACAAGTCGAGAAGGTTCACAAAGAAATCATTGCTCAAGGTTCCGGCTTTACTCGTAAACACACCGTGTTTGGAGTTCCCCGTATTTGCATCTAATGCACGCATGCCCCCGACCAGAACCGTCATCTCAGGTACTGTTAGCGATAAGGTGTCGGCTTTGTCGACAAGCAACTCAATTGGTGATCTCGAGTGACCCTGGCCAAAGTAGTTGCGGAAGCCATCTGCAGTTGGCTCAAGCACGGCAAATGAGTTCACATCTGTTTGTGCTTGCGTCGCATCCATACGACCCGGTGTAAAAGGAACTTCAACAGGGTGTCCGGCTTTCCTGGCCGCTTCTTCAATCGCCGCATTACCCGCTACAACGATCACATCAGCCAACGATACCCGTTTGCCGCCAGAGAGTGACTGGTTGAAATCTTTTTGAATACCTTCCAGCGTTTCCAACACGTTTGCCAGTTCAGCCGGCTGGTTTACAGCCCAGTCTTTTTGCGGCGCCAGGCGAATACGTGCACCGTTAGCACCACCGCGAAAGTCAGTACTACGGAAGGTAGAAGCAGAAGCCCAGGCTGTTCTGACCAATTGAGGAATGGTCAGACCCGATCCCAAAATGATGGATTTAAGTTTCGCAGTATCATCCTGGCGAATTAACTTATGATCAACGGCAGGAATGTTGTCTTGCCAGATGAATTGTTCCCTGGGCACCATTGAACCAAGATAACGTGCAGCAGGGCCCATATCGCGGTGCGTCAGTTTGAACCACGCTCTGGCAAATGCTATTTCGAACTCTTTAGGCTTTTCAAGCCAACGCCTGGTGATCTTGCCGTATTCAGGATCGAATCTAAGCGCAAGGTCAGTCGTGAACATGATTGGCGCGTGTCTCTTCGACCTGTCCAATGCATCAGGTACCAGATTTGAAGCAGACTCATCATCCGGAATCCATTGAGTCGCACCTGCCGGGCTCTTTGTTTTTACCCAGTTGAATGCATAAAGGTTTTGCAGGTAGTTATGTGTCCAGGCAACCGGGTTACTGGTCCAGGCACCTTCTAAACCACTGGTGATGGTGTCCGCGCCTTTACCGCTTTTGTAGCTGCTGTTCCAGCCTGTTCCTTGTGCTTCGATGCTTTCGGCTTCAGGCTCTTTACCGACATATTTGGAAGGATCAGCCGCACCATGTGCTTTACCGAACGTATGTCCGCCGGCAATCAGCGCAACTGTTTCTTCATCGTTCATCGCCATGCGGGCAAAGGCCAGGCGAATATCCTGAGCTGCTGCAAGCGGATCAGGGACACCGTCAGGACCTTCAGGATTTACATAGATCAAACCCATTTGCACGGCTCCAAACGGCTTCTTCAGCTCTTTTTTCCCGTGGTAACGTTTGTTATCTGCAAGCCACTCTTTTTCGGCGCCCCAGTTGATATCTTCAGGTTCCCAGCCGTCTACACGACCGCCGGCAAACCCCAGTGTTCTGAAGCCCATCGATTCCATTGCGACTGTTCCGGCAAGCACCATTAAGTCGCCCCATGAAATCTGATTCCCGTACTTCTGTTTGATCGGCCAGATCAATCGCCGTGCTTTGTCCAGGTTGGCATTGTCAGGCCAACTGTTTAGCGGTGCAAAGCGTTGCATGCCACCATAAGCGCCACCGCGACCATCACTGACCCGGTAGGTGCCCGCGCTGTGCCAGGCCATTCGAATGAAAAATGGGCCATAATGACCATAGTCTGCCGGCCACCAGTCTTGTGAACTGGTCATTAATACTTCGAGGTCCCTCTTAACGGCATCCAGGTCCAGCCTTGCAAACTGTTCAGCGTAGTCAAAGTCTGCGCCTAAAGGATTAGATGCAGGTGAGTTATTTCGAAGTGGTTTCAGATCCAAACGGTTTGGCCACCAGTAATCATTCGTGGTTGCTGTGTCCTGGGCCATGGCCGGGTTAATGGAGGCGACCGAAGTAAATGCGACCACCAGTGAGGTCATTACAGATCTCGTAGTTAAATCTATTACATTTTTAAACATTTTATAATCCTCGTTTTCAAGTTTTACTTGCAACGATTCGATTCTTGCAGAATAGGCATCATTTATCTAATTAATTGATTTAATGTATTTGATAGGCAATGCCTATCAATATTTACGATGCTGACGGTAGGGTCTTATCTGTCCAGACTCCCAGCCCAGGAACTGCACCATGGAAGTAGTTTCAGTTCGGTTTGACGCCCATTCTAATCAGCGCTTCAGTAACGTAACCCGCTCCGCCAGTTCGATGGGGTCACCCATTAGCCAGCCCGTGTCAATAGCCAAAACAGATCCCTGCCAAATAAATAGCACGGAGTAATCTCATTACCATCGCCGTTAACGTACATCGCACCCGTTATGTCATAGTCTGTGGCATCGGAGCTCAAAC
>JAJRRA010000015.1 GCA_024279945.1 Gammaproteobacteria bacterium
CAGACGCTGCCATTCTTCACGGTCACGGCGTTTGCCTGCATGGGTTGTCGCTGACATCATCGTACTCCTCTCTGGTTAAAACGGAGTACGTTAACGAGGATGCCTGATCAGTGGAAGGACGGCTTGGTTTGAACGCTTACACTAAAGCCAGGTTAGCATGACAGAAATCATCACCAGAAGGCCAGGGACAACACGGTGGTCTCGCAGGGCAGGGTATTGTCTTTGCGGCATATTACTCACTATCTCACCCCTGTCGATCGCGGCAGAATTGTCTGCCGCCACGGTAAAGGAAATTGCTGAGGAAGCATATATTTATGCTTACCCCATGATTCAGAACTATAAGACCATGTATTCCCGATCGGTTGCGGGAAGAGAGGGCACACCCCCCAGGCCCTTCAATATTTTTTCACACCGGACCAAACTGCTGGGTCCCGAATATACTGCGATTGTGGGGCCTAATAATGACACTCTCTACTCCACCGCGTGGCTTGATCTTCGCCGGGAACCTCTGGTTATCAGCGTACCTGCAGTACCCCAATCACGATATTACTCGCTGCAGTTTATCGATGCATTTGTATACAATTTTGCATACATTGGACAGCGTGCAACCGGTAGCGAGGCGGGCCAATACCTGATTTATGGCCCGGGTCAGGCGCCGGCAAAGTATCCTGAAATCGACCGCTACTTTTCTTCTAACAGTGAGTTTGTTTTTGTCATTGGCAGAACCCTGGTTAACGGCCCGCAGGATATTCCGAACGTGTTGGCAATACAAAAACAGTATCTGATCACACCCCTCAGCGAGTTTACCCATACGCCATCACCGCCCCCACCCGAAGCCCTCCTTTTCCCGGAATACATAGCTGAAAAGGCCCGGACCGGAAATTCTATCGAGTATTTCAATTTTCTTTTGTCCCGGGTAAATATTTATCCTGGCGATAAAAAAATACTGGAACGCTTCCGGGTTATTGGTATCCAGGCAGGTGGCGCGGCTGAAAACCTCCCGGCAGATCTGCTTCCCGCTATTGATGAAGGTGTTCAAGCAGCGCTTGAGAAGATACGCGCTGAAACCATGGTGATCGGAAACCAGGTAAATGGTTGGAATACCACATACAAGGGTTTTGGTTCCAGAGAAGATTTGCAGGGCAGATTTTTAGTACGTGCAGCCGCCGCCATGATAGCCCTGTATGGTAACGACCGGGAAGAAAACAGTGGTTTTTCCCGCACACTTGATGCAAGCGGCCTGCCGCTGGATGCCGGCAAAAAAAAATACTCCATAAGCTTTGCGAAAGGTCAGTTGCCTCCAACAAATGCTTTCTGGTCATTAACCATGTACCGATACCCGGAAATTCAACTCGTCAGAAACCCGATTAAGCGGTATTCAGTCAGCGACAGAACCGGGGAATTAGCCTATGCCCCGGATGGATCGCTTACTATTTACTTGCAACATACAGCCCCTGCGCAGCAGTCGAACTGGCTTCCTGCACCCGATGGACCCTTTGCTCTGTCCCTCCGAATCTACCTGCCTCAGGAAGGAGTACTAAATGGAACCTGGGAGCCCCCTCAAATTACGGAGATTGATTAAGGAAGCTCTGGCTTCGGGCTCGGGTCTTCACCCCATTTTTCAGACCATGCAGTGATGGAATCTGTGACCCAAACAGCAAACTCCTGATCTTTTGCTGGATCTCCTGCTTCCAGCCAGCGGGCCAGTGAATCGTAGAGGAACATTAAAATAGTCTTACTGCAGAAATCGGTATCAACAGGCATGTGGCGGGGTTGCACCCAGATTTCTTCCAGGCGCCGTGTGGTTCTCTTCACGAGTCTGCTGTGATATTTTTGAAAATGAGAGCCATACTCGGGATCGTGCACTGAATGGCGTAGCAGGAGTAGTGTGTCAGGGGCATATTTTCTTGCCACCTTGGTATTGCTGTGAACTGCCTCTCCCCACCACTCAAATTCTTTTTTGTCTTCTTCCAGAATCCGTTCAGCCACTCTCTCCAGAATGGCATGAATCAGACCATTCCTTGAGCCGAAATAGCGGTAAAGAACAACCTTTGCCACGCCTAGTTTTTCAGCAACATCATCCATTGTGGTCTGGTGAAGGCCCTTTTTGGCAAACACTTCAGCCGCAACATTCAGCAGTTGGTCTCGTCGCTCAGCTACATGCGTGTTAAGTTTGCTCTGGTACGCGGATACAGCCGATTTTTCTTTTTTAATTTCAGGTTTCATTAAATATCTCTACCATTGCGGTTGCGCCAGGAGTATTTGTGAATTGTTCAATTTGGGTCAAGGGAATAAGCCGAACGTGTTCAAATATCCAATTATAGTGTCTGCGATAAAATTGGGCTGTTCCGGTAAAAGAGCGTGTCCGGCAGGCGATGCAATTGCAATATCAACCTGATCACCAAACTCCGCTTTAAGCAATTCTGAGGTATGGGAAGCGGGTGCTATGGAATCCTCATCTCCCTGGATCACAAGCAGCGGAACACCACCGGCATCCCACCATTCTTCATATGGTGTGTGTTGCGTTGCGTAAATTTGCACCCTGGCCAACGACCGGTCCCAACCATGGTACCAGTACGAAGGTATGGATGATGCCTGCGCAAAAAAGGCCTTTCGTAGTGCCCGTAAATGCGCAGCTTTCGTGGTGATACGGTCAAAACAATCACCCAGAGCCGCTCGAATGTCCTGCGCTATCGGAACTCGCCCGCCCGCCGCGAGCAAAATCGCAGCCCGAACCCGATCCGAGTGCTTGCTCGCGTAAGCTCGGGCGAGACGGTTGCCAAATGCATGACCAATCAGAACAATCTGTTCCAGTTGGCTGATACCTGATTCGTTAATAATACGGTCAACGCTCTCGCTCAACTGCATCAGACTGAGGTTCGGCTTATCGATGGTTTTTTCAGAGAAGTTGAAGTCAACCGTAACTGTTCGAAACCCAGACTCGGCCAGAACCGTGGTCAGTTCATTAAAATCGCTGGCCGGACGACCGAGGCTCGATAATAAAACGACGGTTGGTCCGTCACCTCGCTCATAGTAAACGTGCCAGGCATCACTGGATGCAACGGTGTGTTTTTCACCAAGAGCAGGGCGTCCCGGTAGATTGGGAAAGCTTATGTATTGCCAGGCAGCAAGCAACAAACCTACTCCGATGAGTGTGATTGCAATGCCAGATTTCACTGCTGTGCTCTTCAAAATAGTCATGTTTTTCTTCTTTCTGTTGATCCGCTATTTCTGCTACCTGGATTTTGCAATGCTACCACCACGGTCCATCGACAAAGCCAACATGGTCAAAAAAGTTCTGGACACCTGAGGTATGATACGCGATAGTAACACCTAACGGATCGGAGGGCATTCCAGTATTCCACGTTCGATCAGTTTGGTGATTTCAGAAAGCCCAGATCAATAGCTAGAAATACTGATTGATACGTTCCGACCTGAACATCCAAGGGAGCTCTGATTTATTCAGAGCTTCCCTAAATCTGACTGAAGAACTGGTCGTACCGTTAAAAAACAGGAGAAAGACCCATGTCAGGAGTTAGCAGAATTGTATTAATCAGTACAATAATCCTGATCTCCCTTGCAGTTGGGGTTTATGGTGCCTTTTATGCCATTAGCACAGGATCCCATATGAACTCCTCCGTTGCTTGTGGTCAGTGGTGGACCAATAAAGTAGTGGGTAGTGTAGATGCAGACGCACGAACGCGGGCCTACGTTGCAAAAATTGGTTTGTTAGCTCTGGCGCCTGAAGAAACTACCTACTACCACCTCTACGATGCCGATGGCGAGCCCATTTCTTCTGACTTTATTTATGAAATTCGTGGAAAGGATATTCCGGCGCGATGGTGGAGCATCACCCTTTATGGAAAGGATCATTTTTTTGTACCAAACGAAGAAAACAGATTTTCAGTAAAATCCACACAAATCGAGCGCAAAGCTGACGGTAGTTTTGTCATCTACCTCCAGCGGGCGTTTCATGAAGGGAACTGGATTCCTCTGGGTCAGGGTCAGGATATGTCGCTCACGCTGCGAATGTACAACCCACCACCGGATATCCGGAACAGACTGGACCAACTCGATTTACCAACTATCCATAAGATTCGGAGGGCGCCATGAGATCCTGGGTCGCTGTCACCCTGATATTTTCGGTAATTATCGCAGTCCTTGCCTATTATGTGACTTTATACTTCATTCCCAGATATGAAATGAGCAAGGTTGAAGATCGCATTGCTCTTGTTGCCGGTGGAAAAATCTGTTTCGACATGCCCCCAGACCAACATCAGCGTTTCGTAGCGTCGTGCGCCCTTCCCCCGACCAGATTTACAGTGCTTGCGTTTACGATCTCAGCAAGGGACCTGTACATTTTTTTGGCCCCATTCCAGACTCCTACTGGTCATTGTCGATGTTTGCCCATAATTCCGATAATTTCTTTGTTGTAAATGACAGCCAATTAGAAAAAAAGAGCTTTGATTATATATTGATTGAAAAAGGCCAGGCCATTCCAGAAGGCGTCCCGGCCAAACAGGTCATAACCTCACCAAGCACGAGCGGCATAGCACTGATACGCGTTTTTATTGACAGGGATGAACGGCTGGATGAGTTGGATCGTATAAGGCGGATGAGTTACTGCAATAGCTATACTGGCGAAAAATAGTTATCTCTCAAACTGCTCCGGCACGCTCCATGATTAATATTTCATGCCTATGCGCCGTTTCTGTGGAGCTCAAACCAAAACAGACAATTGTTAACAAACGAATAACTGTACAGATCCGGTATACCGGGCAGATACTACCCAGACTGTAACGTAATCGCAATTCGCCGCCTGCTCTGCATCAGATAGGTGATCTGGATAATGCCAGTCATGATGGGAACCAGCGCATCTTCGATCTCCCGCACCCGGACTCGGAATTTCTCCAGTTGGGGAATCGGATCGTCCGGGGCTTCTGCGAATTCCATGATCAGATCCTCAGCCATGGCCGGCTTGAAACCGGGATGGCCGCAAAACCCCAGGGCATTTTCACCGATCTGGAAAACGGCCGGGCGCCCCTGCTCATCCACCGCCAGCACAGTGGCTTGATCGGGCAACACCGGGCGATCCCGCATGTAAGTGACCAGCGGAAATCGTTCGGGCATAACCCCGTTCAGGGCATCGTCCGCTATCCGGGTGACTTCCGATATCTCAAAACGCAGCGGCGACGAAACGGATCCACCACCTGCTGCAATTGCCAGAATCTGGGAGCCCAGGCCAATGCCGATCACCGGCTGGCCCTGATCCAGTGCCGCACGGGTGAGCTTGGTTTCAGCATCCAGCGTGGGCACATCCCGCCCGCCCGCACTGCCCCAGGGGCCGCCGCCGAGCAACACCAGACCGTCACAGGTATCGCCGGAATGTGGGATTGCGCCGCGCTCCGTGAACGGGCGAAAATACTGGAAGCGAATCCGACGGCCTTCAAGGTGATCCTCCATCAGGCCCAGGTAATCCGCCGAGGTGTGTTGAACTATGTTGAGAAGGTTCATCATGACACTGATCTCAACGGCCTAAAGTTTTTCCGACAACGCGTTTTCGATCGACGTGATGAAATCCTGCGGCGACACCGAAAGCATATCAACCACAGCGGTTTCAAAAAAATCATGGATGGCCGGAATCAATTCATCCAGAGAAACACCGCGCAGACTGGATTCCAGGTCGTAAATCAACCGGGGCGGTGTGACAAAAAAATCACCGGTAATCAACACGGCGCGCACCCGGTTCTGAGCCGGCCCTTCGAGGCGCAGATAGCTGGTGATGGTTCCTCCGGGGCTGCTGTGACGGCCTACGAGGTCGCCCCTTGCCGCCGGTGGTTCTTCGATTTCGTTGACGAATTCTTCGCTGCCGATTTCCTCCCGGTACAGCTCATCAGCCAGTTCCAGCTCCGGTTGGCTCAGTTTGCCATGGACCAAATCCATGCTGAATCGCCGTGAAAATGCCGCCGCGAGCGCTACCTGTATCTGGTCCAGGCCGGGAGCTTCACTACCCAGCAACTCTCTCAGGGTCACCACCCGTTGCTCGGCTGAATCCAGTTCCCGTTTGGCCAGCTTGGCCTGGGGCACACGCAGCGCCGAGACCATAAGCTGTGGATTCATATCCACCAGTACGGTGCCCTGGAAGAACAGCGTATCACCGTCAAAAAAACCTCCGGTGCCGCTGATTTTCCGTCCCCCTATTTCAATATCATTGCGCGGGCGGTAACTTGCCTTGACGCCCAGGCTGCTGATTCCCTTCGCTGCGGCCTGACAAATTTCCCGTGCCACATCTGACAGGGAAGCGATGCCGAGGGTTGAGCGTTTAATGGCCAGTTCCCAGCCCAACTGGCCCGGATCAAGGTAGATGGCACCACCCCCGGTAATTCGCCGCACGACCCCGATATCGTTTTCCCGGCAATAGTCGAGGTTGATCTCCTGCCCCAACGCCTGGTGGCGCCCAACCAGCGCCGTGGGCGGGAAGCGCAGAAAACGCAGGGTGTCGGGTACGACTTCCTGCTGATGCAACTCAATAATGGCCTGTCCGATGGCAATGTTCCGACGGCCTTCGACGACACCCGAATCGATAAGACGTAGCGGCCTGACTGTGAGATGTGGAGATTCTTGTCCGGAGCTCATTCAGAAAGATCCTGATTGCTTGTGCTGACGTGCTTTGAGAGGTGGAACTGATGCCATGATGGCTGCTGTACTGTTTTCGATTTGCGCTGAAACGGCCGGAACCCATTCACCATATCCTTCAGGTGGACGTGCATGGAGCGTAGCCTGTTCATAGGCAAATGCAGCTTCGATCAGCACCGGTTCAGAGAAGGCTGTACTGAAGAACGAAAGGCCGACGGGTAGCCCATGGACCTGCCCCATCGGTACGGTGATATGTGGATAGCCGGCCCGGGCCGGAAAAGAACTGCTGCCGCCGAGGAAATGATCTCCCACGACCAAATCGATAGACCAGGCCGGTTTATTGCTGGGTGAAACCAGCAGATCCAGGTCATATTCGGCCAGCAGATCATTGATTGCTGATCGACTGAATGTCTGAACCCGTTTTAAAGCCTCGCTGTACTCAGGCGTATCCAGGCCACCTTTTTCCTCTGCCTTGAGAAAAATCTCCTGACCAAACCACTGCATTTCCAGGCCGGCATTTTTCTGGTTGAAACGGATTAGCTTTTCGAGTGTCAAGCGCCCGGCATCGCCCGGCAAACCGGACAGGTAGCGATTGAGGTCGTGTTTGAATTCGTACAGCAGCACATTATAAGAGGCGCTACTGAAACCCTTCGGGTAGTCGGGAAATTTCAGCTCGTCTACCACCGTCGCCCCAGCATTTGCCAGGTCTTTCACCGCCTGGTCAAAACGCTCATCTACGGCTTCGTGAAATCCAGCAAGTGAACGCACCACCCCGATGCGTTTTCCTTTCAATCCATCTGCTTTGAGAGCCGCTGAATAATCCCGCTCAAAATAGGCCTTTGCTGCCTCGCTGGCTTCATCCTGGGGGTCAAAGCCTACTATGGCGTTGAGCAGATGGGCCGCATCCCGCACGTTGAATGCCATGGGCCCCGCCGTATCCTGGCTGTGGGCGATGGGTACGATGCCGCGCCGGCTGACCAGCCCCAGCGTCGGCTTGATTCCCACAATTCCATTGACAGCAGATGGGCAGATAATGGAACCATTGGTCTCCGTACCGATCGCCAGCGCAACTATTCCAGCCGCTACAGCAACCGCAGAACCGGCGCTCGAACCACACGGCGAGCGCAGTCGATCATACGGATTCCGGGCCTGCCCGCCCACGCCACTCCAGCCGCTGGAAGATCGTTCCGAGCGAAAGTTGGCCCATTCGCTGAGGTTGGTCTTGCCGATGACCACCAAACCGGCCGCGCGCAGGTTTTCAACCAGGGCTGCGTCACGACCCGTATTGTTTCCGGCCAGTGCCAGGGAACCCGCTGTTGTCGGCAATTCCCGCGTTTCTATATTGTCTTTGATGAGGATGGGGAGGCCGTGCAGGGGACTCCTGATTTTTCCTGATTCGCGTTGTTGATCCAACGCCCGGGCTTCATCCATTGCGCGGGGATTGACCGAGATCACAGCCTTCAATTGCTCGTTCCATTGAGCGATTGCCGCCAGCGTCTGGCCACTTATCGCTGCACTGGATCCCGGGTCTTGAGCCTGATCATCGGCACAGATCGGCGTCAAGGGCACCATAAAGCAGCTTAGTGCAACTATTTGAAATATTCGGTTCAAGAAATATGAGCTCCGGTTCTAAAATGGCACCATTACACAGCCCGCCAAACCCCAGAAAATCCAGCAGGTCGCTGCCCTGTATAGCCAGCGGGACGGACCCGTTTCCTGCTCCGGAAGTGATGACAGCAGCAGTATTACACCATGAACAGCCGTTACACGTCGAACAACGGAAATAACAATGCCACATTGTCTGCGGGAGACTGCTGCTAAGAATCAGGCGCCAGCCTGGAATTATATTTCTACAGTCTGGTTAATTGAGAACGGCCCCTGGAGTGTACCTTCGACTCGATGATTATTATGGATGGCAAGCCAGGGTAGCCCGCTTGCACGCAATAAGGACAGGCCATCATCTACAGCGACAAGCATTGCCAGGGTCGTCACTGAGCCGGCTACAAGGCAACTGGGAGCCAGCACGGAAACGCCAGCGAGTCCGTTAACCGGCCAGCCGGTTTCAGGATTGATAATGTGGCCGTAGCGTTTACCGTCGATCAGACTGTAGCGTTCGTAATTGCCGCTGGATGCAAGGCCGCCGGACAGCACGTTAATAGACGCAATCGCCCGCATACGATGGTCTGGATGCCTTATACCTGTTTGCCACCTCTTGCCGTCCGGGTGAGGCCCCATGAAATGGAGGTCACCGCCCAGATTTGCATAGCCTGATTCAAAACCCATGTTTTTCAGAATCCACGCAGCACGGTCAGCGGCATATTCCTTGACGACACCACCGAGATCAAATGACATGCCCGCCGGTGTTCTTAGACGCTTGCCGTCCCAATCCAGGCGTTGCCAGCCAGTTTGCTTAAGGGCTTTGCGGATCTGCCGCTCATCCGGGAGTTCTTCAACCCGGTCCCAAAGCGCGGACAAGGCACGTGCGGTAATATCGAACAGGCCTTCACTGACCTCGAATTGCGTTTGCGCATAGTCCAGAAGGGCGGCCGTTTCCCGGTCGACAATTACGCCACCGCTTCGGCTGGCCTTTAGCTGGATCTGCTTGAGTTCACTGTCATCCCGGTAATGCGAATACTTGTGATCCAGGCGGTGGACCTCAGATTCGGCCCGGCTAAAGGCAGCCAGGGCTTCAGGGCGGGATCTCGCATATAACTGTACTTTGCAGGGGCAACCCATGCTGGTGAAATCGTGTTGGTAGAGACGCACGGTCAGAGCCCCAGTTTGAATGCCAGCGTCAGACGCCAGAAATCCACCAGCCCGGGCGTATTATGCGGTGTGCCGGACAAGGCTATGGACTGGTCGCTGTTGTAATACTCGGCTCTGGCGGACAATGACCATTTTTCCTGTCGGAACTCCGCGCTCAGCCGATAACTCACCGCACCGAAGGTAGCGAGACGATAATCACTGCTCCAGTATCGGTCTGGGGGTAGCTGGAAAAAGAGGGGTGCATAAAAATCAGGGGCTGACTGGCTGTAGTAGCGGATGGAGGGGGCAATTTCCCACTTGTGCCCCAGTGGCTGGCGCCAGGCGGCTTCCAGTGTGTGCGCAATAATTTTCCAGTCATCGCGGAAAAACCGGTAGTCCACAATCAGCGCAGCCCTGGAGCGTCCCATGTACTGCCGGTAGCGTGTGGTCCAGGTGAACATCACGCGCTGGTCTGGTCGACTGTCATTCAGGACGGTGTTATTGATCCACACTTGTTTGTACGGATCAGACAGGAACCCGGACCGCCGGGTAAGAGAAATGCGGTTCTGGACGACGGCGTTTCGGTTCAGCACCTGTGTAATACTCAATGAGCCGGAAAGACTGTTTCGCGTGGCATGCTCGACCCGCCCGAAGAGCGAAGCTTCGGTCGGAGAGATTTCATCATCGGAATAACTTCCTCCCCAGGACCATGTACGCAAGCCATTACTGCTATCCTTCTCCCCGGTGTAACTGGCGTATAGCGCCTTGTAATCATTTTCGGTCGAGTAGCCAATGCCGGCTTTATGCGTGACACCACTTTTCCTTCGCGCCAGGGACAAGTCAGCCTGGCTGCGATTTTCCTGGATTGTAGCCCCGCTCATGACCTGCAGCGGACCACTGGGACCGGGTTGAACGTACCAGGGCGAGGAGCCACTCATGGCCTCTTGCAGCAAGCCCAGTTCCAGCGTCCAGGCTTGATTGAGGTTCTTCACCAGTCTGAATTGGTGAGAATCAATTTCGAAGCGCCGAGGATCACCAAAAGCCAGCTTGTCCAGCGGCAGTGGTTCCTCATCGTAGTGTGTATAACGGTACTCGATAAGTTCTTCGGGGGCGTCCTGCGCCAGCAGTTCCTGCATGCCAGGTAAACCCAGGCTGGAAATCAGCAGTGAACGTACTGTTCTTGAGAATGTGCGCATAATGGGCTCGCCGACAAATCCTAATTACATCCGCAGCCACCACCTGCTGCACCGCCGCCGCCTGATGCGGCCTCTTTGCTGCCATAGACATGTTCATCCATCGCCGACAGCAAGGCATCGCCATCCAGCGCCATTTGTGGTTGCGCCAGATGACCGCGCTCCCAGGGTTGTACGACCGCGCAAGCAGTCAGGCCCGGAAGAGAGGTGGTGAACAGTAAAACAGACAGGCCGGCCCGCAAATGCGGCCTACTGGAGTAATGAGCGGATTTCAATTTCAATCTCCCCGATATGTGAAGACTCAAAACCGGCCCAGGCTCTGATGACTGTCCCATTCGCATCCAGCAGATAGGACGAGGGCATAACCCGAATCTGCCACTGAGCGGCTGTTGTACCTTCCGGGTCGAGCAGCACAGGGTAGCTGACCGGGTGTGACTTCAGGAAATAGAGTGCATCCTCGCGGTTCTCATCCAGGTTGATGGCTATAAGCTTGAACTGCTGGGAAGGAAATCTGGCCTGCAGTTTTTCGTACAGGGGGAGAGATTTTCGACAGGGCCCACACCAGGACGCCCAAAAATCCACGTACACCAGAGAACCTCTCAAATCGGATAGAACCAGCGGAGTATCCTCTCCCAGCCTGGGAAGCGAGAAAATCGGTGCCGGATCACCGGGTTCCAACGCAAAAACAGGCCCGAAGAATAAAGTTAAGATGAGCAGCAATGTCAGCAGGCAGGTATGGGTATGCGGGCCGTGAATAGTCCTCATTCAGTCGCTCCTGTTCCGCCTGCATACCGCTTGAGTTACTGGAATTGCCATTTGATTTCACAAAAATCATGTGCAGTGCAGCGCGGTTCGTAAAACCACCCTTTGTACGTAATGGCAACGCCTGCTATGGTTGGGCCGCCTGGCAGGCCGCCACATTATCCAGCACGATTCGCTGGATAGGAATTTCCCCCATCAGATTCAGCGAAGGAATATTGTAAGTCACGATAGCCGAATTACATCCTGTCCAGGTAATCGTGATTGTGCCGTCCTGAACCGTAATCACTTCAGGATCTGCTGAGTCAAAAGTACCGCCGGATGAGACAAAGACATCCAGCACGGCGGTATCACCGTCAAAGGGCCCCTGTGCAGTCAGCCATCGATGACCCGGTTCCCCGAGCATTGCGATAATGTCCTCAGCCGGGCGTTCCGTGTCATAGGTGAACCAGGACAGGAATACAAATTTTGATCCTTCCCATATGATGATAAAAAAGCCCTGTCCGTCCGTGCCGGGAAAGAACCAGGCATCACTGATCGCGGTGTTGATCAGAAAGATGTTTGCCACGGTCACATTCTTGACAGTGGAGTCACCCTGCCCATCGTTGTCGGTTACCTCCAGACTAACCACATAGGTGCCAGCGGCACCATAGGCATGGTCGGGATTCTGCGTGCTGGACATCACACCATCACCGAAGTCCCACGACCACGAAGTAATGCTACCGTCACTGTCGGTGGATTGATCCGTAAACTTGCAGTCCAGACCGGTACAGCTCGAAGTGAAACCAGCTACCGGAGGCGCCTGATCATTTTCAACAACGACTCGACCATTCATGCGGGTATTCCGGTCTTTTCCCGGAGAACTGTGGACAGTGCAGTGATACAGGATCTCTTCGACCGAGTTGAAAGTACGTGAGAACGTGAACGAAGGCGCGGTTACTGAAGCAAAACTGAAATCATCTGCGGTTACGTCATGTGCATTTCCACCGGCTGCATTGGTCCAGCGCACTGTATCGCCTACTTTGATGGTGATGTCGTTGGGAGTAAATCGATTGTCGACGACCGATACATCGAAGGTTGCCGCAGAACAAAGAATAGGAAAAGCCAGCAGCACAAGGGCTACCAGGGAAGTGGGAGATAATTTCAACATGATCTTGCTCCGCAACTCGATTGTTTTCACGCACCTGCTTAGCAAAAGACCTCACAATTATGGTAAATCTTACAAAGATGCAATAAAAGGCATCATTATTGTTGCGATGCTATCCGGTAAAGTAGAGTCGTCTCGGGCCGGTGGCGTACATAGACTGCAGCAGAAACCACCCATACCTGGTGGCACGCCACTACCTGCTGACTACCGGCGTACCGGCGACGGCTCTATCAAACCAGTTGATGGGGGATGTTCAACTGCTTGCGGATTTTTTTGAGGTCTTTTTTCTTCGGCTGAAACGGGTACCTCGCGATGTTGCTGGGCGGTGAATCGCCGTACGGACGGTCACAGGCGGAAATATCGTCCTGAAATTTGCCCGGGCAGCCCGATGTCCTAAAAGCAATTCCGGCATCAATGATGTCGTCAAGCTGTCCCCGGGGAATGCCAAAGTCTGTCACCCGGCCCTGATCATCGAATTTCATCTGGTCGATGCGCCCATCGCAATAGTCGATCAGGTAACGGCCCAACTGTACTCGCCGCCACTGATCTCGTGGTGTAGCCGGCAGATGGTCCATCAGGGAACCGTCCTCAGGGAAAAAGCAGAACATATGGCTGTGACCGCCCAGGCCGACCAGTTTCTGAACCAGTTTCAATACATCGTATTCCGTCTCGCCCATGCCGACGATAATGTGGGCGCCGAACTTCTGTGGCCCGAAAACATCTCGCGCATCCAGCATGACTTCCCAGTATTTTTCCCATTTGTGGGGTGACTGCACGCCCTTGCCCCGGGTGCGGTCAAATATTTCCGGCGTGGCCGCATCGATCGCCACGGTGAAAATGTCCGCCCCCAGGTTTTTCAGGTTCACGACATCCTCGCGGCCCATGGTGGTGGGGTTGGACAGAATCGACACCGGAATGGCATCCGGATCAATCCGGCTGGTCCAGTTTTTCAGCACCGCCACCGTATCGTCATCGGAGCGCGGATGAGTGATCATGGAAATGCACATGCGATGGAAGGGGCTGTTTTCAACATCGCCGGCCACCTTGTCTATAAGCACATCCATCGGCACTGCAGGCCAGTCGACACGGATGAAGTTGCGGTCGGCATAATCACGTTCGGCTTCCCGGTGGCGGGCCAAACCGCAGTAGGCACAGTTAGCGCGGCAGCCTTCCGGATAGGTCAGCAACAGGTTGAGGCAGCGGGTGCAGGAACAGCGATACATCCTGCCAGTAGTCACACCCAGGGTGATGGCCGCAGCGGTGGAAACCTGCACGTATTCCGGTGAGTGCATATTGGGCGTGAGGATATTGTAATCCGGGCGGTAAACGCCCTTGGGGGCAACATCCTGTGACTTCACGCGTCCGCCATTCCTGAGTTCTTTCGATGTCTTGCCGGGTGCCCGGGGTTCCATGGCATCAAAGGGATTGAAGTCCAGACCATTATTTGCGGTATCCAGTGGCTGACCTCCTTCAAATTTCACACAACTCATACACGGACTCCTTTGAACCTGTTAACACCGGTCAGCTTGCTGCACTACCGGCCGTCATTACTCAGACCAGCTTAAATTATTTTCCACTTGAGAGGCAAAAGATGCGAATCATGCGGCGCAACTTGAGCGGGCCAGGCTTGCGATGCTGTCCCCGAGCTTAATGGAACAACAGGCGTGCGCCTGGTGAAAGGGCCGCCCGATGGTATCGGCCACCGCTACCGCACCATCTGCGGGGAAGGCGATGCCGTCCAGGCCGGCCATCACGGCGTAGGCATCCGTTACCCGCTTGTGCATCCCCGGCGGCCGCGCACAGCCCAGCAGCACCTGCCGGTCGGGCAAGCGGTGCCTGGCTTCAAGAAAAATACGTCCGACATCGCGGGTGCCGGGCGTGACAAAAGTCCCCGGTTTGGCATAAAACGGCATGATCACGACCAGAACCAGGGCATGAGTAAAATGGCGGGTGAGAATATCCAGCGCATTGGCTTCACCCAAAATCCGGCCGTAATGCAGACCGATGACGATATGGGGTGATATCTGCATCGAAGTAGAACACAGAGCTTCCAGGGTTGCCTCGAAATCATCCACCGGGCGATTCAGGTGGTAAACCTCGCGAATGGTTTGCTCGGCACCAATGATATCGAGCATGGCTACATCAACCCCGGCCGAGGCCATCTCCCGGGCGCCCGCCTGATCGGTCAGGGCGGTGTGAATGGCGATCCGCAAATGGGGGAAATCCCGCTTCAGCTTTTCCACCACCGGGTAATAACGTGAATAACGTATCTCGTTTCGCTTGTCCGAACCACCGGAAAGCAAAAATCCCTGCAGGCCCTCTGTTTCAATCAACTGGCGTACTTTTTGATCCAGCATTTGCGGTCGTATGGCCGGCAGCATCGGCTCGAGGATTTTGGCCTCACAGTGGTCACACATCAGCGCGCAGCCTCCTGCGGTAATGGAAAAAGCAGGAAAACTGTTTTTGCCGCAGCTTTGCAACTCGGACGTTTCGTACTCCTTGAAGGTAGGGGTTGAGAAGCGGACCATCCGGGAAACACTGGCAGAGGAAGCCTGCTCCATTTCAGCCACCAGGGCTGCATCGAATTCCGCATCTTCGAATTCTTCAATCTGTGTAATGGACTCCAGCCATGCCATATTCTGTTCATACCTCTGTATTCAGTGAGTAAACATTATTCTCGCCGGAGCACTACCCCGCGGGCCCGGATTCAAGCCATAGCCTCGCCTGCCAGGACCTTGACCTGCTCGCGCACCGGACCGGTATTGGGCTCATCCGCCAGTGTTCTTGTCCATTCGGAGCGGACATCCTCTTCATCTACCAGATCACATTCCAGGCCCTGCAGGAACGCCCGCGCCTCTGCCGGCAATGCTCCGGGTATCCTGCGCTGACTCAGACGCCCCCAAAGCCCGCTCCAGCAGCGTACAAGCGTCCATGGATTATAACCACCTCCACCGAGCACGACATTATGATCGCAGAGCCCAAGTAATTGCTCAACCGCGCTCCACAGGCCTATGTTACTGAGCGCCATCCTGGACAAGGGGTCACCTTCAAGGGCATCGGTCCCGCAAGTGATCACCAGCGCCTGTGGATCATACTCGCGCCCCAGATGAAGTACCGCGTGATCCATCAGGTGTTGAAGTTCGCTGTCGTTAAAGCCCTTGGGAACCGGTAAATTACGGGCGAAACCACCGGCCCGGTCACTTGCTGGCCCCGTATGTGGCCAGCGGTTTTCTTCATGGATCGAAATCGTAAATACACGCTCATCGTTGGCATAGGCATCCTGCACACCATCACCGTGATGTGCGTCCAGATCCACGTACAGTATGCGATCAAGACCGGCGTCCAGCAGCGTCATGAGCGAAAATACCGGATCATTGAAATAACAGAAGCCACTGGCCCGATCCGGCCGGCCATGGTGTGTTCCGCCCGCGGGATGAAAAGATGTTATCCCCTCCAGAGCCAGTTGTGCGGCCAGGATGGAACCACCAACTGCCGTTGATGCCCGCAGGAACAGGCCGGGAAAGATGGGATTTTCCATGGTTCCGATCCGGTAGCGCTCGCGTACCTCTTTGGCAACGCCGCCCTGTTCTTCCGCTTGCCTCAGGGCCTGCACATAATGCGCCTCATGGAATTGCACCAGGCGAGATATGCTTGCCGGAGGGCTGTCGTGATACACACCGTCTCCCAGCCAGCCCAGCATGGCGCAAACATCCATGACGCCCGTGACCCTGGGTATGGACAGAGGGTGGTGGCTGCCGAATGCGTCGTTACGATAAACCTGGCTTCCGATGAAAGCCGCACGCCGTTGTTCCGGTCTCGTGTCAGATGCACGGTCTGATATATTCAGGGTTTCTGCGTGAATGGTTTGATGCTCCTGATCATCACTACTTATACCCCGCAGGGGCTTTACATAGTATTCGGTTTCCCTAATAAATGAAATCTGTATATAATAGATTCCCCGACTGTTCCTTTTTTACGGAGGCCCATAGCTCATGTCAGAAGAAAATAACGGAGGAAACGGCATTAACCCCAATTCCATGTCCATCATTGTCACGAAGGGCAGTCTTGACTGGGCTTATCCACCCTTCATCCTCAGCACAACGGCAGCGGCCCTTGGGCTGGATGTTACGATGTTTTTCACCTTTTACGGCTTGCCTCTGTTATTCAAGAAGCTTCACCTGAAAATCACATCACTCGGCAATCCGGCGATGAAAATGCCCATGATGGGGGGGCATATGGGTATGCCGAATCTGCTTTCAGCCATCCCGGGCGTGGATGCCGGGGCTTCGGTAATGATGAAGAACCTGATGAAGAAAAAGGGTGTTGCATCCATTGAAGATCTGCGGGAATTGGCGGTGGAGGCGGATGTACGCCTGATCGCATGCCAGATGACCCTGGATCTGTTCGAATACACCCGGGATGACATGATTGATGGGGTTGAGCTGGGTGGGGCCGCAACATGGGTCGAAATAGCCGCCAAGTCGCACATTAATCTGTTTATATAGGCTTTTACCACAGGAAACCAGCATGGCAGATAAAGTATTAGATGCAAAAGGACTGAATTGTCCGCTCCCGATTCTCAAGGCCAAGAAGGCTCTGAAGGATGTGCCAGACGGCGGAACCCTCGAAATCCTCTCGACCGACCCAGGTTCAGTGGCCGATTTCCAGGCATTTTGCCGCACCACCGGAAATGAATTACTGGAAAGCGGTGAAGACGGCGGTGTTTATACGTTTCTTATTAAGAAGACCGCGTAACGCCACCTGCGGCAAAAAGGTAAGGGGTGGTTGGGGGATCCATTTTAGTGCGGCCATTGCCGTATTTGAGGGGTTGGCTGGCCGGATCGCGGGCGCGAGTGTTGTGTATGGTGTGTTCGGCGCTGTAGCGTCAGGGGACCAGAGAATCCCAATTATACCGATGTCGGCAACTACAGACCAGCAGGATATTTAATATTCTCTAATATAATCATATTGTTATGATGTGTATTAGAGTTTTTCAGAGCCGACTATGTAATGGTGTTTTCAACCAGTCCAAAAGCCGTCAGGGTCAAACTGCCTTAAGGTTGACAGCTCGTCGGCCGTGGGAACCGGTGTCTCTTGAATATCTGAGGCGACCAGAAGCGGCCAGCCTGTACTGTCAAGCACATCTGCGATGCTGACGCCCGGATGTGTGGAAGCCAGCACCATCTCCCGGCTCTGTGAATCAAATCTTAACACTCCCAGAGTGGTGATTACTCTTGCGGGTCCGCCGCGGGGAAGACCAATTCGTTTCCGCCAGTTGGGACCGTCTCCATAACCAGGTGAGGTGATGTAGTCAACCTTAGGCACAAAACGGCGCTTTTCGTGAGTCATAATGATAATGTGACGTTTCGCCAAGCAGGCCAAATCACACGCCCCTCCACTGCCCGGTAAACGTGTCGAAGGGCGACCTGATGGTCCAATATAGCTGGTGTTGAGATTTCCAAATCGATCAACTTGAGCGCCTCCAATGAAGCTCATATCAACTAGACCTTGCTGCAATAACCCCATCACGTCTGCCGTGTCAGCTAACCATTGGGATCGGTAAAGGTTCGGCAAATCCCCCATAGTCAATATGGGTTCAGGCGCAGCAGTGTCTCGGACGATACCTAACTCGTAAACGCCAACCGCATTGGGAGCGTGGGTGCTCTTAGCCAACTGAAAGCCTAACAGCGGCAATCGCATCCCAACAAAAATAACGTCCCCGTCATGGATTTCTCGAGCGGCAGCGGTAACCATCAGCTCCGCTGGCGTATAAAGCACCTGCCCCGATGGAGTGGTCTTCTCAATACCCATAGTTCACCGGCTCCGAATATACACCCTTTGTTAGCGCCAAAGTATTAGTTCTGTCCTTACCCATCAGCTTGACGTAGTCGTCGCTACCGTGAACCGCATCAACCCAACGCGACCGCCAGCAAGCATAGTCAACGGCCGTCTTGCTCGTCTGTTGATAGTCCACGAATGCCTGATGATCCCGGTTGTAATAGCCCGGAGCAGGAGACGGATGAGCGCCCCACGGCGCATGAACGACCGCGCTTACCCGAAATCCGGGTGTGAACACCCGGTTTGGGTCACTACTGATGACCTCAGGCGACACGATCTCTTCCGCCGTAATAATGATTTGTTTGCTAGCGAGGCAGGCTTCGCGGGTAATTCCCAAGTTTCCCCAGAAATGGGCATTTCCAAATATATCCGCTCGTTGAACATGGACGACAGTTACATCTGGTGTGATGGCAGCTACTGCGGTAAGCGTATCACCAGTAAAGGGGCAGATGATGCGCTTTAAACTTGCATTGCTCTCAAACAGATCGCTGCCGAGAGCGCTGCGGGTAGGCATATAGGGTATTCCCATCGCACCAGCCCTCAAGCCAGTTGCCAAGGTGAGATTAGAATGGTCTTCCATTCTAATCTCACCGTTCTCCACAGCCTGACGGAAATTGTAAGCGGAACCTGTGATCACATTTCCTATCCAGGCTGCACATATCTTCTGGACGCAACCTGACCCGATGATCTGGTCAAACAAAATGTCAGAGATGGGGCCGATCAGAGTCAACCCTTTTTTATTCTGCCGGATGATCTCATGTCCTGCCGCAAATGGAATCAGGATTTCTTGCGCCAACCCCATGGCCACGGACGCGCCGTCAGGTACGAAACGAGAGATCGCTGCAGTCAAAGTCATCTGCTTGGAGTCGGGCATTGGCTGTTTATCCTTAGTCCCTCGATTTCTGACAAGTCAACTATGAGGAGTCCGATTATCCCCAAAATCCACGGGCTAGAACTGTATAGCCTCGATAATTAGCTCACAACCTGACACTGACACACCAATGTCGTGGCGAAACCGCGACATGCCGCTCGGACAATAGGGAGTTGATGTTCGAAATACACTACACCATAAAAATACTGCCCATAGAGGTTCTCCACCCAACGCCTCGCCACTGCTTCATCTGATAGCCCATAAAGATGCTTGAGGTATTTAGTCCCACCATCAAGCGCGAGGCCTTTGCCGGACAGCTGTTATCCGGGTAGTACAGGCTGCCAAGCACGATGTCAAACATTGACCAGTCAAGCAAAGCAGCCAGGCGGTACAGTTATAACGCTGATGTGGAGGGGTTGGTTAACCAACCCCATCCAAATCATAAATACTCTTCATATCATGAAATCAGAACAACCTGTTACTTCAGCTATTACTTAAAATCGCGCAACTGATCCACATCGAACATTTCTTCTGTGACATTGATCCCTCGATCAAGCCATGTCGAAGTCATGAACAAGGTAGACATCCGCTTTGTCACGTAATTGTTGACCATGACGTACCGCCATTGTGCATCACCTATCGTTGGGCGGAATGCGCGACTATCGTCCCAATTCCGTAACGGGTTCCCACGAGGATCCCAGGTCATTTGGTATTGCGTATAATAGAACTCCTTATCGATCCATATCCTCCGCTTGGAGTACATATATTTGCCGGTTTTGTCGGTAATTTCGAGGATTAAAACCGGTCGGAGTTCCATCTCCATGGACTGATAATTGCACTGGTCCTCGGTTAAAACTGTCGAGTCATAAATATAACCGACCTCAGGTGAGGCCAATATGAATCCGTCTCCAACCAGTTTATATTCAAATTTATCTACGTCGGTTTTGGCCCAATAGCTACGCCAGTCATCCCAGGTAAGCTCCTGCCCGGACGCAATCGGATCCTGTGCATCAGAACCAGTCATCACCCGCGTTCGACGTAAACTTGGAATAAATACTTTGAAATCGTCAGCCTTGTCTGCTTCGGGATAACGTTGACGCACACCGGCCAACCCTCGGATATCATATGGCTCTAGGAAGAATATTGAACCGCCTTCGATGAAGTCTTCTTTACCATCGAGATCACCAAATGGCTCAACAAGCTGGCGGTTATGATAATGCGACCACCACAGGTTTGCCTTGTATTCGCTGTCAACCTTGCCTGCAGGTGTGCAAGCACGCATATGAATAGGATTAAATTCGAGTGTATCTGAGTTTACTGTAGACGCGACAAGATCCCAGTTCAGTTGGAGACCATTGGTAGGATTAAGAAATGGCACAGCAGTCGCAGCTGGCCCTGACATTAATGCATATGAACCGTCTGGATAGAGCAATTCCCCTTTCTCATTGATCTGCAGCTCAATTCCTTTTGCTTTGAGGCCTTTTGTTCCCTGTAAATATCCTTTGTGCATATAGTAGGTATTGGTAGGAACAATCGTGATCTCGTGGATCCTGCTCCAGCTAGAGGTCAGATGCCCGTATATTTCCTTAGGCAAATAATCTTTCAGCCAGGGATACTGATCCATATTTTCTTTAGTAATTTTGAGTCCCGGCTTTAAATCAGCTGGTAATTCAATTTTATCTAATTCATCGTAAGCGTCAAATCCTCGTAAATCTTTCCATTCTTTCGCCAGGGCAATGGCTTCCGGCTTCGATATTTCCTCAACCCACTTCGCATGGTTTGGATTACCAGAACTCTCCGCAAATGCCCGCCAGGCATCTAGTGCCCGATTCGAATCCTCAGCTGATGCAATGTTCATAAAAGTTAGGGCTATCAGGTAAGTGGGAACTAGAAGTTTTAAAGGTTTCATATTTTGCACCTCATTAAAGAGCATTTATAATCAAATAATTTTGTTCAGAACTGATATGTAATTGATGCTTCAATGAAGTCCTTGTCATTAAAGAAGCCAATTGGGGCGGTCTCTTTACGACCACTGAAGTACTGATATTCCAAACGCGGCCGCCAGTGTGGGCCAAAATAATTAAAATCAATTCGTTGCCGGTAGGCAGTGCCGTGAAAGTCTATGTTTCTAATGAACAACCCTTCCAGAACAAGGCGTTGACGATGCAGTGGTGCTGACCACAGAAAAGTCATATAATTCTGATTAGACTGGACCAGTGTATTTCCGTACGGAGCCTGAGCCATCAGATTATCTGCATTTTTTGTATGAATGTTGAACCACTGTACACTGGTGAAGATTGATTTCTCTTGCGAATCCCACCCCGGAATCCACAACGGATAATCAAAACCAATCATTATTGACGTCACATCTCTTTTCACAATTGACACAGCCGGACTGACAAAATTGGCAACAGCACCCTGTTCTAACTGGCCCGGTACAAACGGATTGGAAACGGTGGATTGGTTGAAGGGTTTATCGAATTCATATGAAAATTCCATTCGTAATGCCGGTGACGTGCTTTTTGGACCAAAAGACATCACATCACTCAAGTCACGCCCAAAGCTGAATCCAATCACTTTTTGTCTTTGGGTATAGTCTAGTAGCATATCTACCGACACCGAGCACTCCAAGCCGGCACCTCCCGGATCATTCACCGGATCGTTGCAAGCACCGCCGGTCAACAAAGTTAATGGGCTGGTGGTGAGTGGTCCCGTTCCAGCCGCACCCCGAAGATAGGGCATATAACCTGAAGGATTACCTGTGGTCGAGACGGGCGATGCTGGATTTAAAAAATCCGGTAACCACAAAGCCGCCAATAAAGTCGCGTGGTCTACCGGCACCGCAACCAACGACCCACCGACATCGTTCACACCGGATCCAACAAAAACGGTGGCGCCCAGCATATTGACTATTGGCAGATCCTGAGTTCCGTAGAAGCCATTAAGCGTCATCGTTCCACCTAAGGTCTCAAACTTAAGACGAAGCGACAGCTCCGGTCTGCTAAAACCATCATTATCTTTGTCGATTAAGTTCGCAGCAAACGCAACCGCTCCCAATCCCGATTGATGTGGCAGGCCAACGTCGACAAAATCAGGCCACGGAAAACCAAACACGCCACCAGAAGATGGGTCCGATGGTGTTGGATTATTAATAATGAGCTTACTGTGTCTGACCTCGGCAATATTGAACTCGAGCGTCGGTCTATGCATACCAATTGCCTCAAAAGGTGCTGCCAACCCCAGTTTATTCAAATTAAAGTCCATTGCTACCATCCAGGAAGGTAGACGAATTTCGTCCGCATCTGCAAACACAAAGCGATAACGCAAATCCTGGGAGTGAAGTATGTCGAGCAGCCTCAAGCCATCAGACTGACCCCAACCTCGTTGGAACTTCCCTGCTTTGAAAGTAAATCGGTTTTTCCTGTCACGATACTTGACAGAAAACTCCCGAATGATTTCCTCATTAAAGTTGGTTTGATATCCTTTCAACCCATACCTGGAACAAAATTCACGTGCAGCCAAATTACATTTATTGGTTCCATGTTTAAAACTGCCACTCGGGAATGGTGGCCCGGCAATCAAACTCTTGAGTCCACCTTCATTTTCAAAATAATCTGGATTATTCAAGTCACCACGCACCCAAAAGTTTCCGATAAATGTCAATCTACGGTTTGGGCGATAGGCAACTTTAACCTCCGCCAGCGACAGTGCCTGACCAGCTTGAATATCCTGACCATCAAGATCAAGAAGAGCCGAATAAGCTTGCTTGATACGCCCGTCGACTGACAGCCCTTCAACACCTGTGTCGATCGCCCAGAGTGGTGTGGCCAATAACAAAAGAATTGTTGTGAACGTGAAATATACTCTGTTTATCATATACATAACTCATCTCTATAAAATTATTTAACGTATTGGATGGTTGACCATCCACGCCCTCCTCCCTCACACCCTCCTGTCGGAGGCTAAATCCCCAAATGCTCGTTGTTAACGCTCAACTCAATACCAGTCTGTTTGCCCTTATCAGGAAACAACGCACGGGGTTTGAACACCGCGATTGCTGCAGGCACAACTAACAGAGAACCAAGCATGTTCAGGAATAACACCAGGCTGAGGAGCATTCCCATTTCTGCCTGAAATCGTAATGGGGACATGATTCCCCATGGCAGCAGCGGTGCAATCATGGCCACAGCGGTTATAAAAATTGCGTTACCTGCAGTCAGAAATGCCCCGTGAATGGCGTCACTTACACTCTTCGCCCCACTGGCATACTCTTCCTTAATACGGTCCAGCATGTAGATTCCATAGTCCACGCCGAGACCAACCCCAAGTGCAGTCAACGGCAAGGTGCTGACGTTAAGCCCAACACCTTTCCATGCCATGAAAGCGTAGGTAAGTGAATTTGCCGTAGCCAGACTGAACAATAGAATCAAACTCATGATGAGTGACTGGTAGTAGACGACAATACATAGGGAAATCACGATTGCTATGGCTATCATGACCTTAATATTCGATACCGTAATTTCTTCATTCAGCGCTTCAATGATTCCTATCTGACCACCGGAGTAGAGAAATGCCGCGTCACTGACGATTTCATTTTTATGCGCAAAGAATCCCTCAAGAGCTTCAGTAAGCTTGTTAGTCGTTGGTACGCTGTGATCCTCGAGAAAGAATGACAGATTGCCAATTTCCCATTCGGTATTGGTAAAAGCAGCAAAGTCACCGGGTTCACCACGTGACCGGTACATATAGATATCACAACCGATTTCTTCCTTGGTATCGGGTAAAACCTCATAGGACGGGTCGCCCTCGTATAGAACGGAATTGACCAACTTTATGATTGGTACCAGGCTTTGTGCCGGACGCACTTCTGACATGTGCTCATAAATGTAACGATCCAGCGCCTCCGTTTGATGATAGACCTTTGGATCGAGCATCGTGTCTTTACCGCCTTCGATGTAGACTTGCATGATGTCCGACCCTAAAAACGAGAATCGAGTGTTGATGGACGCTGAGTCGGAATTGAATTTTGCATCCGGCCAGAGGATTGCGCTGCCCTTCGTATCACCAACTGTCAGGTTTCTTGCATAGAACAACCCAACACTCAAAAGTATGGCCGTCGTGGCAAGGACGATGTATTTATGGTCTTCAACATTGATAATGGCCTGCCAAACTTTATTCAATAAGACAGAGCCCGTATTGTGTGTTCGCGGAGGCTTGACCAGACATAACACACACGATGCAAAAATTAATGCTGGCGCTATCGACAGTAACCATGCCGCACAAATCAGAGCCAGGCCCTTGATGCTTGGTATTGCAACCAGAGTAAGCACGCCAAACCCGGCAGCATCGGTAATTATTGCAGCGGTACTGGGGATCAAAACCCTCCTCAAACCACGACGGGTGCTATCCCGGCAGTTCGTGGGAGCTTGCTTACATGCAGCGATATTTTCAAAAACCCGTGAGGTCAGTTGCACTCCGTGAGACAATACAATCGCGAAAATAAACGCCGGTAGCAAGATTAAAAGTGGGTCAAGGTTATAGCCAACAACCCCCATTGCCCCCAAACCCCAGATGGTTGCTACCGTCGCAGTGAACATCGGCACAAAGACGCCAACCTAGGTTCTGAAATATAAATAAAGAACTACGGCTATAATTAACAACGACACTACCAGTATCAAAAATACTGAATCAAGAGACCGGTAGATGTATCCAAGTAGTATGGGTCTGCCGACCACATGAATTGATAGGGTGTCGTCCTCCATTTCGGCCTGAATTCCCTCGAAAAAGCTCAGGATTTGTTCAAAGTTTGCCGTATCTTTGAAGTCTGCGATAATCATCGCAGAGGTTTCGTCGTCCGAAACAAGGAAACCACGGTATTGATTGTTTACCGCCCGGCGAAATTTCTGCATAGACTCTTCGTCGCGAGGTAGGTCTGGCCACAGTATTGCGCTAACGTCTACACTGCCGCTGCTTCCGGATATGGCTTTGGTTTTCCGCAGCACCAGCGATTGGCTCAAAGGGCGATACGTCTCTGGATTATAAAAAACATCATCTGCGATCTTTTTGTATTTCTCGAGGAATTCCGTGGAATATATATCGCCCTGTTTATTCTTGACTTCAATAAGTGTAGTGTTTGCACCGCCAAACTGGGGGCCAAACCTCTCAAATAATTCGACATTTTTGGCTCCGATCGGCAACATCTCTTCGAGCACGACGGTCAGCGACAATCCCTTATAGATAAAATAGGCTGGTATGAGGGTTAACAGCGTCATGATAATGACGACCAGGCCAGCCTTCCTGCAAACAAATGCCGCCAATTTTGAAGTCATTTATTATTACCCCACCGACTGGATTTTTGTGTGATTTTTTCTGATGTCGCCAGGTTGAACGCTGACGAAAAGCTCATGCTGTTTACAGTCCCGGTAACTATCATTCCACGAATCCCTGCAGCCCAAATCACTCCTGACGGTGTAACTGTGACTCCACCCAGCCAAATATAGGGCAATGGAAAACCTTTCGCGGCTTCTAACTTTGTTACTGTTGTCCCGCTTATTTTTAAAACCATAGAGCGACCGACAGCGATAACCGAGTTATCGTCTACCGGCGCCACGGCGAATAGATGTTCTTTGGTGCCGGACTTCAGCATATCCACCTTGTATTCGATCTCAGCCACTGGTAATGTCGTGACTTCTTTTTTAACGTATAACCTTTTTAACCGTTTGGCCTTTTTACGTAGGCGCACCTCTTCCATGGCTTCCTTTGCCGCCTGACGGTTGTCAATTTGTTCACGCTGCTCGGGTGTAGCGATGGAAAGTTGCGCTATCGCTCCGTCCAGCCCGACCGCAAAAAATGAATCACGAACTCCAGTCACCATCAGCCACGTAGTAGCAGACTCAACAGGGGTCGTTAACCAGGTTGTGCCACCATTTTCTGTGTGACCAATGACACCAAATTCACCAACCAGAATTGCAGTTTTAGCATCCTTCGCGTAAATACCGTTAAGCCGCGGGGCGTCCCGCCCTTTGAAGCCGAGGAGATATTGTTGCTCCCAGTTTTTTCCACCATCACTGGTATGCCAAATGTTGGCGTCATGACCGACCACCCAACCATTCAATTTATCTACAAAATAGATGTCGCGAAGGTACAGGCCAGGCAATTCTTTTTGAACCTGCCAGGACTCACCCCCGTTATCGGTATGAAATATGCTGCCTCTGTGGCCGGCTGCCCAGCCATTTAATTCATCAGAAAATGACAAGCGACGAATCAACTCGGAGCGACCGATATAGAAAAAGTCCCAACTTTCCCCACCGTCAATCGTGCGCAAAACAGTGCCACTGTAGCCTGCGATGAAACCGGTTTTGTCATTTACAAAATCAACCGCAAAAAGGTTGTCCGGCCAAAACCGGCGAAACTCGGCCGTATCAGTGTTTTCGGCAACAGCAATGGTTGCAACCGAAAACAGCAAAACTTGAATAATCAATACATAAAATCCGGTAACTAGAATTTCTCTTCGAATCACTATGCTCCCGAAAGCAGCCATTCTTCCCAATACATCGAAGTCCAGCTTGTGTTTCTTGAATTGCGTTTCACCTACTCCCGCAATAAAGACATCTCGGGACAACTTCATTCATTTATCTCCTGTATAGAAATACGTTATGTTATTGATATAC